>NZ_CP026362.1:0-300000 GCF_004116955.1 Bacillus vallismortis | reverse complement strand
AGAATTGAAGATGACAGCGGGTATCATTGTTATCGGCACTCTTGGATATTTGGCTATGAATAAATGGAAGGGAATCTATAAACTGTTTCCTTCGAAATTGGCACTCAATCGGTTCTACGATAAGCTTCTGGCTCTCATGGAAAAAGGCTCTTATCGAGTCACAAAACAATATATGACCGGGTTCTTAAGGGATTATTTGCTGTATATCTTCGCTGGTTTCATCATACTGATGGGCGGAGTTATGATGATCAAAGGCGGATTTTCCTTTACAACAGAAGGCATGGCTGATATCGGCGGATACGAAATGATTCTGACACTTGTCATGATCAGCGCCACAGCGGCGACTGTTTTTGCCAGATCAAGGTTGACGGCGATTATCTCACTCGGTGTTGTCGGTTATACGCTCGCATTGTTTTTTGTGATTTTCAGAGCGCCGGACTTGGCATTGACTCAGCTTGTCATTGAAACCATTTCTGTGGCATTGTTCCTGCTTTGTTTCTATCATCTGCCGAAGTTGAGGATGAAAACGAAAACGAGAACGTTCCGATTGACGAACTTTATCATTGCTTTAGGAGTCGGCATTATTGTCACCCTGCTTGGCATTGCATCGTCAAGCCAGCGGACAAAAGACAGTATTTCATCCTTCTTCTTAAAAAACAGCCACGATCTTGGCGGAGGGGATAATGTTGTCAATGTCATCCTCGTTGATTTCAGGGGCTTTGATACAATGTTTGAAATAACGGTGCTGGCCGTTGCCGCTCTTGGCATATACAGCATGATTAAAACAAAAGTAAAAGAGGAGGAGAGAAGCGGTGAATGAACAAAAAACAAATGACTTAATTCTTCAAACCGTGACAAAGCTTGTATCCTTTATCATTTTGCTTTTCTCTTTCTATTTATTTTTCTCAGGGCATAACGCGCCTGGAGGCGGCTTTGTCGGCGGGCTGATCACGTCCGCTTCCATCGTTCTGCTGCTATTGGCGTATGATTTAAAAACCGTCCGTGCGATTTTGCCGGTTAATTTCATTTACGTGGCGGGAGCCGGGCTTCTGCTCGCTGTATTAACCGGCGCTGGTTCCTTTGTATTCGGGGCTCCATTTTTAAGCCATACATTCGGGCACTTTCATCTGCCGATATTTGGAGATACGGAGCTCGCCACGGCGACAATATTTGATTTAGGCGTTTATCTTGTTGTCGTAGGCATTACGATGACCATTATTCAAACGATTGGAGAGGAAGAATAATGGAAATCTTGATGTCTGTTTTAGCCGGTATTATCTTTATGGCTGCCACGTATTTACTGCTTTCGAAAAGCCTGCTTCGCGTGATTATCGGAACAGCACTTTTGAGCCATGGCGTTCATTTGATGCTTTTGACTATGGGAGGATTAAAGGAAGGCGCCGCTCCGATTTTAAGCAAGCATGTCAAATCATTTGTCGATCCGCTTCCGCAAGCCCTGATTTTGACAGCTATTGTCATTTCATTTGGCGTTACATCATTCCTTCTCGTCATGGCCTTCCGCGCTTATCAGGAATTGAAAACGGACGATATGGATCAAATGAGGGGAAATGATCAACATGAATAATTTTGTTATTTTGCCAATCCTGATCCCGCTCCTGTCAGCCATTCTGCTGATTTTCATGACGAAGAATCTTATGCTCATGCGGATCTTCAGCACTGCGGCATCGGCAATCGGGATTGTGATCAGTGGCATACTCGTACAGACTGTCTTTACAAATGGCATCCAGACACTCAGTTTGGGCGGCTGGAAAGCGCCGTACGGCATTGTGCTGGCCGCAGACCAGTTCGCGAGCCTGCTCGTTCTCACAACAGCGGTCGTCGGTTTATTGGTTGTCCTTTATTCCTTCCGTTCTGTCGGTGAAAAACGGGAGCGTTCCTTTTACTACTCCGGCGTTCAGTTTTTGCTCGCTGGTGTGAGCGGAGCGTTTTTAACAGGCGATTTATTTAACATGTACGTATTTTTTGAGCTTCTGCTTATTGCCTCCTATATGCTGATCGTATTGGGCGGCACAAAAATCCAGCTGCGGGAGTCCCTTAAATATATTGTGTTTAATATCGTATCGTCTGCCCTGTTCGTCATTGGTGTCGGTTATTTATACGCTGTCACCGGTACGTTGAACATGGCGGATTTAAGTGTAAAAATCAGCGAATCAGGACAAACCGGGCTGATGACTGTCATTGGTGTCCTGCTGCTGTTGGTATTTGGCATGAAGGGCGGAATCTTCCCCCTCTACTTTTGGCTTCCGGGCTCTTATTACGCGCCTCCGGCGGCAATCTCCGCGTTGTTCGGCGCTTTGCTGACAAAAGTCGGTTTATATGCCATTACTAGAGTGTTCACATTGATTTTTATTCACGATGCAGCCTTTACCCATCAGCTGATGATTTGGCTGGCGGCGCTGACTGTGATATTCGGTGTCATCGGTTCACTCGCATATGCGGACGTCATGAAAATTGTGATCTACAACATTATTACAGCTGTCGGCGTCATTTTGTTCGGTGTGGCAGTCCATACCCCCGCATCCATTCAAGGCGCGATTTATTATCTGATTCACGATATGCTGATTAAAGGCGCTTTATTTATGCTGGCGGGCACGCTGATTGCGTTGACTGGAACAGCCAGCCTTCACAAAATGGGCGGGCTGATCAAACGGTATCCGCTTCTTGGATGGATGTTTTTCATTTCAGCGATTTCTCTCGCGGGCATCCCGCCCCTCAGCGGATTTGTCGGCAAGTTAAAGATTGTGGAGGGCGGCTTCGCGGAAGGTGAATTTGCGATTTCCATGCTGATCCTGCTTTCAAGCCTGCTTGTACTGTACTCTGTGCTGAGGATCTTTATGCATGCGTTTTGGGGTGAAGAAAAAGAAACACCAAAACAACAAAACCCTAGAACAGCTAAAGGACTTCTTTATCCGGCAGCTATTTTTCTCTTACTGTCTCTTCTCATCGGGTTGGGTACAGAGTGGCTGTCACCTTACGTTGATCAAGCGGCCGAGACGCTGCTGAATCCGGAAAAATATATTGAAGCTGTTTTGAAGGAGTAGATCGCATGGCATTTCAAATTTTATTAAATGTGTTTCTCGCTTTTTGCTGGATGTTCTTGAGCAATAGTTCAAGCGCCGCAGGATTTATCACAGGCTATATTCTCGGAATGGTCTCTCTCTTTTTCTTCCGGCGCTTTTTTACCCGCCAGTTTTATCTATGGAAAATGTTTACCATCATCAGACTCTTTTTGGTTTTTTTAAAGGAACTGTATCTTGCCAATGTCAGTGTGATGAAATCCGTTTTATCTCCAAAACTGAATATTAAACCGGGCATTTTCGCTTTTAAAACTGAACTGACGAAGGATTGGGAAATCACCTTACTTTCCCTGCTCATTACATTAACGCCAGGAACTTTGGTGATGGATATTTCGGATGACAAGACGATCCTTTATATTCACGCGTTAGATATTGAGGATGCGGAAAAAGCCATTTTTGATATCCGCGAGTCATTTGAAAAAGCCATACAGGAGGTGAGCCGCTGATGTTTACGCTGATCCTGCAACTCGCGCTCGGCATCATGGCAGTGTCTACCTTTTTATATGTTATTCGTGTCATTAAAGGGCCGACTGTGACTGACCGGGTAGTGGCTCTGGATGCAATCGGCATCAACCTGATTGCGATCACGGCGCTCGTCTCCATTTTGCTGAATACAAACGCGTTTCTGGATATTATTTTGCTGCTCGGCATTTTAGCATTTATTGGAACGATTGCGTTTTCAAAATTCCTGGAGAAAGGAGAGATAATCGAAAATGATCGAAATCGCTAAAGTTGTTGTGGCGGTATTCATTTTGTTAGGCGCTCTTATATGCCTTGTGGCGTCACTTGGGATATTGCGCCTTCCCGATGTGTTTACTCGCTCTCATGCTGCTTCTAAAGGCTCCACATTAGGCGTCAATATGATTCTGCTCGGTGTCTTCTTCTATTTGTGGTTTGTGACGGGGAACATTTCCGCTAAAATCCTGCTCGGGATTCTGTTTATCTTTATTACGTCTCCTGTCGGGGGGCACTTGATCTGCCGTGCAGCGTACAACTCCGGCGTCAAGCTTGATAAGAGAAGTGTACAGGATGACTATAACGGGATCAGAAACTTTGTGATTAAACGAAAAGAGGATTCTTACCTATAAAAAATAAGCAGCCGGACAGGCAGAGTTCCGGCTGTTTTTTTATTTCTTGATGACAGCCAGCGTGCATCTGGATATACAGATCAGCCTCTCTTGCTCGTCATAAATGTGAATGTGATAGACAATCGTCGTTCTGCCTATATGAACGGGTTCGGCTACAGCCTTTACCGTTCCTTTCTTTACGGATTTTAAATGGTTAGCATTGATCTCCAAGCCGACACACGCTTGTGCAGTGTGAGCAATCAGGTTCTGCGCACCCACGCTCGCCGCGGTTTCAGCAAGCGCCACTGAAGCGCCTCCATGCAAATAGCCGAACGGCTGCACCGTGCGATGATCCACCGGCATGACTGCAACGCATCGCTCCGCTGTGTTTTCAACGATCTTAATTCCAAGCGCTTCAAGCAATGTGTGTTTCGTGTCCATCCTATCCAACTCCCTTATTTAAAGTACACCGTCTGATTTCGCAATCAAAACCGCTTCCGTCCGGGAACCGACATTCAGCTTATTGAAAATCGATGTCAAGCTGTATTCAATGGACCGCTTGCTCAAATGAAGCGCATCTGCGATTTCTTGGTTTGTAAATCCCTTTTCAACTTCTTGAAGAATCAGGCATTCTCTAGGTGTGAGCACATCTTGTTCTTTTTGAGAGGAAGGAGCCGGCTTTGTTTTTTGCTGAGTCATCAGCTGTTTAAAGTAAGCAAAATCGACTAAAATTTCTCCGTTGAGTACGTGGTATATGTATTGGGTGATCTTTTCTTTAGATTCCGTTTTGCTGATGGCACCGTGCAGACCCGCACGAATCGCTTCCTCAAAATAATCCTCGACCTCATAACCGGTATACACAATAATCTTACAACGAGGACTCTCTTGTAAAATTTGTTTAGAAAGCTCCATCCCATTGATCTCGCCGCCTAAATTCAAATCCATTAAGATGAGATCATATGACGAGAAATCATGCTGCTTAATAAACTTGTCGCTCGGTTCAGGACTGAGACAATCAACAGACAGATTCGAATCCGTTTCCAAAATTGTCTTGGTGCCTTCCATGACAGCCGGATGGTCATCAATCACTAGTATCTTTTTCATGTTTTCCTCCCTTTTACTCACTCATTTCCATTTTATAAAAAAGACTTGGCTTGTGCCAAGTCGTTTACGTTATAAAACCATTACAATTCGATTTCAATATCAGCCTTAAAGCCCTTTCCTTCACATGTTTCAATCCGAAGGCGTCCATCTAAAGCCCTGACTCTCTCTTTAATTCCAGAAAGCCCCATGCTCATGGAATGCTCATGATGTTTTTCCTGATCAAATCCTACGCCATTGTCCTCGTAATGAAGAACGATCTTGTTTTGAATACTGATGAGCATAATCAGCACATCCGTCGCTTGTGAGTGCTTAACCGCATTAGACAGAAACTCTTGAATGATCCGGTACAAATTCAACTGCGAATCCAAATCAAGCGATGCCGTAAATCTGCCGGTATTTAAACGGATATGAAACGGAACCCGTTCCTGCTGCTGCGCCACCAGCTTCGACAGCGCCTTCACCAGCCCAAGATCATACAAAAGCTGCGGCCGCAATTCATGACACGTCTCCCGCGTCATCGAAATCACATCAGACATCTGCTCATTCATCTGTACAAGCTTGTCCTGCACCTCTTCCTGGCACGGATTATCGTCCTTCTTAAAATCAGCCAAAAACAGCTCGCACTGGCGCTTTAATGAAATCAAATCCTGAAGAACGGAATCGTGGAGATCACGAGCGAGTTCAGAGCGTTGTTTTTCTTCGATGGTGTACATGAGTTTTTTTAGCCAAACGGGGTTTGCATCCTCCCTTTTTAAAGCTTGTAAGTGATCCATAAGTTCTTCAATTTGCACAACATTTTCCATGGATACACTAGTATAAAACGATAATGTTTTCAGCCATGAAATTTCATCTCTTGTCAATCTTGGTGTATTGATACTAGATAAACAAAGCAATACATAAGAACTTGTACCTTTTTCCCCTACTTTAATCAAAAAGCCTTGATTAACCTCAATAATCTTTCCTGTTTCTTTAGTAACCTTTTCAAATTCGGTTTTATACAGCCTCCAGTTGGGTTCAACACTCTGTTTGTCAAAGTAAATGATTTCTCTATCTGCACCAACTTCAAAGATGTAGGCTTTACTTACGGGTAGAACTTCTAGTATTGTTGTCTTTAAATTCTTAAATACTTGATCCAAAGCTGATACGCCTTTAATTAATTGCGTATATTTAAAAATACTGTCTTGATAATTATATTTTTCTGAAAATCGTTTTAAACGAAATTTATAATCTAATAACTCTTTAATATAAAAGACCGACAGAAAAATAATGAACGTACATAACGTAATTAAAATGATATTAAAATCAGCTCTTTTGCTATCAAATATAATTGATAACCAGACTATGCCTATTGTTGGAATGATGGACAATAAACTATAATATCTAATTCTGCCTAGAATAAAGTCTATATCATAAATTTTATTTACAACGAATTGATAAACCAATGCTAATGGGATAATTATTAAGAACGGCGCAGTTACTATTGCTGAATAAATATATTGCCCAAATAAAACTTCCGGCATGATATATAAGACCGTAAAAGGAAAGAAGGCTACCGTATTTGAAATCAATAATACTTTCAACAAATAGTAATGATCCCTTTTTCTATAAATGATCCCATAATAAATAATGCAAAAATAAACAACCGAAATCTCTACTAAGAATGTTACTAAATTTATATTGCTTATATTCGTCATAATTCCTGAGGGGAGATATTTCTGAGTGAACACTAATAATACATTGATAATCGGCAACATGTATAACATATTCACGATATAACGTGATGAAAACTTGATTCTTAATTCTTTAAAATATTGATACAGAAAATGCAAATACAAGACAGGTACATTTAAAAAGGTAAAAAGATTAATATATCTATTTACTTCATATCCTCTAGTTACGCCTCCAGCACTTAAATAGGCTATTGATATAAACAGCAAAAAATTAATCAAAATATAAGCTGAGTATGTATTTTTCACTCGATTGACCCTATAAATATAAAATGCACATAACAGACTCAATGCAAAAAATATACAAGGGATAATATAAATGAAAAAGCTATAGGAATTATTTAAAGAGATATACTCCATATTATGTAATTGAATTTCATGGTTATCCCTTTTTACTTTTAAATGCTCAGCTTTCGCTAAGTAATTTCTTTTTATATTTTCGTTTGTAGGTTTCTTCCCACTTATCTCGAGTATTAAGTCTCCTTCTTTCAAGCCCATATATTTTCCATATGTGGATTTAGTCAGCTTTTCAACTTTCAGCTCATGATTGGCTGTTTCAGAAACATAAGTACCAACTAAAATCCCATTCTGAGTGAAATAAACGATATAAGCAAAATATAAGAAACTAAATAATATTAGCACTATAGAAAAATTTCTTTTAAAGTTTTTCAATAGACCACTTCTCTCTGAATTATTGCTCCCAGAAAATCCCTTTTTGTTTCTTTGAGAGAGTCATTTCTCTGTTGAAAATACCCAAAAGTGAAGGAATAAGTTTATCTGGTATCCCTATTAAACTTGCCTCTCCATTTTCTAATTTAGTTAAAACTTGTGGATTTTTCATTAAGTAATTAATCATGTCTTGTTTCATCGGTATACCCCTCTTTATAATTTTATATTTATGTTTAATTGATTCATACTTGCTTTGATTTCTTCCTCATAAAGCTTAATCAACATAGATACATATTGATTAAGCCCGGCTTCATATAATAAATCATCAAATTTAGAGCGATCAGTAATAAGTCTATGATAACTTGTTTGGGAATTCATTTGCCTTAATATCTTTACAGAAGCCTCATTAAATTTGCGGTTTAAAAATAAATAAATTAACGTCTTTCTTTTCTTTCTAATATCGCTACGTTGATCATTAACTAAACCAAAATAGTCATTTTCCAATTGCTTTATTATTCCTATTTTATAAGCATAATCCTCAATAATTTGATTAAACTGTCCATTTGCAAGCATAGCAGCTAAAACGGCAGACATAGCTGTAAGAGAACCTGACTTTTGTTTCATCATTTGAATGCATTCTTCTTCCGTCTCAGGAGAGTTCCTTAAATCATCATGTTGCCCCTGCATAGCATTTAAAGCATATTTTAAGGTGAGTTGATGAAATTCAGAACTATCACTAATAGAACAAATGGTTTCTAACCCTAAAGTATAAATGGTAGTTGCAGCATTCAGAGATAGAGAAGGATCTATTGCCATCCATTCTTTTTCAATGTTGTCCTCATCCTCTAAATCATCAAAAATATCGAAAGCTAAGATTAAAAGCTCAATTCCTCCAGCTAACATTAAAATATGCGAATACTGATTACCGCTTAATGCTACGTAATGCTTAAAAGCAAGAGAACCAAAAGAAAAATGATTTTTTTCATCGATAAAGTTGATTAAATACTTTTTCAAATCCGAATTTCGAATTTTTTCGTGTACAATCTCCTGCATCTTTTTTTTAATCGAATTTTCATCTAAACACATTTCCTTACTAATGTTCTTCACCCTCCCATTCTATTTTACTAAATAGGCCATTTAAAGGACAGCAGGTTTTTCGTTTTTTAACAATCATATAATACTTTATCCTTTTATTGTATATGAAGAACGAAAAAAAAGACTTGTCTCCAAGTCTTTTTCACGAAATTTTCATAGCATAATTGTATTTATCGAGCTGATCAATGCTTTTGTTAATGTTTCGTAATGAATCTGTCGTTTCTTTAATATCAAGTTCGAGTCGGAATAACAATTGTTTTACTTCTTCAAGTTTCTGTTCCATCGTTTCCACACTCCTTTTTTTGAAAGATCAATGAATTGTGTATGGTGAACGAGTCCTAGGTATTTGATCTGTTACTAATAGTGTATCTGCTTTCAGGTTATTTTTCACCGAAAAGTATGCAAAAAAGTCCTGCGTGACACCGCAAATATCAATAGGCCCTTATACTCAAAGGAATCGCAATGAGAACGGGACTATCTTTCTATGTATCAAAGCGTTTATTTCCGCTGAAATTGAGAAAGATTCTTACTTTCCTTGATTTGAACGTGTTTCGCCTTTTTACTAACCAAGACTATAGTCCTTTGCACCGCATTTTCAAAATTGAATATGCGATTCTTGGCGTATCCTGACCGACAAACACCGAAAAGACCGCAACGCTAAAGTTGTGGCCTTTTCGCTTTGTCATATTCGGCAGTCAGAGATCTATACATATAGAAACATCCTTTTTTGTGAGGTGCTCCCATGAGATATCGTTGCCCTTGGTTTTACGCCTATCCGTATGAGATGCGCCGTCCTCCCGCTCCTGCCGGCAATACAGATACCTTTGTTCGGTCAGCGACGCAGGCCGCGGGAATGTTTGCGGATGCCCAGCTCGTTCTCAGCCGCATTGCGGGCTCGCGGGAGCTCTCGCGCCGCATCATGACCGCAGCCGAGCAGTCAGATAAACAATCCGTAAAGCGCATGATTAAACAAATGGGCGTCCGGCATGATGTGGATGCGATCTTTAATCCCGACGGCATTTACATCAGCCTGATCGGGACGCAAAGCCGAATGATCCTTGCTTTGCGGTGGTCAGAAGACCGCAATCATTTTGCGTCCATCAGATGATGGCACCACTCCAGCGCCTCTAAATAACACTCATACGCTTCTTCTTTATCCAGCTCTTTGCCTAATTCTGAACGAGTGTCCCAGTTGTTGCCTTCAATACATTTCACAAGCTCGAGCATGTGGTAGTAGTCGTTTTGTTCGCCTAATAACGCTTGCCCGACTTCATCTTTTAAAGGCAATTCTTGAATAATTTCCTCTATTTCTCTATGCAGCAGGGTGTCTATAAGAGAAAACATTCCGATCAGCATATAAGAAGCGGGCTGCGGCCGGGCAGTTTTTCTCGCCAGCAGTTCACAAAGCTTTGCTCTCATTAAAGAAATCTTAATGATTTCGTGCTTGCTGGAATGTCCTTTTCTGCTTAAATCCTTAAAGGAAAGAATGTATATCCACCGTTTGATTTCATTAAACCCCAGCAGCATGATGGCCTGTTGAATGCTTTCAATCTTCTGGCTCAAACGGCTGTGTGATGAGTTTAAAAACTTTAGAATTTGATAGGACAGTGATAAATCCCGCTCTATGTATTCTGTCACACGCTTGATGTTTGGCTGCTCTTTGCTCAATTCACTCAGCAGTTCATAGTAAGAATAGAAATGCGTCGACAGATCATGCCCACTGATGATGCGAGGTTCGCTGAAAAAGTACCCCTGGAATAATTGAAAGCCGTCTTGGGCCGCCTGTTTATATTCTTTTCTGGTCTCTACTTTTTCCGCTAAAAAAATCAAACCTCTGCAGCCGTAGGTTTGCAAAATTTTTCTTCGTTCCATTCGCGTTGTTTTGAGAAAATCAATTTTCAATATATCAATATAGCTCATGAGCTCTTCCAGTAAGTCTTCACTTAGCGAATTTATTGCGTAAAAATCATCAAGCGCCAGCATATACCCCATGTTTTTCAGCTCTTTGCATCTTGAGATGAGGGCCGGCGTGATCGGTATATCTTCAAGGATTTCAATGACAAGCTGCTTCGGATTAAAGGAGGTGGGAAGATTCGAAAACATCAGGCTTTCCGTAAAATTAACAAAGCAGCGTTTTCCTTCCGTCAGCTTCTCAATTCCGATGTTTAAAAAGCTGTTGATTACCAAATCAGCTGTTGCCTGATCGCCGTCTTTAGCGTTATATACATTCTCTTCGCTATCTCTATACAGCAATTCATAAGCAACAACCTGTTCTTTTCTATTAAAAATAGGCTGTCTTGCAACAAACACCCTCATTGATTTATCCTCCTTACAATACGCGCGGCATTCACTCTAAGTATATCAAATAATTTGACGAAAATTGTCTAATCATGAAAATAATATTCATAAAGAAAACTGGCCTCCTCGCGAACGAAAGGCCAGTTTTCTTTATTCTTCCTCAAACTTTTCATCAAGTTGGCTTTTGACTTCGTGAATCCGCTGCATTTTGTTGCTCCAGCAGTCCTCACTTAAATCAACCGGATATTCTTCCGGCTTGCTGATTCTCTTATATTCCTCCCAGAGCAGGCTGAGGTTATCCTGTACATACTGCTGGATGTCTGATATCTCAGGGTTTTGGTAGCAAAGAATACCCTTTTCAAAAATCAGCTCATGAAGATCTTTCGCATAAAAATTCGTGACAAATTTGCTGATGAATGTATGAACCGGGTGGAACATTCTGAGCCGCTTCTGATCATTCACTTGCTCATCATAAAGGGCAATATAGTCGCCTTCTGAATGATGATTGGACTGATTGATAATGCGATACACTTTCTTTCTGCCCGGCGTCGTCACTTTTTCAGGATTGGACGAAATTTTGATTGTGTCGACCATTTTCCCGTCTTCTTCAATGGCTACAAGCTTGTAAACTGCGCCGAGAGCCGGCTGGTCATAGGCAGTGATCAGCTTCGTGCCGACACCCCAGACATCAATGCGCGCTCCTTGAGCCTTTAAATTCATAATGGTATGCTCATCCAAGTCACTTGACGCAATGACTTTCGCGTCTGTAAACCCTGCTTCATCAAGCATTTTCCGGGCTTTTTTTGACAGGTACGCCAAATCGCCGCTGTCCAGGCGGATGCCAATGAAGTTGATGCGGTCACCGAATTCCTTGGCAACCTTAATCGCATTCGGCATGCCTGAACGAAGCGTATCATACGTGTCAACTAAGAAGACGCAATCCTTATGCGTTTCCGCGTATTTTTTGAAAGCTGTATATTCATCGCGATAGGCCTGAACAAGCGCATGCGCATGAGTGCCGGAGACCGGGATATTAAAGCGCTTTCCGGCTCTTACATTGCTCGTCGCGCTGAAGCCGCCGATTAAGGCTGCTCTCGCTCCCCACATGGCCGCATCCATTTCATGCGCCCGTCTTGTTCCAAATTCAAGCGCGACTTCATCGCCGATGACGCCTTTAATCCGGGCAGCCTTTGTTGCAATTAATGTTTGGTAGTTCACAATGTTGAGCAAAGCCGTTTCAATCAGCTGCGCTTCTACAAGGGGGGCTTCCACCCTCATAATCGGCTCATTGTTGAATACGAGCTCTCCTTCTTTCATGGAATAAAGTGAACCTGTAAACGTTAAACCGCGCAAATATTCAATAAAATCTTCACGATACCCGAGTTCTTCCTGTAAATAATTCAGGTCGCTATCCGTAAACTTGAAATTTTCCAGGTATTCGATAGCTTTTTCTAAGCCCGCAAATACCGCATAGCCATTTTCAAACGGAAGCCTTCTGAAAAAAAGCTCAAAAATCGCTTTCTTTTCATGAATGCCGTCCCTCCAGTAGGTTTCGGCCATATTGATTTGATAAAGGTCTGTATGTAATGACAGGCTGTCATCTTTAAATCCATACTCTAACACTGTTTTTCCCCTTCCTTACTCTGCCACTTGCGCTCCGATGCTGTTTGCAAAATGGGAGAGAGCCCACGTGTGCCCCTCCTGATTAAAGCTGGCAACAGCCTGTTTATGCACAACAATCCGAAACCCTTTGTTGTATGCGTCAACCGCTGTATGCAACACACAAATATCTGTGCAGACGCCGGCAAGATGCAGTTCGCCAATCTGCCGCTCTCTGAGTTTGAGCTCTAAATCAGTACCCGCAAAAGCAGAATATCTCGTTTTTTCCATGTAGTATACATTTGGTTCCTGTTCATGTTTCTGATACAGAGGCAAAAGCTTTCCGTACAGATCTTTTCCTTTCGTGCCTTTGATATTATGCGGAGGAAAAAGACGGGTTTCAGGGTGATATTGATCCCCTTCATCATGAGAATCTACTGCAAATACGACGTAATCACCGTTTGTGATGAAGTCTTCAGTCAAATTGACGATCGCCTCTTCAATCATTCTGCCGGGCTCTCCGCAGGTCAATTTTCCGTCACTTGCGACAAAATCATTTGTATAATCAATGCAAATAAGTGCTTTTTTCATAGCCGGCCTCCCCGCCATCAGTATGAGAACATTATATCTTATCTCCAGTTGTAAGTGAATTGCCATGAATAAAAAGACAAACGGTTCGTTTGTCTTTTAAGATTTCAGCACTGACCGGTTGAAAATGTCGTCCTGAATATATATCGATTCACGATTCACAGCGGTATCAGCCGCAATGACTAGCCCTAGAGGCGTACGAAACTGAAGATCAGATACGATCTTGAAAGGCACTCCGTTCCGGTTCGCCATTTGGATATAAGGAGAATAAGACTGATACTGAAGCTTTCCATTAATCAAAAGAGTGATATTTTTGCTGGTTTTGAGCGTTCGCTCCGCTTCTTCATACGGTTTGCTTCTGAGGACCTGTCCTTTCGTCAGTGCCAAGAGCACTCTTTCCCTTAATGAGCCTAAAAACAAGTGGCGTTCGTCAGGCTTTGTTTCTAAGGGGCCATACATTCCTTGCTGCAAATAAAGATCCATTTTATCATGACTCAAAAGCTCGTCCTCCCGTCTTGTTTGTCTTTATTATCACCTGATCAGGCAGGAGCTAAACTTTCAAGGCCGTTTACATTTCTGTTACCCAATGAATGATTTTTTTGGCCAGCTCACCTGCCGTATCTTCTTCCTCCGTATGCCGGCGCAAAGAGGTTTCCAGGCGTTCAGGCAGAGCCGCTTTATCTTCTTCATAAGAAATAATCGTGCTCCACTCCAGCTGCGGAACCGCTACAAGGGTGCGCAGTTCTTTTCTGTTTTCGTGCAAATACACGTCTGTGATCATTCCGGTTTGCGTATTGATATTCGCTTTTCTGATTTTCATCAAACATGACCTCTCTATTCAAAGACTACCCATATTATACAATAAAAAAGCAACAGCCTCTCCTGAAAAGGCTGTTACCCGTTAAACGAAACTGTTTCATCAATGATATCGGCATCTTTGAAGAGAGTTTTACTCGTTTGGTTATTGATGTTCACAAAATCACCGAGCTGAAACGCACCCGAGCCCGCGCCTGAGTGATCGACGCTTTTCGGCGAAATCGCAAACACATCCCCAAAGCTTGCCGCCGCATCACCTGATATTGACATAATATAAATCGGACCTACAATCGCAGGCATTTCCCCACCTCCGCATTGATTTACAGCATCATATGCAAAGAGGCGCAAATGGTGCCCGCCTATTCAGCGGGCTTCGCGTTTTCTTCAAGGCGTGAGCGCGAACGCAGTTTGATGAGGCGGACAATATTCAGAAAGATTTCCTTCATTACCGCGTACACCGGCACCGCTAAAATCATGCCGAGAATGCCGCCGAAGCTTCCCGCTCCGATCAACAGCAAAATAATCGTAAGCGGATGCGTATTGAGCCGCTTCCCGATCACGAGAGGAGACAGCAGATTCCCGTCGAGCTGCTGAACGACGACAATCACAATAATCGCGAACAGCGCTTTGGCAGGCGAGTCCATAAAACCGACAATGACAGCCGGCGCAGCACCGAGAAAAGGCCCGACATAAGGAATGATATTGGTAATCGCCATCACAATCCCAAGAATCAGGGCGTATGGCACACCTGCGATTAAATACCCGATAAAACACGCTGTTCCGACAAAAAGACAGATTAACAGCTGTCCCTGAAAATAAGCCGCAAGCGTATCGGATAAATCTTTAAAAATCTTCAAGCCTTCCGTCCGATAAGAAGCCGGGAGAATTTTTACTGCCAAGTGCGGAAAGCGGTGTCCGTCTTTCAGCATATAAAAAAGGATAAATGGAACAGTGATAATGACAAGCGTGATGTTTGTCACGACGCCAAACACCGCAGATAAACTGGACGTGATATTTTGCGGCAGGTTTTGGAGAAAACTTGTCAACGACTGTTCGATTTTTGATATTGATACATAATCCTGATTCATCATCCACGTAAACCATTGAGAATGGGACAAGTCGTTTGTCAGCGACTGAATCTGTTTTATATAATCAGGAAGATTGTTAAACAGCCCGGTCACTTGCGATGTAACGACAGGTCCGACTGACGCTGAAACGAAAGCAAGCAAACCGATGAATAGTAAATAGATCAATAGAATGGATAATGTCCGCGGGATTTTTTTCTCAAGCAGGCGGACGACCGGATTAAAAATGAAATACAAAATTCCCGCAATCAGCATCGGGAAAAACAGTGTCGAGATAAAAACAATGAACGGCTGAAACACAAATGAAACCTTTGTTGCAACATAAATAATCAGCAACACAAATAAAATCTGCAATGTCCAAAAATGGACTTTTGATTTCAACAAGCTTTGTTCCTCCTAGTTTTTCTTTGTCTGTCAGTTAAAAGGGCTTATCCCCCATCATTGTAACAAAAATAAACTCATATCAGAACTCTTAATGTGATGAAAGGAGTGTTGGTGATGAAGGCCGTGACATATGATAAAGAGTCAGAACTGGCTAATATTCATCTTCTTCCTCCGAATAAGTGCTGGAATATACAGTCATAGGAGCTTAAAGTCCATGATTATATCCTGCTGGATATCGGCCCTAGACGGCAAAGTTGCAGGATTTCGAACGTTTTTGTGAGGCAGCTTTGCTCTGTACCCCTTATGCCGGGACATCCCGGATATATGTAAAAGATTCAGGCGGCTATCATTTTCGTGTCCGTCAACATGCTTCAGTACGTTCCAGTTATACAGTGAACGGTGTCACTTTTTGTTTTTCAGATGCCCGCTATCAGGGATTTGCCGGATTTGATCTTGATGAAACGATGTACCACAGTGCGTTTTTGCAGCGCTTAACTGAAAAATAGGACGTCACGGTGTACGCCTATTTTTCATGCGCAAGCACTGTTAAACCCGCTCACTGTAATCTGGCGTGACGGAAATCATGTGCTGGATCCTGATCAAACAAACGGAATTTCTGGCTCCTTCAATTGTGATATGGTCAGGGTTTACATCGATCAGTCTGCCTCTGACCGTATCTCGTACTGTCTGTATCACGAACCTTGAGCCGATGAGCTTTTTAATGGTCTGATAGACATAAGGATCGACTAAAGAGACCAGTTGCGGACTACCTTGGTTGACCATACTTTAATCCCCTTTTTATGTTTTATCTCAGCTTATGCCATTATGATGGATAATGACACAGGCTTTCCTGATAAAACCAAGGGGTGCGGATCCTATAGGAGAAGAGATTTGGAAGCGGGAGTAAAAGAAATGGCGGTGAAGCGGAGACAGCGAAGAAAGCTGGCGCTGTTCCGTGTGTAACAAGCTAGGCTTATACAGACTTTATCGTCGATGCCTGGGCTTGGTCGATGTAGTGGTCCAGCTTTTCTATTTTTTCACGTGCCGTTGAAGAATCAATCTGGCGGTAATGATGGTGGCCGCCCGGCTCTTCATCAAGTTCGTCCGCTTTTTTGACAATCTGCTGCAGCGTGTTTTTCTCTAATTCGCCTTCAGGCAAATAGGAATCGGTATGAAGCAAAATGGCAAGGGCAATCTCTTTTGCGGCTTTCGGTTCCTCGCCAAGCCGAATTAAAAGCTTATGCGCCCGTTCCGCTCCTTTGATGGCATGAATGTCATTTCTTTTGTATTTCTCATAATCCCACTTGCCGTCTGTATACCATTCATAATGGCCGATATCATGCAGCAGCGCCGCTTTTGCAGCTAAATCAGGGTTGATGTCAGCCTTTATAGACAGCCTGTACGCATGGTAAGCGCAGGCAATCGCATGTGCCACACCGGAACGTTGGAGATACTTTTGTGCAATTGGATGGGTGAAAACATCCATTAATCTAACCTTTCTCATGGAAACCCCTCCTTTAGATATTTTTAGCATCCTAACATAATCTGCAGAGAAACTCAATTCTTATGTCACATCATTTTGTCTTCTTGTCATCATTGTTATACCCTAAAAGCAGCGTTTCAGTCAGTATATGCGGCTGTTCAACAGAGTGCGCGGGCGATTGCCTGTTTCATAAAAAAAAGAGCAGAAAATATCTGCTCTACAAAAACTCTTTTATATCGTAAACGCGGCCATTCTCCGTGCCTTTTTCTAATAAAGAAAGCAGGGTGCCTGCAATATAGGCCGGACTGCGAAGGCTTCCTGTTTCCTTTAATGTCCGGAACCGTTCGATGTCGTGGAAATCCTTTTTCGATGAAGAACGGATGACGGCTTGCATCTCAGTATCCATAACACCTGGCGAGAAGGAAATCATGTTCACCGGCAGTTCTTCATCCTCTTGTTCAAATCCGAATGTCCTCGTAAACATGTCGAGCCCGGCTTTTGAGCTGCAATATGCGCTCCAGCCCTTGTATGGATTTTTGGCGGCGCCCGACGTAATGTTGACAACTGTCTTTTTGCCGCTGTATAAAGCAAACCGTTTTGTAAACAGCTGGCTCAAGAGCACGGGCGCTGTCAGGTTCAGCTGATAATGGCGCTGCAGCTCGTCAAGTGACGCTTCGCCGGCGCGTTTGATCGGCGTTACCATTCCGGCGTTATTGATCAGGGCAACACCTGAATAACGATCTGGATTGATGGATGAAAGCAACGTTTCAAATTGCTGTTCAGCTTCTTCGAGATTGATAAGGTCTATTTGATGCTGCGTCAGTTTTTCATGAGAGAGATCAGTTTTTGTTCTGGACAAGGCATGGACTTCATGGCCCTTCTCTAAAGCCTGTATGGCAATGGCTTCTCCCAGTCCTTTTGACGCTCCGGTAATGATATAAAGTTCCATTGGAAACCTCCTCCTTCCGTTCCTATTGTACGGTACCGCTTTTGCACAATACAAGCACACGGCCTACGCCTTTTTGTTCTCCTGCGCTGTGACTTTCGGGATGAGGAACACAATCCCCGCAATGCCGAGCAGAATCAGCACGACATACAAAATCGGAAGCAGCAGTGAAGATGTTGCTTCTTCTTCCTTTGTTTCCGTGGATGACGTCTTTGTGATTGGTTTTTCAGCAAACGTAATCCCGAGCTGTTTCGACTGGGCCGCAATCGTGTTGGATTCCTCGGCATCTGTTGATGTAAACAAACCTTTTATCAGCTCGGCGTCCTTGTCCTCCGGTTGATCAAAGGTGATATCCTTCTGTTCCTCTGGCAGTTCTGTTTTCTCTTCATAGTAGGAATCTTCATGCAAATAATTTGTGTCGATTTCGATGTCTTTTTTCTTATATTGGTTTGGCGCGACATCTGTGTTTTCTTCGGTTTCGGCAGCGGCGGCAGAGGGTATGAAAAGGGAAAAGGAGAGCATACAAATCATGATCCCCTTTTCCATGATGCGATTACGCTTCATACGTTTCATCGCTTTCTGCTGTTTTTTCGGCCATCAGCCGGATCACAAGCGGCAGAGCCGCGGCAATCACCGTAATGACTAGCAGAACCGTTATTCCCATTGTAAACAAGTGCCCTGTGCCATACTGGATGTCGATAAATACTTTCGACACAGGGTCTTCAAATGTAAAGTTCGGCATAATCAAATCAATAAGCGGTGCGACGTAGAATAGAATCATCGCCGCTGAAGCAACCCATCCAGGAATTGAACCGAATCTGAACGCCGCCCGGATGAAGGCTGAGCTTGCCACGAGCAGAAGAATTGTAAATACAGACCACTTAATCGTCTGATCGTCCGGCAGCGAATAAATATTCAAACCGAACAAGCTGATCATGAGTCCGACAAGGATATTCAGAATTCCGAATAGCGCTCCTTTGACGAGAAGCGGCGCGTTTTGGTAATACGAGCTGAAATAGCCGATTAACAAGCTGCTGATCAATACAATGACTAGAATGACAACCGGCGGCACCGTCTGTGTTTTTTCCTCTGGAACCTCTCCGCTGATTTTAAGCGGATTCGCCAAGTAATCATATACATAGCCGTTGTTTTGCCCGTCTACTAATGTATTTCCCAATATGCCGTATACGTCGCTGCGTACAAGCTTTGTGGAGGCGACATTTTTCCCCCAGTTATTGTTTAATGTGTCGGCTTTCGCCTGAACATCATTGACGCTTTGCTGCATGTTGGTTGTGTAGTCAATAATGCCTGACTGGCGATCAGACAATGACCCCACCATGTCTGACATTTGCAGCACTTCCTGGCCGACCGTATCTTGGACACTCAGTGCCATTGTGCCAGACAGCCCGTCGTTACTGAACGTCGCAGCTTCTTGCGTTGCCCCTGTTACCAGCTGTTCCGACGCTTTTGCGGCGCTTTCAGAGATGTTCGTCAGTTCGTCAAGAACACCTGCTTGTGAGTCACGGATGAAGCCGCTGTAGTCTTCCGTGAATTTGGTCATGCCGTCGATGAAGCTGTTAATGTCTTCATCCGTTAGCATCATGTTGTTTTTGAGATCTTCCCAGCTGGCTGATTCTTCCGGTGTGAGAGCCAGGATTGATTTGACGTTGCCTTCCTGACCATTAATCGCATTGGTTTTTGCCATGCTATCTATGGTTCCGGATAATATAGAGTCATATACAGATAGATATTTATAATATCTCATTAAAGCATTGATATTTTCTGTCTTGATTTCTCCGGAGAATTGAAGCTGATCTTTATTTTCCAGATCGCGAATCGCGCTGTAAATCCCTTCAAACTCCCGCTTCCGTTTCGCTTCAAGGTTTCCGAGTTTCGTTTCGAGCTGTTTCACTTTAAATTTCAAGTCATCAATTTCATCATTGAGACCATCCATTTGCTCTTTAAGTTCTTCTAATTTCTTTTTCAGCTCTTCATTATGGGCAGTTTCTTTTTCTTTGAGTTCTTCTTCAATTTGCTTCATTCGCTCAGACGCTTTGCTGAGCTGTTCTTTTGCTTTTGCGATATCAGAAATCTCATCGTTTCCGGTTTGTTCTTCGTCCTCAGGCTGAGTCGTGCCACCGTCGCTTCCTGTATCTCCAGTATCTCCGTTTCCATCTTCATTTGCCAGCTGGATCATTTGAAGGGTTGCGTCAGATGATGCAGTTTGTTCGGCAGATGTGTCCGTTTCGGTTTGTCCGCTGTCTGACTCGCCGTTAGTGGCATCGCCGTTCTGATCCTGGCCGTCTGTTCCCGGCTGCTGGTCCTGATCCTGAGTGTTGCCGTCCGTTTGTCCGTCCGTTCCAGTATCACTGCTGTTGTCACCGTTTCCGGTGTCTCCCTGTGGTGTATCGGGATTTGTGTTGGTTCCGTCATCAGGGTTTGCCGGGGCGTCAGTGGACGGTTCATCTGTTACCGGGTCCTCTGGTGCCGGCTTCTCTTTTTCAGCCTCCTTCAGATTGTCTGAAATGTCCTGAATGTCAGCGGCGATGCTTTTCAGTTCTTCCCGCTGTTTTTCAAGATCGATTTTCAGGTCTTCGGGATTCTCTTCCTTCGGTTCTTTATCTTTATCTTGCTCATCATTGTCAGAGCCGTCGTCTACGACTGGGTCATCCCCTTTCGCAACTGTCAGCGCCTGACGCGCTGGTACAAGCAGATCATAAACCTGATTTAATGCCGTTTGTCTTGAAGCGGCCTGATATTGTTCAATTAAATTACTTTGGATTTTTGCCATGCCAAGTTCCTGCTGGGGCACTTGTCCCTCTCTCAGTTGCTGTGCTTTTGCCAACACTGTACTTGTTTGTGCAAGCTGTGTTTTCACTTGGCTGATTCCTGTTGCCAGTCCGCTCATGCGTTCGCTGAATTGGTTCGCCTTTTGCTGAGCTTGAATGGCATCCAGACCTGTCTGGATTTGCTGCTGAGTGGCATCTTGGGCTGTCAAAAGCAGTTTTTTCTGATTTTCTTGATATTCTTTATACCTTTCAACGGTATCAACGAATTCTTTCAGCGTGTTTTTGGCTTCTTCCGCTGTTGAAGCTTTTTCTTTTGTCGTGCCTTGCGCTTCATTCATTGATTTCTTCAGCTCATCGATTAAATCTTTTTGCTGTTTGATTTCACCTGCTAAATCATTTGAGCTAGGTTTGTAAAAGTTGTACATGACATTTTGGAATTCAGATTCTTTATTGACGATATTGTCAAATTCTCCTCTGATGTTGTCTACTTTTTGTGACACAAAATTCCAATATAAGGCCGACATTTTTTTGTTCATATTCTTTTGCGCATCCTCGAGCTCACGCTGCACTTTTTCTTTGTTGACCGCATTCAGGTTATCCTGAATGCTGAATTCGAGCGTTGCTTTTTGAGGGCGGTCTTTATCATAGCTTAAAATGTTTTTTGAGAAGTCTGATGGAATGTAGACGATCGCATCGTATTTCTTTGATGCGAGACCGGTCTCGGCCGCGCTTCGGTTTACGACCGTCCACGAATAATCAGGGCGCGCCCCCAGAACGGCCGCTACTTCCTTGCCGAACTGGGCGGATTTGTCCTCTTCATCAGACTTCACTTCTTCGCTCAATACGCCTGTGTCTTCATTCACCACCGCGATTTGCCGCGTTGAATTCGCTACTTTTTTCGCCGGGTCTTCCCCGATAAAACGGAAAAACAAAATCGGCAGCAGTAAAATGATAATGACGGCGGATATTAACTTGATCAAGCTTTTACGTTGTTCTGTCATCTAGCACTCTCCCTTTCAGCAGAACATAAAGGAATTTGAACTTTTTGCTCCTTCCCGTTTTCCACAACATATCCGAAGCCCGGCTGAATTTCAGGCTCCTGTCTTTGGTATGGAAGAGGAATGACATTTTGTTCAGATTTTTTCATCAGCAGAATGGCGTGGCGGATTTGCTTCATCTCTGTCGTCAAGGAGTCATAGCCTTTTGAGAATTCACTGTGGTTTCCGCCCGGAATAAAGCTGAAGCCAAGATGCGCGTATGATTTCATGAAGTTTGCCAGACGATCTTGTATTCTCGTATCAATTGTTTGTTGGAATCTTGTAATTCCGTCAATCATCAGCACTACTTGTGAGAATCTCAGATTTTGCGCGTCCCCCTGACGGACGGCTTCTACATACATGGCTTCTCTTGTTTTGAAAATGTCTTCTGCTGTATCTACCCACTGCTCAATGTCTTCTTTCGTTTCCAAGTATGAGACATCCGATTCCTTCGCATAATGGGATAAGCCACGGTCAATCGAGTCAAACAGGCCGATCATTTCGGTTTCATCATCAATCAGATGTTCAAGCATGACTTTTAAGACGTTTGTTTTCCCGCGCTGGGTCTGGCCTAAAATCAGGCAGTGCTTATGCTTGCCCACATCAAAATAGACTGGGCTGACTGTTTCTTCATGAAGCCCGATCGGTACAGATAACGGCTTGCGTTCCAGCTTGAAGCGAAGAGAAAATTCTCTCGTCGACAAACTCTCAGGCAGCATCGGAATCGGTGCCGGCTGCTCCAGTGAAGCAAAGCGCTCCTGAAGATTCTGAACGTCTGCTTTCAGCCCGTTGAACATGCTGATATCATCATCCGCGTCAACAGGAAGGAACATTTGCGCGAAATAAAGTTCTTCCTTTTGAATGATGACGCGCCCTGGAATCGGTTCAAGATTGAACTTCGGCCGTCCATAAATCGAATATCCCTCAGATTGATCCATGAGATAGTGGACAACCTTGGTTTTCAGATTATTTAACAATGATTGGCGGACAGCATTCACCCGCGTTGCTGTCATCATGAAGTAGATGCCCAAGCTCTGCCCGTCTCTGGAAAGCTGGACAAACTCCGATTCAAGCTCATGCATTTCATCCTTGACGATGTCAAAGTTATCAATGGTGATGAAAATGAACGGAAGCTCTTCTTCGCTCAGCGCATTGTACATTTTAATGTGGCTGATTTCTTTTTCCCTGAACAGGCGTTTACGGCGGTCAATTTCTTCCTTGATCCGAATCATGAACTTTTCAATTTTTCGTGATTGGTCCATCAGGAAGTAGTCCGCGGTATGCGGCAGCTTCGCTAATGGCAGAAGCGTTCCGTTTCCGAAATCAAAGATATAGACATGAAGCTGTTCAGGTGTGTATACATCCGCAAAGCTCATCAGGAACGTAGCGGCGGCAATTGATTTTCCGTAGCCGGAAGAGCCAAATATGCCGATATTTCCGTCTTCCATCATCTTATAAGCAATTGGCGCCTGTCTTTGCAGATCAGGTTCATCGACATATGCGAAATGGAAATGATCTTTTTCGCCTGAAGGGAAAAGAGTCCGCGGAATCCGTTCCGCGAGCGGCGGCAGCCATGGGCTTGCCAGCTTCTCGATTCCCATTTCATCTTGGATGCGTTCAATTTCATCAACTATGGCTTCGATTTCGGTTTGAACGTCTTTTTTCGCGATATCTTCGGTATCCACTTCAGAAAGCGGGATCAAGCCCGTATCCGTGACGATCGCGATTTCGTCCTCTGTTCCGTAGACTTCCTCTAAGTAAGGCGCTCCGCTCCAAGCGGATTGGAACAGCTCATACACTTCATTGTTGCCGACCTGTAAATACCCGCGTCCTGTCACGGTAATGTTGGCGGCATCGCTGTTTTTCAAAATTTCTTTACTGTCGGTGGCATCCTGAACCTTCAGCGCCACTTTAAAGCGCGAGTTACTCCAAATCTGGTCGTCGATGATGCCGCCCGGCTTCTGTGTCGCCAAAATCAAATGAACACCCAGGCTTCGCCCGATACGCGCGGCACTGACAAGCTCCCTGATAAAATCAGGCTCCTCGCTCTTCAGCTCGGCGAACTCATCAGAAATTAAGAACAAGTGAGGCATTGCCACTTCTGTTTTTCCCTGCTTATACAGCTTTGTATAGTCATTGATGTGGTTGACTTGATACTGGTCAAACAGGCGCTGTCTTTTTTTCAATTCGCTTTTAATAGAAGCGAGCGCACGCATACTGAAGTTTTTGCTTCCTTCAATATTCGTGATCGTGCCGAGCAGATGAGGAATATTGCGAAATGGCTGCGCCATTCCTCCGCCTTTATAGTCAATCAATAAGAAAGCCGCTTCATGCGGGTGAAAATGCACCGCAAGTGACAAAATATACGTCTGGAGAAATTCACTTTTCCCTGATCCCGTCGTCCCTGCAAGCAGCCCGTGCGGACCGTGGGCTTTTTCGTGAAGGTTCAAGTAAACAATGTCATCTTTCCCCTTATAGCCGATCGGCACTGACAGCGACTTCGCTGATTCACTTGTCAGCCATTTTTGCTGAATGCCGATTTCCTTGACTTCCTTCGCATGGAAAAGCTCCAGGAACGATACCGTTTCCGGAATGGAATTCGTAATGCCGACCTGGTGATTCAGCGTCCGCAGCGTGCGTGAGAACCGTTCGTTGTCCCCGCGCTGATGATGATCGAGGCGGAACGGAATTCTTACCGCTTTTTTCTTTTGTATTAAAATGTCCCCTTCGTGCTCATTGATGTAGCGGACAAGAGTCGTAATGTTTTCCGACAAGCTTTCCTTTGTTTCCGCAGCAACAATTGTAGAGATGCCCAGATGCTCATGCTGCCCTTCTAAATATTCGAGAATGACGTGCTCTGAGATCAGCTGCTGATTTGTGATGACAAATATAAAATGCGGTTTGAACTGCAGTTTTTCTTTATCATCTTCGAGATCGCGCTCTCTGATCAATTCATAAAGTGAGGACAGAAGCTGATCTCGGGTTTGCTCATTATAAATAAATCCTTTCGCATAAATATGGGGCATTTGAAATTGCGGCAGCCACTTCATCCACTCCCAGTCTTTATACTCTTCTTCATGAAAAATAAATACGAACCGCAAATCGTGATAGCTGTTGAAGAACGACAATTGTCCGATCAGCTGGTGAATCTCATTTTTCACAATTTGCGATTTACCGACAAGCCCCATCGGACCTTCCGCCAAATCGACCGTAACCGGCGCATTGCGGATGTCCTTATAGATACGCTGCATCTGCTGCGATTTCTCCATGAGGTCGTCGATATCACGATTGGCCAAGTCTCCGCCACTCATATTGATTTCATAGCTTGAAGGGACTGTTCCCGTCCCAATCCGCAGCTGGAGATAATCCTTGCTTTCAAGCGATTTTTCCCAGATCCGGTCACTGATTTCACTTGTTAAGTATTTCATTTGCTCAAATGAAGGGAAGTGAAATTCAAGTACCTGCTTTTGCTTTTCAGCAAGCGCCTGAAGCTCTTTCCGCTTATTGTCTAAGTAAAGCTTGTACACACGCTCCCGTTTTTCCTCGCGTTTTTTCCGCTGGTTTTTATCGCGGAAATATTGCACCGTCGAGGTAATGAGAGTCATCATAAACATCGCCAGAGAAACGAGGATGAATATGCCGCGCGGCTGGATGATGGCGACAACGCCCATCACGATCAGCATCACAAGCGGAGGCAGAATGACGAGCCACAGCCCTCTATTGGTTTGATCGCTCTCTTGAGAGGGAAAACTGAAGGACACGCGGTCATCCGGCAGGTCGTATACCATTCGCGGCGTTCTTCTGTACTGCGGATATTTTTTCTGCATCTCTGTGCTCGGTTTGACCGTTTCTGTTAATGCTGTTTCAAACGGTGCAAAATGAACCACTTCTAAAAGATCTTGTTCCGTCACTCTCATTTGCGTAAAGTTCCAGAAGATTTCATCTCCCGGCTGGAGCGTTGTATTGGCGTTAATCTTCTCTCCGTTTAAAAAGACCGTCCCGCTTTCAGGTTGAACCGACCAGCTTGGGCCGACACGAAGCAAAGAGAACGTGCTTTCTTCCGCGAAAGCAATATCTTGCGGATTCAGGTAAATATCCGCATTCGTGTCTTCTGATGAACAGATGATTTCATCACGATTCCCCGTAAAATAAACGGATTTCTCAGTCTCACTGTCCGTCAAGATGAATCGTATATCCTGCTGATCCGTTTGTAGAGAAAATGATCCATCCGGCTTAATCATGCCGACACAATCATTTCCCAGGAAAACTTCGTATTGGCCTTCAGATTCCTTTCTTTGAAGAGAAATCACTCCGTGTTCAAACGGAATAGTGCCGATCGTAACGGAATCCTTCACATCAGGCCCAATTGTCGCCGGGTGGGACGACGGGAGGTCAGACAGCTTCAGTTTTTGAACGTTATTTTGGTAAAACACCCATAATAGACTCAAATGGCGAACCCCCTAACGGCCAAACGGCAGCATGCGATGACCTGCGCTTCATGTCTCACGTTATTTGTCATCTTTTTTCTCATCTTTCTTTTCTGTTTCTTTTTCTTTCTTCGCTTGTTCTTCTTTTTTCGCTTTTTCTTCGGCTGCGGCTTTTTCTTCTGCCGCTTTTTCTTCAGCTTGTTGTTTTTGTTCGTCTGTTTGTGTTTGTTCTTCGGTTGTATCAACTAAAGATGTGTCAGTATTAGACTGTTCTTGATTTTCGTCATGCTCCTTTTTTGCTTTTTCAAGTTCACTATTAACTGAATCGAGTTCTTTTTGTATGTCTTCATCATTTGTATCTTCAGATAAAAGCTGCTGTTTATATTTTGCAAGGCCAAAGTAAATATAATCATTGTATTCAAGTTTACGGCCAATACTGATAGCTTCTTTGTAATTCCCTCGGCCATAATCAATCCAATACAAGAAATGCTGAGGGTCTGATTGAAGTGTGACTAAATTATTTTCAATATTTTTAGTTTTTGCACTCCCTAGATTTTCAACCTCAACATAAGACGTCGCCAGCTGATACTGCACCGATTCCGGCAGGCTCTCCGGATCGTATTTTGACAGTGTGCTGATCACCTCACTGTACTGCTTGTTTAAGAAAGCGCGGTTGCTGTCCACTATCGCCTGATGCTTTGGCTGTGCGAAAAATAAGGCGTACATCGAATAAATAAGCGCCGGGACCAGCAAAACAATAAGCCCCAGGCCGATGTATCGCTGAATGTTCCACTTCTTTCTCGGAATATGTATGTATGTTTTCGCTTTGGCTTCAAGCTGATCGATATGGGTTTGAATCAGTTCGAGCAGGTCTTCATAGGACGCTGCATCCAATATCGCCTTAGCTTCTTCGGAGAACGTCAGCGTTTCATTGAATTTCAGGTAGTCTTCAAACGCAAAAGCGCCGTCAACTGCCAAAGCCGCTGCGGCTTTCAGCTCCCGCCACACTCTTTCCTCATCTTGCCCGTATGGAGGAATGCTTTCTTTTACGCCGTAATGAAGAAAATAAGGCGTCAGGCCTTTATCGAATACAATGTTTTCAGGAGCGACAATCACATTAAGCCTCGACAGATTGTGATGCTGTACAGCTTGAACAAGCTGATAGGCAAACTGCCATTTGCTTTTTTTATCTTTAGCTTTCATGAAGCGGAATGCTTTATAGGAGGGAGGAGGTTGGATTGTGATGATCACTTCATCATCCGTCACATCGATCTCTTTATGAAAAAAAGGATTTACATCTTTGATCACGTTGGCTTCGAGACCGTCCAGAAGCTTTATTTTTTCCCGCTGAAAGGTAAATGTATAGCCGGCATCTGTTGTCTCGGCAACGGCTTCTAATTGGTTTTCTACATATGATTTTTGTTTATCCGACATTCAACCAGATCCTTTCATAATATTTCAAGCCGGTCTCCGTTTGTAATGCCGCAATCTGACAGCTTGCATTCTCCGGAAAACACCGTATCCTTATTAACCACTCTGATCCAGTGCCCTTCGCGCGGAGGTATAGCTACGCTTTGAGCCTGCCAAGCAATATCAATTACTTTTTTCACCGGGTGGTAATCTGACAATCTGAGATCAAAGACACTGCCGTTATAATGTTTCAAATCTATCGTAATATCTATATACATTTTAGGATCACCCTTACATAGAAAGAGCGCCGTCTTCTCTTGAATCAGGCGCTCCTTCCCTTTCATACTGTTATCCGCGAATTTGATTTGCGATGTCTTGGTCAGTAGACTCAAGTGTATTTGCAGTTTGATCAAGCTGCTGATTCACATCTTGAAGCAAATCTGACATTTTGATAAATGAAGGTTTGAGCTGCTCGTATTGATCTGCGAACGCTTCACTTGAAGCACCTTCCCACATGCTTTTCAAATCAGAGATCATACGGTTTAAACGATCAACCTGATTTAATACTTCCTGGCTCTCAACGCCGTATTGCTTCGCCATCGCTCTTAGCTCTTCGGGTGTGACACGAATTAATCCTGCCATATTCCTCATTACCTCCTGTGCCATCAGCCTAAATATGGGCTAATTCACTTATTTTTAGAACGTCATTATTATAAAAACAGTTTTTCGGCACAGTCAAACAAATATGTTTTAATTTTACAAAATGAGTCCAATGGTTTATCCCACATCACTTAAAAATGACATATATTGTTAAACAAGTAGGTTCATTTTCTTAATCTTCTCTTCATCCTTCGAATAATCCAAAAGACCCAAATGATTCTCCAACTCCCAAAAAAAACCTTTCAGAAAATTTGATGCTACAGCACCATTTCTGAAAGGTTCAGTTTTTCTTTTACTCTCGTCGTTTGATGACCTTCTTGAAATTATAACAAGGTAAGCTTTCATAATATATAAAGCATCGTACGTTTCTTTAGTATACCGTTTACTCGGTTATTTTGCTTTCGTTCTTTGTTGTTGATTTTCACAAACAACAACAATCATAATAAAAGGTAGAGGATGAGATGTCAAAGAGAAATCAAGCATGAAAAAGTAGGGAGATTTATGACCATGCCGAATGATCCGTTTCAATACAGTTTTGACCGACTTGAAGATGTGGCTGATCATATCAGCGACGTGCTGCGTTGCCCCGTCACTATAGAGGATGTCAACCACAAACTGCTTGCCTACAGTACACACAGCGACTGCACAGACCCTGCCCGAACCGCTACAATCATTGGCAGAAGAGTGCCGGAGAAGGTCATTAACAAGTTGTGGAAAGACGGGACGATCCCAACTCTTTTAAAAACGGAACAGCCGATCAGAGTACAGCAGATAGATGAGGTCGGGCTCAGTAACCGTGTTGCCATTTCGATTTGGAAAAACAACCAAGTGCTTGGCTTCATATGGGCGCTTGAGATCCAAAAGACATTGTCTGACGATGATCTCATGACACTGCAAATGGCGGCAAAAGCAGTGAGAAACAAGCTTCTCAAGCTCCAAATCAGAAAAACGAAAAATGAAGAACGAAGCCAAGAGTTTTTCTGGAAAATGCTTACTGGTCATATTCACCAGGAGCGCGACATGGCCGATGGGTTCCA
Source organism: Bacillus vallismortis (assembly GCF_004116955.1). Classification (NCBI taxonomy): domain Bacteria; kingdom Bacillati; phylum Bacillota; class Bacilli; order Caryophanales; family Bacillaceae; genus Bacillus; species Bacillus vallismortis. The sequence continues at coordinate 270,681 of NZ_CP026362.1, read as the reverse complement.
CAAGCTTGGAATGGTTGCTCCTTCTGAGTTTTCCGTGATGATCATCCGGATAAACGGTGAGCTGACGGAAAAAATTGAACAGCAGCTGCAATATTTGCAGGAAACAACCCAGCAGGTTCACGTGCTGCTGACGACCGTGGATTCCAATGAACTCATTATTTTGACCGCGCCCAAAACAGACCGTCCTTTTCAAGATTTAAAACAGTTTGCTTTCAGTACGCAACGACAGCTGAAGGAACGGTATAAAATAGAAGGCGCTTCAATCGCTTTTGGCGGAATATACAACTCTATTTCTTTTGTCTCCCGCTCCTATCAGGAAGCATTGTCCGTTTTAAAAGCGAAGGAACGGTTTGCAGAAGAGACCCAGCATCTTTTCAGCTTTTCTGAGCTAGGCATTTATCAATACTTAGATGTCTTAGATGAAAAACGGAAGCAGACGGGATATTTCAATTATTCGCTTTCCAAACTGGAACAGTATGACCGGGACCACCAGTCAAATATGGTAGAAACACTAGAACGTTTTATAGAAGCTGACAGCAACGTGAATAACGCTGCCAAGGTGTTAAATATACATGTTAATACGTTGAATTACCGCCTCAAACGTATCAGCCAGATCGCTGAAATCGATTTAAAAAATGTAAATCAAAAATTCACCATTTATTTAGATATCAAGCTTCGGCACATGGATTTGTGAAATTTCACAAATCCATGTTTTTTTATTTTCTTATTCAAACAAAGAATTTTCTAAAGAATCAAGCTACACTAAAAACATCACATGTACAGGAGGAGACAGATATGATCATAGGGGTTCCTAAAGAGATAAAAAACAACGAAAACCGTGTGGCACTAACACCTGGGGGCGTTTCTCAGCTCATTTCAAACGGCCACCGGGTGCTCGTTGAAACAGGCGCGGGCCTTGGAAGCGGATTTGAAAACGAAGCCTATGAATCAGCAGGAGCGGAAATCATTGCTGATCCGAAACAGGTATGGAACGCTGAAATGGTCATGAAGGTCAAAGAACCGCTGCCGGAAGAATACGTCTACTTCCGTGAAGGACTTGTGCTGTTTACGTACCTTCATTTGGCAGCTGAGCCTAAGCTTGCACAGGCCTTGAAAGAAAAAGGCGTTACGGCGATCGCATACGAAACGGTTAGTGACGGCCGGTCATTGCCGCTTCTGACGCCAATGTCAGAGGTTGCAGGCAGAATGGCAGCGCAAATCGGAGCTCAATTTTTGGAGAAACCCAAGGGCGGAAAAGGCATTTTGCTTGCCGGAGTGCCAGGCGTTTCCCGCGGCAAAGTAACGATTATCGGAGGAGGCGCCGTCGGCACAAACGCTGCGAAAATGGCTGTCGGACTCGGTGCAGACGTGACTATCATCGACTTAAACGCAGACCGCCTGCGCCAGCTTGATGACATTTTCGGCCATCAGCTGAAAACGTTAATGTCAAATCCGGTCAATATCGCAGATGCTGTGGCGGAAGCGGATCTTCTCATTTGCGCGGTATTAATTCCGGGTGCTAAAGCTCCGACTCTTGTCACCGAGGAAATGGTAAAACAAATGAACCCTGGTTCAGTGATTGTCGATGTTGCGATTGACCAAGGCGGCATCGTCGAAACTGTCGACCATATTACCACACATGATCAGCCGACATATGAAAAACACGGCGTTGTCCACTACGCTGTGGCAAACATGCCGGGCGCTGTCCCTCGGACATCAACAATCGCGCTGACAAACGTTACTGTTCCATACGCGCTGCAAATCGCGAACAAAGGAGCAGCAAAAGCGCTCGCAGACAATGCGGCACTGAGAGCCGGTTTAAACACAGCGAACGGACACGTGACCTATGAGGCTGTGGCAAAGGATTTAGGATACGAGTATGTACCTGCAGAGAAGGCTTTAGAGGATGAGTCATCTGTAGCGGGTGCTTAATTCACATGAAGCCTGCAGAAAGATTTTCTGCAGGCTTTTTTATCTTTTAAAAGGAAAAGAGGAACCATTTCACGAACTAAGACGATGAACTCGATCATAAAGGGGGATTCATATGGCTGTTCAGCAATATGGCGTTTTAAAAGGCATTGTCTTAGACATGAAGCGGGAAACAGATGATGACAGTCCTCATTTCCAAGTCAAAGTGCTTGGTGAGGAGAATACGTATTACAGGTGCGCCATCAATGTGATGTCCAGCTCTGAGGAATCTGAAGTATTGTATGTGGCAGATGATCAGTTTGATTCAAGCACGATCACCACCCTTCCGAACATGCCGTATGGATACGCAAGGATCACTGAGGCAAACCGTGAAATCGCACTGGATTACGTGCGGGGCCATTTGTTTGACTCGCGGGAAATGAAGCCTTTGCGGCATGAAATTACGGGGCCTGATAATGATTTAAATGATTTCATTGAAACGTACATGAAGAAAGCGCTAGTAGAGAAAGCGCCGGTTTATCTTTTTTGGCTCAAAATTCGGGCCGGAACAGGCTGCAGATAAAATATTCGGATTTACTCCGACTAACGGCATGCACAATATCCATATGAATCAAGGAAATGCAATGGATAGCCGCTGGAAAAAAGACAACGGTTCATGGCATGACGGAGGCATTCTGATTCAATTTGCCGATCAGTGGGCCGCTGTGTTTTTAGCATTTTTATCCCAATCTTGGTGTACGGATGAAAACGGAAACCCGGTCAGAGATTGTGATCATACCCAAACGCCTGCGTAAATAGAAGAAAGAGACTGCGGCGAGCAGTCTCTTTTTTGCAATTACACATTTTCAACCGTTTTTAGGCTATTTGGCCTCATATCGCTCCAATGCGATTGGATATAGTCCAGACAAGCTTCACGCCCTTTCTGCTCATGAACGACTGTCCAGCCGCTCGGCACATCGATAAAACCGGGCCACAGAGAATATTGGCCCTCCTCATTAATCAGCACTAAATACGTGCCATTCGCATCTTCAAAAGGATTTACCATCTCTTTCTTCCCCCTTTATTTATTCATTTCTTCCAGTTTGACAGCGAGAACCTTGCCGATTTGAGCGAGCGGTTCGGGCTGGCAAAGATCTTTATGGCGGCAGTCGATGTCGATTTGTTCAATTTGTCCGTTAATATAAGGCTTCCACGAATCTGGTTCAATCGGATCAAACCATTCAGGAATGATTGTAGATCTGAAAAACAAGACATTTCCACGGAAGGTTTTCGGCTTATATGAGCCTAAAATGCCGACAGAATTGACATAGGTGTTCTTCAGATTTAAAATGACTGATTCATCCAGGCTCGCAAGCGCGCTGCCGTCACGGCGGAGAATCTCAATCGCCGTTTCGAAATCAAGCGGTTTATCCCCTAAGCTGTCTGGATCGTACCCGCCTAACGCCAGAAGGGCAATAAGCGCTTCCTCATCATCCGGCGCCTCTTTTATAGGAAGGAAGTGGTTCGGGTAGGCATCCAGCATCACCAGCAGAGATATTTCTTCTCCTTGATTTTGCAGCTGGGTTGCCATTGCTTGAATAACATTCCCGCCAAGGGACCAGCCCAGCAGATGGTACGGGCCTTTCGGCTGAACCGTTCTGATTTGTTCAATATAATCAGCAGCCATGTCATCAAGAGTTTCCGGAAGCTCCTCGCGCTGACCGATACCCCGTGCCTGCAATCCGTAGATCGGATAATCGGTTCCTACATTCGTCATCAAACCGGCATAGCACCAGCTGAGACCGCCTGCCGGATGCACACAGAATAAAGGAGGCTTGTCTCCGCTTGTTCGGAGAGGCAGCAGAACGTCAAGTGCGCTTTGGCTTGATCCCATTTCAAGTCTTTCAGCAAGCCCGGCAACAGTCGGCGCTTCGAATAGGATGCCGATGCTGAGTTCAACGCCGAGCGCTTCACGGATGCGGCTCATCAGCTGAACAGCAAGCAAGGAATGGCCGCCTACATCAAAGAAACGGTCATCAATACCGACACGCGGCAAGTGAAGCACCTCCATAAACAGGTCACAGAGAATTTCTTCCTGCGGTGTTCTTGGTCCGCGTCCTGTCACTGCTGCTGTGAAATTCGGAGCGGGCAGCGCTTTACGGTCAAGCTTTCCATTCGGTGTCAACGGCAATTCTTCCATCGCCACAAAGGCAGAAGGCACCATGTAATCCGGGAGCCTCTCAGCAGCATATTTGCGCAGTTCCGCCGGATCAAACGTTTCTTCCGAAGAAGGTATGACATAAGCTGCCAACCGTTTATCTCCCGGCTGATCCTCACGCACGATTACTGCCGCATCTTCAAGCTGCGAATGCTGAACGAGCGCAGCTTCAATCTCTCCCAGTTCAATCCGGAAGCCCCGAATTTTCACTTGGTGATCGGCACGGCCGACGTAGTCGAGAGAGCCGTCAGCGCGGAGGCGGGCCACATCTCCAGTTCGATACATCCGAGTGCCCGGAGGACCGAACGGATCGGCTATGAAGCGTTCCGCTGTTAGGCCAGACCGCCCTAGATAGCCTCTTGCCAATCCCGCTCCTGATACATACATCTCTCCGGCAACACCCGGCGGCACCGGCTGCAAGCGCTCATCCAGCACATATACGCCAAGATCGGGAATGCCGCAGCCGATCAAGCTGTTTGCCCGTAAAGCCGCAATTTCTCGGTCTAATTCAATATAGCTGACATGCACCGTCGTTTCTGTAATCCCATACATATTGACCAGCTGCGGTCTATTTTCAGGGTGGCTTTTATACCAATCCTCTAGACGGCTGAGTTCAAGCGCTTCCCCGCCAAAAATGATATAGCGCAGACTGAGTGCCTGACCGAGATCCGGCTGCTCCCGTTCCGCTTGCATCAACTGATAGAAAGCGGACGGTGTCTGATTCAGAACGGTCACCCCCTCTTTGACAAGCAGGCGGAGAAACGATTCTGGCGATCTGCTGACGTGATGAGGCACGATCACAAGACGTCCGCCATGCAGCAGAGGACCCCAAATCTCCCACACCGAAAAGTCAAACGCATAGGAATGGAACATGGTCCAGATATCGTCTGAGCTGAAATGGAACCAGTGATCAGTGGCTGCAAATAAACGCGTAACGTTTTGGTGAGGAATCATCACACCTTTTGGAACACCCGTTGAGCCTGATGTATATATGACATACGCCGTATTCAAAGGAGAAAGCGGCTGAATTCTATCTGTATTATTTGGATTCTCAGCAGGGTATCTGTTTAGTTTCTCTGCAAGTTCGGGATCATCCAGTATGATTCTCGGCACATTTTCCGCTGGCGGAATGTGCGCTGCAGCTTTTATGTTCGTCATGATAAACGCCGGCTGCGCATCCTTCAGCATAAAAGCGATTCGGTCTGCCGGATAGTCAGGATCGAGAGGCAAATAAGCTGCGCCGGCTTTCAGCACCGCCAATAGCCCGACAGCCATTTCCAATGACCGAGGCAGTGCCAAAGCGACAAATTGCTCCGGCCCGACGCCTTCACTGATCAGCATTCGGGCAAGCCGATTTGCTCGTTCATTCAGCTCAGCATACCTCAGCGCCTGATCTTCATACACAACGGCAATGGCATCCGGGCTTAAAGCAGCCTGCTTCTCAAACTGCTCCGGCAAACATGCGTGCGGAAGCTTGTCAGAAACACTTTGCCAATCTGTCACCATGTTGCTGCGCTCCTCTGGTGCAAGGATGTCCAGATTTCCGATGTGCTGGTCGGGATCAGATTCGGCAGCCTCAAGCAGGCGCATCAGACGGTCAGCAAGAGCTTGTGCAGTTTCCCGCTTGAAAAGATCCGTGCTGTACTCGAGCAGCCCTTCCAATCCGTTTGGAGTCCCGTCAGCAAGACGGTTTTCACTGATTTCAAGCGTCAAATCAAACTTGGCAGAACCGACACTATGGATCTGCAGGCTGCTGTCCATGTCAGGAAGATGCAGTTCAGCATCCGGTGTGTTTTGGAACGCAAGCATGATTTGGAATAAAGGATGCGTCGCACGCGATCGAGCCGGATTGAGCACCTCAACGAGTCTCTCAAACGGCAGATCCTGATTTTCATAGGCTGCCAGATTCACTTCCCTCACTCTGTCAAGAAGCTCACGGAAGCTTGGATCACCGGACGTATCGGTTCTGAGCACCAATGTATTGATAAACAGCCCCACCAAATCGCCCAGCGCATCATCATTCCGCCCCGCGATCGGACTGCCGACCGGAATATCAGTGCCCGCCCCAAGCCTTGTCAATAAAGCGGCGAGACCGGATTGAAGCACCATAAACAGACTCACCCTATTTGCGCGGGCCAGCTCCTGTAATCGCTTGTGCAACTCGGGCTCAATGCGGAAATGAATCGTATCCCCATCATGACTCGGCTCAGCCGGACGTGAATAATCTGTTGGCAGTTCAAGCTGATCAGGCAAATTCCTGAGGGTTTCTTTCCAGAAAGCAAGCTGTCCGGCAATCAAACTATTTGGATCATCGCCGCTTCCAAGCAGTTCTTGCTGCCAAAGCGCATAGTCTGCATATTGCACAGCAAGGGGCGCCCATTCAGGAGCTTTTCCGTGGCAGCGAGCCGCATATGCCGCCCCAAGATCTCGGGTCAGAGGCGTTAAGGACCAGCCATCTCCGACAATATGATGCACGAGGAGGAGCAGCACGCACTCGCCAGGACCGATGACAAAAAGCTCGGCACGAAAAGCAGGTTCAGCTGCAAGATCAAAACTGTAGCGCACAGCTTCGGCAAGCCGCTCAGAAAGTTCCTTCTCAGCCATTTCTGTAACATGTAAAACAGGCCGGGCTTGATCAGCGTCTAAAATATGCTGATAGGATGTCCCCTGTGATTCGGGGAAGATCGTCCGAAGGCTTTCATGGCGGCAGACGAGATCATAAAGTGCCGCTTGCAGCACACTTTGATCCAGCTCACCCGACAAACGGATAGCAACCGGAATATTATAAGTGGGGCTCGGCCCTTCCAGGCAATGGAGGAACCACAGCCGGCGCTGGGCAAAAGATAGCGGGATCTTTTCAGGCCGCTCAGCTCTTTGCAACGCGGGACGCACACTCTGCGCCTGGTCAAGATGGGCAGCTAGTCCGGCTACTGTCGGTTCGTCAAAGAGCTTGGCGATACCGAGTTCGGCGCCCATTACCTCACGAATGCGGCTCATCAAACGGGCTGCAAGAAGAGAATGACCGCCAAGCTCGAAGAAACTGTCATCAATGCCGACGCGTGCCAAACCAAGAACCTCGGCAAACAAATCACACAATATCTCTTCTTGTGGCGTCCTCGGTCCCCGATCGCTGACAGATGTACTAAAATCAGGCGCTGGCAGCGCTTTTCGATTAAGCTTGCCATTAGGTGTTAATGGCAGTTCGTCCATCTCCACAAATGCCGCCGGCACCATATAATCTGGAAGACTGGCGCCCACATAACGGCGAAGCTCGGCAGTATCAATAGCTTCTGCAGCAACCATATATGCAACCAATCGTTTGTCTCCCGGCTGATCTTCCCGAACGACAACCGCGGCCTGTTCAATGTCCGGATGCTTGGCAATCACGGCATCAATTTCTCCAAGTTCAATTCGGAATCCGCGGATTTTAATTTGATGATCCGCCCGTCCGATATAGTCCAAAGAGCCATCAGCGCGCCAGCGGGCCTGGTCTCCGGTTCGATACATCCGAGTCCCCGGCGGTCCGTATGGATCTGCAATAAAGCGCTCAGCCGTTAAATCAGGGCGGCGGAAATAACCTCTGGCCAAGCCGGTTCCTGCAATATAAAGCTCTCCGACAACGCCCGGCGGCACCGGCTGCAAACCGTGATCAAGCACATATACCTGCGTGTTCCAAATCGGTTTGCCAATCGCCGGAACGCCCTTCACCCCTTTTTCAAGAAAAGCTGCTGCAGACCAAATCGTTGTTTCAGTCGGGCCGTATAAGTTCGTGACTGGACACTGGAGCTCGTGTAGCGCCTGCAAAAGGCCGCTCGGCAGCGCCTCGCCTCCAACAAGCACTCTGAGCCCCCGAAGTGTCTCAGGTTCATTCGCCACCAGAGCATGCCATAGTGTCGGTGTCGCCTGCATAATATTGATATCGAAATATTCAATCATTTGAGCTAATGTCTGTGGCTCACGGATCGTTTCTTTCTTAGCGATCACGATTTGCGCCCCGCTGATAAGCGGAAGAAATAACTCCAATGCCGAAATATCAAAAGCGACAGTCGTCACAGCCAACAGCCTGTCTTCTTCTCCTAGAGAAAATGCCTCCTGCATGGACAGCAGAAAATTACTCAAGCTTTTCAGCGTAACAACGACACCCTTCGGCCTTCCTGTTGATCCTGAGGTATAGATGATATACGCAGGATGGGCAAGAGAAACCGATACATTGGGATTGCCAGGCGAATAACGTTTTACAATCTCCTGCGTCACAGTCTGATCAAGCACAAGCTGCGGAACAGACAGGTCATCAGGCAGACGGGCTGCTATTTCCTCAGTCGTTAAGATGCATGAAGGTTTTGCGTCCTTGAGCATGTAAGAAATTCGATCGGCCGGAAACTCGGGATCGAGCGGAAGATACGCCGCACCAGTCTTTAGTACAGCAAGCATCGAAGCTACCATCTCTGGGGAACGCGGCAGCGCCAAAGCGACATATTGCTCCGGTCCAAGCCCTTTTTCGATCAACAGATGCGCGAGACGGTTTGCCTTTTCATTTAACTCTTGATAGTTTACTTGAACGCCATCACATATGAGAGCGATACGTTCAGGTGTAAGGATTGCCTGCCTTTCAAACATGTCCCGAAGGCTGAGCAGCTTCTCAGATTTTGCCGTCTCATTCCATTCACGAATGACTTGTTTTTTCTCCTCTGCCAATAGAAGCTCCATTTGCCCTATCAGCATGTCTTCCCCGGCTGAAGCCGTTTGCAGCAACTGCAAAATACGCTGCTGATGAAGCTGAATATCAAACTCGCTGTAAACCTCAGGATTCGCGTCTATATCAATCCGCAGCCCTCTGCCGTCCGTTCTGTCATAGACATTGATTGATAGATCATCGACAGGACCGGCTGAGAGATTATGCGTTGTTCCCCGGGCCCCGGCAAAATCGAGCCCGTAATCAAATGGCATGAGGTTCATTTGCGGTCCAAATAACCTATGGTTTTCTCCTATCAATTTCAGATCTCGCCGAAGCTCTTCATGGCGATACTTATGATGTCGCCGTAAACTGCGGATTTCCCGGGAAATTTGCTGAATAAGTTCAGAAAAGCTCATCGAAGAGCTGACGGAAAGCCGGAGAGGGAGAAGATTCATCACCATAGCCGGCACTTTCAGTGATGCGGACCCTATCCGTCCCATCATAGGAAGACCGAGCACAACATCCTCAGAGCCAGTCATGCGGTGCACATAAACAGCTGTCACCGCAATCATGACTTCATGCCAGGTTCCTGAGAAATAGCGCGCCGCTTCTTTTAACGTGTTTACATCAGATAGAGGCAGATGCGCCGTATGACGAAGAAAACGGTTAGATGTTCTTGGCGCCCGATCAGCCAAACTCACAACCTCAGGTTCATCAGCAAAACGATTCAGCCAGAATTGGCGATCCTTCTCGTACTGCTCTGATGCGCGATAATCTGCATCCTCCTCCAAAATGGCCCGGAGAGAACCAAAGGAACGACCATCAGTTGATTGTCCTTTCATAAGCGCGGCATACGTACTTGCCACACGCTGGGCAATGAGGGAAAAACCGAAGCCGTCAATCGCAATATGGTGAATGCGCTGATACCAAAAGAAACGATCAGGTCCGGCTAAAAACAGAGCTTCATTGAACAAAGGGTCATGTCTTAAATCGACTGGCTTTGCCAAATCGGCCTTCATCCAGTGTAATGCTGTTTTTTCCGGATCAGGCTCAGAGCTGACATCAATGACATGCAGCTGTACATCTGGAGACAGGTTCATCATCTGCCAAGGCCCGTCCATGTTTTCACCGAAGCGGACATGCAGCGATTCCGCTTCCTTTATCACACGCCGCAAAGCTTCTTCAAAAAGAGCAATATTGAGTGTTCCATTGATTTCTATATATTCCGCCGTATTGTAGATTGGATTGTCCGGATCAAGCTGCTGTGCAAACCATATGCCGGTTTGCGCTCCGGTCAAAGAATATTGAAGGTCTTTTGTATCAGGCATCCGTTTGTTTACCCTCCCTTTATAAATAATCCGCGTTTGGCAGCACTTGCTGGCGGGTTGTGAGCAATTTCTGCCAGTCTTCGATCGTCGGGCGTTCAGCCAGTTCAACGAATGTCACCTCAGCTCCTTCACGGCGCCATTGTTCTACCAATGTCATGATCCTTACCGAATCAAGCCCGCGTTCGAGCAAATCCTCTTGATCTGTAATTTCCTCAGGTGTTTCTTGAAGGAGTTCAGCAATTTGTTTACGGATGTTCTCACATGTAAACACTTCTTTGCCAGTCGTTACGGACGTTTTCTGAGCAGGTGCAGGCGCATTCTTCAGCTGATCGAGAAGACTGTCAGTCATCACGGTAAATGCGCAGCGCCCCGCCGCATAATCAAGCGCCATTTGATGTTTTTCTAATGAAAAATCAGCAACCGCGTCTCCCACGAAAAAGGCTTCAATGTCCTCCATAAATGCTTCACATGCTGTAACAAGACAGCCAATATGGGCGTAAATCCCCGAAATGATCAGCTGATCGCGCCCCTCTTTGCGCATGATCTCAAGCAGATTCGTTCTCTTAAACGCGCTGTATCTCCATTTTGTCAGCACGAGATCAGCATCTTCCGGTGCCAGTTCGGTGATGATTTTCTCCTCATAAGGGCCGCTGTTTAACCCCGGACCCCAAAAGTCTGTCAGCAGCGCCCGATCAGCCGGGTTTTGGCTTCCAGGCTGCGCGGTATAGACAACAGGAATTCCAAGCTGGGCACATTGATCCTTCAGCTTCCGTATATTTGCTGAAAGCTCTGTTACTGGTGACGATCCCGCCGTGAAAGCATCGACAAAATAGTTTTGCATATCGTGTATTAACAGAACTGCCCGATTGGGATTAGGCACCCATGAAACTTTGTTTTTCGGCATATCAGACGCTTTCGGCATTTGATACGGCTGAATGGCAGGTATAGCCATTTGAACACTCCCTCTCAAATTGTTTGTTTTAGTTTTTTGAACCTGCAAGAAGCTTCTCGGCAATGGCTTCTCGAAGCGCTTTTTTGCTGACTTTTCCCACCCCTGTCTGCGGGAAGGAGCCAACAAATTCAATGCGGTCGGGGATCTTGTATGCAGCCAGTCCGCGTTCTCTCAAAAACGCTTTGAGCGCTGCGGCTTTCGGGGCTTCATCCCGGGGAATAATGAACACACAAGATCTTTCGCCAAGAAATTGGTCAGGCATGGAGACCATTGCCGCATCATGGACATCCGGATGCGCCAGCAGATGATTTTCTACCTCTTCAGCCGCCACTTTTTCTCCCCCGCGGTTAATTTGGTCCTTCGCACGGCCTTCAACGACAATGTAGCCGCCTGGTGTCATCCTGACGATGTCACCTGTGCGGTAAAAACCGTCCTTCGTAAATGAAGCGGCGTTATGCTCTTCTGCCTTATAGTAACCCCGAATCGTGTACGGCCCACGCGTCAGCAGATGCCCTGTTTCACCGGGTTTTACGTCACGATCCTGATCATCCCAAACACGCACTTCATCAAATGGGGACATCGGTTTTCCTTGGGTGTTGACAATGACTTCCTCAGAGTCATCCAGTCTCGTATAATTGACCAGACCCTCTGCCATTCCGAACACCTGCTGCAGCGTACAGCCGAATACAGCTTTTACCTTTCGCGCAGCTTCAGCGCTAAACTTGGCGCCGCCGACCTGCAGCACTTGAAGGCTGGATAGGTCGTCATCGCGTGTGGATGCCGCCTCCATCCATACCATCGCAAGAGGCGGAACGAGAGCGGTAATCGTGACTTGTTCCCGTTCAATCAAAGGAAATGCGTCATCCGGACTTGGAGAAGGAGATAATACCACTCTTCCACCAGCGTATAATACGCCGAGAACTCCAGGAGAGCTCAGCGGATAATTGTGCGCCATCGGCAATGCCGCCAAATACACCGTGCTGTGGTCGAGCCAGCAGACCTCTACACTCCGCTTCAGACTGTAAATATAATCATCGTGGGTCCTCGGAATCAGTTTCGAGAGGCCGGTGCTTCCGCCAGAAAGCTGAAGGAAAGCCACGTCCGAAGCTTTGACCTCAGGAAAGGTTTCAGGTTCTGTATGCAAATCCTCCAGCGGCAAAAATTCCTCTGCCTCACCTGCGACAATGACATGTTTTAAAGATGGCCATTTGCTTTGAACCTGTCTGGCAAGTGAACGGTAGTCAAAGCCGGAATAAGAGTCGGGAATGATATAAGCAGCCGCTTCAGCAAACTCGCAAAAATATGTAATTTCACTGCTTCGATGTGAAGGCAGTGCGAAGACCGGGAGCGCCCCCAGACGGAAGAGCGCGAAAATGACTTCAAAAAACTCTGCGATATTCGGCAGCTGCACCACAACACGATCCATCTGTTGAATGCCGAGCTTCTGAAAACCGGCAGCCAGGCGATCAACCCTTGTGTCAAGCTCCTGATAACTCCAATGGGCATTTCCGCAAGTAATTGCGATGCGGTCTCCATGTTTGGCAGCCCGGTCCCTTAACAAATCCCCAAACGTCTCACCGGCCCAGCAGCCATTCTTCCGATATGCCTCAGCTATCTCATCAGGCCAAGGCGTACATCCATTCAACATGTTGCATCCCTCCAGCAATTCATTCTGATCATATATGATTCACGCCCATCGCCCGCAGCATTGTCCGAAACTTCGCGGATGTTTCCTGAAGCTCGTCCTCGGGTTTTGATCCGGCAACAACACCGGCTCCTGCATACAGGCGAAGCGAGCGTTCTTTTGCCTCTGCACAGCGGATCGTCACGATCCATTCTCCGTCCCCCGCATCATCGCACCAGCCAAGCATGCCCGTGAAGAAACCGCGGTCAAAAGGTTCAATGCTGAGAATTGCTTCTCTTGCAAGATCAGTCGGTGTCCCGCAGACGGCTGGTGTCGGATGGAGCGCGGCAGCCAATTCCAGTGCGGTTACAGACGGATCGGAAAGTTCTCCCTTAATCACACTGGACAGATGCCACATCGTCTCCGTTTGGATCAACGAAGGCTTATCCGGGACATCCAGCGTCCGGCAGAAAGGCCGCAGCGCTGCCGCAACCGCGTCAGCCACAACCGCATGCTCATGGAGATCCTTTGCGGAAGAAAGCAATTCAGCAGCCCGGCCCTGGTCTTCCACAGGATCATCACTGCGAGGCCTTGAGCCGGCTAATGGATTGGAAACGACATGGGTTCCCATTCTTGAAACGAGAAGCTCTGGACTTGCACCGAGCAATGTTCGGCGGGAAGACGGTTCCGCTTGGCTGGACACGTCTGCGGCAAATGTGTAGCCGTGCGTGTTATGCCGCGCCAGATGGCGAAGCAGTTCATCCGTCTGAATCGGTTCTGACGATGTCAAATGCAGCGTTCTGGACATGACGATCTTGCTGAGCGTGCCATTGGCAATGCGTGCCAGTCCTTGCTCGACGCCATTTTTGTATTCTTCCGGTGCAGGAACAGGCTCTATGTGGTATGTATGTTCCGGCTGCTGTTCATTCTCCGCGTAATCAAATTGAAGCGGTCCTGATGAGCGCACCTCTTCAGGAACAATAAGCCGAGCTTCTTTTACATGGTCAAAAGGAACGGCTCCGACAACAAGCGGGCGGCTTTGTCCCGATTGCTTCGCTTGACGCAGCGTTTCTGTAATACGTCTGGAAAGGGTTTCAATTTGGTTTTGCCCTTCTGCCTTCGGTACGATTTCCCTTACACCTTTCGCTAACAGCACGCGATGAGGGGATGCGATGAAAAAATCACCCGGCTGATACTCGTGAAGCACATGCTCCGCTTTTGTTTCTGATATAACGTTTTGTTTCAGCATTCTCATAAACCTCCTTTAAATGAGTTACACGCCTAAGGTCGCGCCGCCATCTACGCATAAATTATGCATGGTAATGTGCCCAGCCTGGCCAGAAACCAGAAAAAGCACGGCACCCGCAATATCCGAAGGCTGAGCCAGTTTTTTGAGCGGGATTCCAGTCTTATATGTCTCAAGTGATCCTTTTATGACTTGCTCTGCTCCATTTTCATCGGTCCATAATGACCACTGCATGTCTGTTTCTGTTGAACCGGGGGATACAATATTGCAGCGGATATGATATTCTGCAAGCTCAAGGCCAAGACATTTCGTAAACATCACAGCCGCAGCCTTTGAAGAAGCATATGCCGCCATTGATGTCCTCGGCACACCGGCAGCATTCGATCCGACCGTTACAATCGAACCTGATCTCCGGTCCATCATATATTTGCTGACTGAACGCGAGACGTTAAACACGCCGGTCGAATTCACTGCGAACGTGGCCTCCCATTCTTCATCACTGAGTGTATGGATCAGCCCCGGGCAAAGGACACCCGCTACATTCACCAACATATCGATCGGCCCCATTTCACGTTCGATGCGCGCCGTGGTCTCGTCAATCGCCGCGCTGTCTCTCACATCCGCAGGAAAGGCTTCCGCATGGCAGCCTTCGTCTTTGAGGCTATTCACAACCTTTTGAAGCTTTTCAGGATGATAATCGACTGCCGCAATGTGCGCGCCTTGATCGGCAAGCGTCCGCGCAACAGCTTCACCTATTCCTTGGGCAGCTCCTGTTATCAAAGCAATTTTGCCCTTTATACCCATAGCATCCATATCATCAATTCCTTTCTTTACTTCAGATGCCGAACGGGCATCCAGTGAAAAAGACTATGGCGCCTCAAAAAGAAAAGCGCAACCTATTGATAATGATTATCATTATCAATTATAAAAATAATCATATCCAAATGTCATGTGACAGTCAAATATAATTTCAGTGATGACTATTTATTTTTAGAAGCAAGGCTGAGAATGTCTCAGCCCATTGACATATGCGGGCCGTCAGGGTGAAGCGCAAAACGCAGCGCCCGGCTGACCAAAACAGGAAGAACAGAAATATGCCCTTCTCCTGAAAACTCGCAAAATTCTGCCCGTATGCCTTGTTCAGATAAAACGGCCAGCCGCTCGTAAAGCTCCCTCGCATTATCGTTCATCCGGCTTTTATGATGCTGCTCCAATTCTCCTGCGGCAAGCAGGAGATTGATAGCCTGATTGTTTTTCTTTAAGCGGGAGACAAAATGGTCCGTTTTATCGAGAATAAATGGTTTATTCCAATGAATAGAAGGACTTCCCGCGACATACGTTTGAAACGCATCCGGCTTTGTTAACAGCACCTGCAGCACGAACAGCCCGCCAAGTGAGTGGCCAAAGATTGTTTGTCTGTTTCTGTCAATCTGGTAATCTCGTTCTATCTCTGGTTTCAGATCCTCCTCAATAAAACTGAAGAACCCCTCTGCTCCGCCATGTTCCGGCCAATCTTTTCCGTCGGGCCTTTTCGGCAGCTTTGATTCAGCCGTCGGCATTGTAAAATCCCGGTGACGCGCTGAGGAAAACGGTTCTGCTGTCTCATAGCCAATGCCGACAATTACAGCAGGGATCACCCCGGTTTTTTCAGGACGGCGCCCCTGTATTCGAACGGCTTCCGCCATCGTTCCGAAGACAGAATTGGCATCCAGCAGATAAATCACAGGATAACCAGCGCGCTGAGGCGGCGTACTCGGTTTCGAAATGAAAATTTGATAGGTACGGTTGTGATTGCGTGAAGACATGATACGCACTTCCGTACCAGGAATGGTATATGCGTTTTGTGTCCCGCCTTTCGCCCGGTCGATTTTCTCTTTCATGCAGTACGACATTCCTCTCCTTAAACTAAAACCACAATTTGTGATAATGATTTTCACTATCAACTAGACAACTCAAATAATAGGTTTTCTTCCAAAGAAAGTCAACTTTTTCCCGAATAAAAAAGGCACCTTCATCAAATAAGGTACCTGAAGACTAATGATATGGAAATAAAAACCTGATAAGGATGCAAATTGTCCTGCACGAAATAGAACCTTAATCCCAAGTAAATCTTTGATTTTGCCAAGGATCGCCTCTCATGTGATAACCGTTCTGCTCCCAAAAGCCAGGATGGTTCTCTTTCGTAAATTGGATGCCGCGCAGCCACTTGGCGCTTTTCCAAAAATACAGATGCGGAAACACCCCCCGCAGCGGAAAGCCGTGTTCAGGCGTTAAGGGTTCGCCATTATGCGTATAGGCCAGAAGGGAGGTTTCCGCTAAAAAGTCATTGAGCGGCAGATTGGTCGTCCACCCCTCTTCCGCATGTAAAATGACGTAGCCCGCTTCTTCTTTGACACCCGCTTTTTCCGCTAGATCACGAGCCCGCACGCCCTGCCATACATTATCAAGCCGTGACCACCCCGTGACGCAATGGATGTCATTTTTCGATTCGTACTGAGGAAAGGCTTTGACATCTTCAAAGCTTAGCAGCATCGGATGGTCAACCAATCCGTATATTTGAAGATTCCATTTGGCCATATCCTTGTAATATGGAACATTTCCCGTATGAAGCACGGGAAATGAGGTTGTGACGTTTTGATTTGGCGGTACTCTCCCCGATTGATCGGATTGTTTTGTTTTTCCGAAATACATACAAAACCTCCTCTTTGTTAACCTTATTTCAAATTATGTTGACAATCTTTCTGTTGTTTATTACGCTATGATTGTGAATGTAAACCTAAGGGGGAACAACAATGAAACAACATAGACTTCGTGCGGGAGATATGGCGCTGATTGGGATGTTCGCCGCACTTATGGCCGTCGGCGCCAATCTTACTTCAGTGGCGCCCTTTTTACAAGTAGCCGGCATTCCGCTGTCGATGCAGCCGTTCTTCTGTCTCTTGGCAGCCTTGCTTCTCGGCAGCAAACGAGCAGGTATTGCCATGATTGTATATGCGCTTGTCGGATTGGCCGGAGCTCCCGTGTTTGCTCAATTTTCAGCGGGCTTCGCACCATTTGTAGGAAAAAGCGGCGGGTTTATTCTCTCATACATCCCGGCAGCATTTGCAGCTGGATGGTTTTTAGAGCGCAAAGCGCAGCCGGGCAACACCCGATTTCTAATGGCTTCTCTTATTGGGACGGCCATCATGTATATCATCGGGACTACCTACATGTATCTTGCACTGAACCTATGGATTCATACGCCAGTGAGCTACGTCACGGCTTGGGGCTTTATGACTTGGTTTATGGTAAAAGACACGGCGCTGGCTGTGGTGCTGGCGTTTATCGCACCTGCGATCTACCGCTCTATTCAAAAAGCAACCGGATTTAACAGAAATCACATATCGTCCACGTGAAAAATCATTCTACCGTACGGTTTTTTATCATAACGAGAAAAGGCTCCTCAGTAAAGGGGAGCCTTTTTCCTATAAAACAATCGCCGCAATCCAGCCGAAAATGATAAGCGGGATATTATAAAATAAAAAGGTCGGCACACAAGTATCCCAAATGTGGTGATGCTGGCCGTCCGCACTCAAACCTGAAGTCGGTCCAAGTGTACTGTCGCTGGCAGGTGAACCGGCATCGCCAAGCGCAGCTGCCGTTCCGATAATCGCAACCGTGGCCATCGGGCTGAATCCGAGCTGCATGCATAGAGGCACAAAGATCGTTGTGATAACCGGAATCGTCGCAAAAGAAGAACCGATTCCCATTGTAATGAACAAGCCGACAATAAGCATCAGCAGTGCGCCCACTAATTGACTGTGCCCCATAATGCCGGCCGCTGTTTTAACCAATGACTCGACATCTCCGGTTTTCGTCAATACATTTGAAAACCCGGCTGCAACGAGCATGACAAAACCGATAAAGGCCATAAGAACCATTCCATCAGTAATCAGCGAATCCGCTTCATCACGCTTCATTACGCCGCTGACAAACAGAATGATCAGACCCGCCAGCGCACCCATAATCATCCCTTCTACTCCCAGCGACTGTGATAAATAGAGCTGGACGCCGAGTGACACTGCGATGGCAAGAACCGCGATCGCCAGGCTTTTTTTCGTATATGGAGAAGCGGCCGCACCAGATATTTCTTTTGTTTCGTATGTTTTCGGTTTACGGAATACGATGATTGATAGGATCAGACCTACAACCATACCCGCAACCGGGATCATTAAAGCGTAAGGAATATCACCGAGGGATACGTTTAATCCGGCAGCTGCCGCATTATCCTTGAGCATGCCCTGGAAGATTTGGCCGAAACCGACCGGCACTAAAATATAAGGCGCCGTTAAACCGAATGTAATCACACACGCAATCAGACGGCGGTCTATTTCAAGTTCATTAAAGATTTTCAAAAGCGGCGGAATCAGCACCGGGATAAATGCGATGTGAACCGGAACCACGTTTTGCGAAAAACAAGATATGATTAAAATAATCAGCACAATCAGCACTTTGGACAGCGCTTTTTTGCGGGTGTCTTCTTTGTTTCCGATCAATTTAACGGAGGCTTCCACCATTGCGTCCGGAAGACCCGTTTTCGTTAAAGCCGCAGCAAACGCGCCAAGCATGGCGTAGCTCACTGCAACGGTGGCATTTCCGCCGAGCCCGTCTGTAAAAGCTTTAACCGTTTCTCCAAGTCCGAGCCCGCCTGTTAATCCTCCGGCCAGAGCCCCTATGATTAATGCGATAACAATATTGACACGCAGCAGGCTTAAGACAAGCATAAGCAGTACTGCGATGACGACTGCGTTCATAATAACCCTCCAAAAATCCTTTAGTTTGCTAATGTAGTAGATAAATAAAGTATGAACGTATCGTATCATAACCGATACACTTTAGTCAACTAAAGATTTTGGAAGAAAAAATCCCCGCCGCACTTCTCAGCAGGGATTTAATATTATTCGCTTTTCTCCTCTTCCGATGTAAATCGCTCCGCCAGTGTGGCAAGTGTTCTGGCCATAACGCCGGTCGCGCCAGATGGCCCGAAGCAGCTTGCTTTATTTGATGTCGCCGTACCCGCAATATCAAGATGCACCCAAGGCGTTGCTTCGGCAAATTCACCAAGAAACGTCCCTGCCATAATCGCATGTCCTTCGCGTCCCGGCGAATTGCTGAGATCGGCCATTTGGCTGCTCTTCACTCGCTTTTTATCCTTCTCTGTTATCGGCAGCTGCCAGATCGCCTCGCCGCATTCTTCCGCAGCATCAGCTACCTGCCGATAAAAGCTTTGATCATTTGTCATAGCGCCGGTCGTTTCTCTCCCTAATGCCACAACAACGCCGCCGGTCAGCGTAGCTACATCAACAAGAACTGACGCCCCATGCTGTTTCGCGTATGTAATGCCATCTGCAAGCACAAGCCTTCCTTCAGCATCCGTATTGAGGATTTCAATTGTTTTTCCGCTTAATGATACGATCACATCATCAGGCTTCATCGCGCTGCCTGAGACCATATTATCGGTTGAAGGAATGACAGCCAACACGTTTTGCTCGGGACGAAGCTCTCCGATCGTTTCCATTGCGCCAAGAACCGCAGCTGCTCCTCCCATATCAGATTTCATGCCGACAATTCCAGATTTCGTTTTAATGGAGTAGCCGCCTGTGTCAAAGGTAATTCCTTTTCCGACAAGTCCGACGACATTCTCCCATTCCGTTTTGCCCTGATACTTCAAAACAATCATCTTCGGCGGTTCGGCCGAGCCTTGGTTTACCGCAAGTATTCCGCCCATGCCGAGCTCTTCCATCTCTGATTTCTCCAATATCTCACACTCAAAATCATATTTCGCCGCAAGCTCTTCCGCATATGAAGCAAGGTCAGTCGCTGTCAGCATGTTTCCGGGCATATTCACTAGGGTTCTAGCCGAATTTGCCCCTTGGCCGTATGCCTGGCCGACGCGAAGCCCCGCCTGCACTTCCTGTGTATCTTCATCTGTGACGGCGTACACGGCTTCCATTTGTTTGTCCGGCTCATTTGATTTGTGCTTATAATCCTGCACCTCATAGGAAGCAAGCAGGCAGCTCTCAGCTAAAGCATGAGCGGCATCCGCGGCAGGCACGTCTTCCGAAATAAAAGTGTCAAGCAGGACAGAAGCTTCTTGTTTTCGGTCTTTATGAATCGCTTGAAAAACATGGGCAAAACATTCCTTCGCCTGTTCAAATGAATAATTGGCTTCTCTTCCCAAACCAACGAAATAAATCCGTTTCATACCCGCAGAAGATGGAGGGTATACTTTTGATACTTGATTTGGTTTAGAAGAGACATCACCATCTTTCAAAAGCTGTGTCAGATGGCCCTCCAGCATTTCATCAATTTCCAGCGCTTTTCCTGACAGCTGGCTTTTTTGAAAAAGCCCAACCACAAGGGTATCCGTATGCTCTAATGGCTGAATCGCATAAAACATATGCTTACACTCCTAACGTAATGGGTATTTGTTATGAACAATGGTATAATAGGAAAAACATTCTTTCCATTACACTTATTTTATCAAACAACAGTCTAAGACTTGTTTTTTTCTTTTGAAATACGAAGGATTTTTTCAAATAGAAAGGATGTCGCCAATGGAACTTTTAACAAACTTCCCTTTATTATCAAGTCTGGCCGCGATTATTTTTGCTCAGGTCATCAAAGTGCCCATACAGTTTATCGCATCCAGAAAACTAGACTGGTCGCTGGTCACAAGCACAGGCGGCATGCCGAGCTCACACTCGGCAGCGGTCACTGCGCTTTCTACAGGCGTAGCCTTGGAGCATGGATTAGACTCCTCCCTCTTTGCGGTTTCTGCCATTTTCGCCGTCATTACCATGTTTGACGCAACTGGCGTCAGACGCCACGCCGGTGAACAGGCAACAGTCATCAATAAGCTTGTCATTGATTTTAACCGCTTCGTAAATGAAGCAAAGGACTTCCCGAAGGCTGAAGAAAAAGAAAAGCAAAAAAAGCTGAAGGAACTTCTCGGACACCAGCCGATCGAGGTCTTTTTCGGAGGTTTAACAGGTATCTTACTTACATTGATACTCGCTTACTTGTTCATATGAAAAACGCTCCAGCGGCAGCTGGAGCGTTTTATTCTTTCACAGTTTTATATTGATTCCTGAACACTTGCAAAGATTTTGTTTCATTAAGCTTCTCGAGCTCATCCTCGGTGACCTTTCCCGTTCCCTTTTTAATCACATATACATCAAGGGTTTTTTTGCCCCATTCATTGTACACATCTTTGACGGTTTCAAAGTACAGATCAAGGCGGTTTCCCTTAATAGCAGATCCTGTGTCTGCCACAACTCCAAGACCGTAATTCGGAATGAATAAAATCGTGCCGATCGGGAAAACGGACGGATCAGCGGCAACCGTGGAGTATAAATCCCGTTTCACTTTTACACCTGAATATGTAAGCCCATATAATGGATCGCCGGGTTTTTTTCCCGTCGATTCAGCTCCTGCTGTGTAGCCTGTTGCTGTTACTTTTTGAACCGGATACTCGTCCCAATCAAAAGCTTCTTCTAACGGTTTTGTTTGATCCTTGGCCGCGGATATCGTTTGTGTTTTTTTCTGCTGCAATGCTTTTAATGTCAGTCCAGCATGCTTCAAGTGCTTTTTTTGATGTTCCTGCACCCATTTTGACAAGTCCTTCGCTTCGATTCCTGACACTGATAAATATGTCGTGCCAAATGCAAGCAGAAATAAACAGGTCATCAGCAAACGTCTGATCATATTCAACATCATTCACCTCTCCTCCGAATCATTATTCCCAATTGGAGAGAGCAGTATTCAACATGATGAATGAGCAGAAAGCACAAAAAAAGCTTTCTTTAGAAGAAAGCGGCATTTAAAACATTTGATATCCTCTTTTTCTGAGCATATTGATCGCGATACCAGATACGACAGCGCCAGCCAAACCGCTTGCTAAAATCAGCACATCGGCAGCCGCTAATGATACGATACGATGAAATAGGCCGGCAAAAGATTCTCCCGGAGACTGTATATAGCTGATCAGCCTATCCTTGCTGATAATAAAAAGGCATACAATTGGATAGATTACAGCCATAATCCAAGACATTCTCAGCAGCATATTTAATAAGAAACCGATTCCAAAAAACAAAACAAAAAACAGAACAATTGAGATGATGACGACTGGCAGACTAATCAACTATTCCACCCCCTGCGTTGTTTTTAGTGTAACGCGGGGGGTGAAAAAAAGTCAACGGCTGGAAAAAGAATGACTGTCTTTTCCTGTCCCCTGGCAAGATGGACAAGTCTCTGAACCGCCGAGGATCAATTGAAAATACCCTTTTCCTGAGCAAAATGGGCATGCATGTGAAGCGGTTGTCGTCGCAGTTTTCATCTGATCATCACCCTTTTTCTTAATTTTCTGATAATATATCATATCAAGCTGTCAATCATAAAGTCAGATCATGTGACAAATCTTTTGATGTAAGCGGAAACATACTTGTTTTTCTCTCGTTATCTTTTTGTTTTGGCTTTTTTTAATAAAGAAAACCCGCGGAAGCGGGTTTTTAGAAAAACTTAAACTTGCCTTTTTTCAGCGTCAGTCCGAGGCCGCCAATCATAAACAGTGAGCGGTTATCGATGACTTTTTTCATAAACGAAGCCGGCGTGCCTTTCAGCTTTCTGCCATACACGACTCCAACCGCGTTATGCTCGCCGAGGGAAGCGACGGTTCCTTTAATGTCCGGCTTGAATTGTTCAAGCTCTCCGCCTTTAATAAGCCTCCCAAGGTTTTTAGCAACCGTTATCCCCTGCTGCATCGCAATTTGCGCAGTCGGCGGATACGGGCGCTCTGTATCTTCATTCATAAACAGCGAGCTGTCGCCGAGAATAAAGACGTTGTCATGACCGGGTGCGCGAAGATCAGGATTGACTTTGACACGGCCGCGCATATTTTCAAAACCCGCTTCTTCCACAATCGGATGGCCGCGGACGCCTGCCGCCCATACCACGGTTTGCGATTTGATTTGCTCTGGTTCTTCATCTTTTTTGCCGACTCTGACTCCTTCCGGTGTACATTCTTGCACAGCCGTGCCGATCTTAAACTCAACTCCGTTTTCCTCAAGATAATGAACGGCATAATCGACAAGCTCAGGATCAAAGCCGGGCAATACGGTCGGCGCGGCTTCCACACATACGATTCGCACGAGGCTTCTGTCAATGTCATACTCCTTGCAGAGCTCCGGTATGCGTGCTGCCAGCTCGCCAAGAAATTCAATCCCCGTAAATCCGGCTCCGCCTACAACGATCGTTAACCTGTCCGGCCGTTTTTCCGCTTCCGTATGGTAAGTCGCAAACTGCAGCTCGATATGTTCCCGCAGCAGGCGCGAGGTGTTGATGTTGGCAATCGGAAACGCATATTCCTTCAACCCTTTAATGCCGAACGTTTCAGGTACTGCGCCGAGTCCAATGACTACATAATCGTACTGCAGCTCTCCATTTGCAAGCACCACTTTTTTCTCTTCAATTTTGATTGCCTTTACAGTATCCTGTACAAAATTGACCCGCGACTGGTTGATTACATCTTTTATCTGATAACGGCAGCGGTCATGGTGGAGCGTACCTGCGCTCGCTTCATGCATCCATGTCGTTTCGTAATGATAATTGTGTTTATTCACAAGCGTAATATCAGCATCATTCGGTCCCACAAACTTTGTCAGCCTAGTTACCGTCATCAATCCGCCATATCCTGCACCTAAAATCACGATTTTGGGCTTATTCAATGCCATCACATCCACCTTCTCTTTTTTTGCTTTTGTTAGACGCATAATAAAATCATCATTTGTGTTAGCTTCAGCTTATTGGCGGGATTTTATGAAATATATTGAAAAAGTTTTTTGTGGAAGTCCTTCCCCATAGCACTATTATCATATTTATCCGTCTGGCCCAAGAAACATTCAGAAAAAGATCAATTTATTTGGTTATCATCGTATCTGCCTGCGGAAATTTTTTCAAGGACGGATGCGCATAACATACACTTGCGATTTTTTCTGCTGACTCGTCAATTTTAACGGCAATATGGTATAATTAATAACAATTTTCATTTAGGAGGCCATTTTCGTATGCGAGAGGATACAAAGGTTTATGATATTACCATTATAGGCGGGGGACCGGTCGGCTTATTCACCGCTTTTTACGGAGGCATGAGACAGGCAAGCGTCAAAATTATCGAAAGCCTGCCTCAGCTCGGCGGACAGCTTAGCGCCCTATACCCTGAGAAATATATTTATGATGTAGCGGGATTCCCGAAAATCCGCGCCCAAGAGCTTATCAACAACCTAAAAGAGCAAATGGCGAAATTCGACCAAACCATCTGCCTGGAGCAAGCGGTTGAATCTGTTGAAAAACAAGCGGACGGTGTGTTTAAGCTTGTGACAAATGAAGAAATCCACTACTCCAAAACAGTGATTATCACTGCAGGAAACGGCGCATTCAAACCGAGAAAGCTGGAACTTGAAAATGCCGAGCAGTATGAAGGCAAAAACCTTCACTACTTCGTTGACGATTTGCAAAAATTCGCCGGCAGACGCGTTGCGATCCTTGGAGGCGGAGATTCAGCGGTTGACTGGGCGCTTATGCTTGAGCCAATCGCAAAAGAAGTATCCATCATTCACCGCCGCGATAAGTTCCGCGCGCACGAGCACAGTGTGGAAAACCTTCATGCGTCGAAGGTTAATGTCCTGACGCCATTCGTCCCTGCGGAGCTGATTGGTGAAGACAAAATTGAACAGCTAGTGCTTGAAGAAGTGAAAGGCGATCGCAAAGAGATTTTAGAAATCGATGACTTAATCGTCAACTACGGTTTCGTGTCATCTCTTGGACCGATCAAAAACTGGGGTCTGGACATCGAAAAAAATTCCATTGTCGTCAAATCAACGATGGAAACAAACATCGAAGGCTTCTTTGCAGCAGGTGACATTTGTACATACGAAGGAAAAGTCAACCTGATCGCAAGCGGCTTCGGCGAGGCACCGACAGCAGTGAACAACGCCAAGGCTTACATGGATCCGAAAGCCCGTGTACAGCCTCTTCACTCAACAAGTCTTTTTGAAAATAAATAAGAAAAAAAGGAGTTTGTGTCAGCGACACAGCTCCTTTTTTTATTTGAAGATATTGATATAATTCAATGCAGTTCCAAGAACCAGCGCAATCACAAGGGCTGCGACGATCCAGATCATTGCCATGATAATGCGATCTTGGATCTTTTGCGACTTCGGTGTTTTTTCTTCGTTTTGCGTCATCTCATTCGCTCCTTTCGCACGCTCATGTCATAAAGAAAGCTTGGTGCTGAACGACCAAGCTTTGCTGAACGTATATAATTCGCGTTTTTCATCCGCTCTCTAGGACCATTCGTTAAAACTATCATACCCAAACTCACTGTGCATGACAAGCTTAGGCACTTGCACACCCCTGCAAGCAAATAAAACGTTTGACATCCTAAATAAAACAGAGTACATTATACAAGGCGAACGATTTATATATTATTCTTTTAAATATTCGTTTTTAGGAGTGAAAATGATGGAAAACGTATTTGATTACGAAGATATTCAGTTAATTCCTGCAAAATGTATTGTAAACAGCCGTTCAGAATGTGATACATCCGTACGTTTAGGTGGACGTACGTTTACATTGCCTGTCGTTCCTGCCAATATGCAGACGATTATAGATGAAAAGCTGGCCATTCAATTAGCCGAAAATGGCTACTTTTATGTGATGCACCGCTTTGAACCTGAAACACGAATAGATTTTATGAAAGATATGAACGCACGCGGATTATTCTCTTCTATCAGCGTGGGTGTCAAAGAAGAGGAGTACGAATTTGTCCGCCAGCTGGCAGAAGAAAACCTGACTCCCGATTACGTGACAATCGACATTGCTCACGGTCATTCAAATGCCGTTATTGAAATGATCCAGCACCTCAAAAAACATTTGCCTGACACCTTTGTCATTGCCGGCAATGTCGGAACGCCGGAAGCAGTCAGAGAGCTTGAAAATGCTGGAGCGGATGCCACTAAAGTCGGCATCGGACCGGGAAAAGTATGCATTACGAAAATCAAAACAGGCTTCGGCACAGGCGGCTGGCAATTAGCTGCACTGCGCTGGTGTGCCAAAGCTGCCAGCAAACCAATTATCGCGGATGGCGGCATCCGCACACATGGAGATATCGCAAAATCAATCCGCTTCGGCGCCACAATGGTCATGATCGGTTCACTATTTGCCGGCCACGAAGAATCACCAGGCCAAACGATCGAAAAAGACGGAAAGCTCTACAAAGAATACTTCGGCTCAGCCTCTGAATTCCAAAAAGGCGAAAAGAAAAATGTAGAAGGCAAGAAAATGCACGTGGCACATAAAGGCTCAATCAAGGATACGCTGATTGAAATGGAGCAGGATCTACAGTCTGCTATTTCTTATGCAGGCGGGAACAAACTCGATGCTATTCGAAATGTCGATTACGTTATCGTGAAAAACTCTATTTTTAATGGTGACAAGTTTTAAACAAAAAGACCAAAGTGGACTTTCAAATAAAGATAAAAAAATGACATTCATAAACTGAATGTCATTTTTTTGCTAAACTTTCAAATAGAGAGCAACACTCGATAAAAGATTAATCAGAAAAACAAATAAAAAAAAGTAACGAATGAGTTTATTATGTATTGGAGCAAATATAAATAGATATAATCCAGCTACTCCAAATGTAAGAACAGGAAATAACCACTCAAAGGATAAAGAAATGATATAACCGATAATCATAACAATCGGCACACCTATCAATGATAACTTGCTTCTCATATGATTTCTGCCCCTTTTACTTAAATATTGGTGTGATATAAGCTTCTACAATTGCAGCGGCGATTAGTAAACACATAATAACCAGTATCAAAATTCCGATATGCGTAAAGGTAGAGGTCATTACCTTTTTTTCCTTAGAAAAGCATAGCCTAATGACCAATTCAATCCCCTTAAAACCAATGGCGCCACTTAATAATAACGCAGGAACTTCAAATATACCATGAGGAATTAGCAGTAAAATAATCTGATATAAAGGGACCCCATTATGCAGATTTTCTATAATTGAGCCGCTTAAAATAAATCCATTGGTGAATAAATAAAAGATCGAGGTTAAGCCAAAAGTAAAAAAACCTGCCGCTAAAAACAGACAAGCCATTGCATTATTCTTTAACAATTCAACTGCGCCTGACGAACCATTATAGGGCGCTGTTGAAAAAAACTGATCAGAAAATATGGCAGCGATAACACCGCCTAAAAAAAACAGCAATGATGCGGTTAACGGAATGAACGACATCTTGATTGACGATGAGATTCGATTCATCATGTATAAATACTCTCAGCCAATTCTTCAATTTCTTCTAATGAATATTTTGATGATTGATACTCAGCCGCAAAAGTCCCTTCATGAATAATACCAATCGTATCACACAAAGAATGGGCCAGTTCCAGCAAGTGAGTCGATAACAAAACCGTATTTCCTTTTTTGACGTACTCCCTTAACAACATGCGTATCGTCTTGCCGCTGATTAAATCAATGCCTGTCAGGGGTTCGTCAAGAATTAAGATTTTAGGCTGATGAATGAGTGCGGCTGCTATTGATAATTTTTGTTTCATTCCATGTGAATATGTTTTAATAAGCTGATTTCCATCTTGAGCAAGCTTCAGCTTCTCTAACATTTTGTCAATATAATCATTTGCCTGCTGAGACGGAACTTGAAACATTTCGGCAGTAAAACGCAAGTATTCGACTCCCGTTAAATAATCATATAAAAAGGCATGATCAGGTACAAAACCAATATCAGCTGACAGTTGTCCTCCCTGCTCTGAATCCAATTCCTTACCATCAATCATGACGCGCCCTGAAGTCGGATTAAGTAAGCCAGAAATAATTTTTAAAGTCGTTGTTTTCCCGACCCCATTTGTCCCCAGCAAAGCATAGATTGACCCTTTTTTCACTTCAAAAGAAATATCTCTTAACACCGGTTTTTCACTATAGTTTTTTTGTATATTTTCTAATCTAATCATTGTTCGCAAACCTTTCCGCCATATTGATTCTTCGAAGAAAAAGAAACATGACTCCATAGTTTAATAGAGTAAACAGGATAAAAATACTTGAAGAAGAATGAATGATTAGTGTTTCAAGTTCTGGTTTTTTATAAATAAAATACGACGTGATTGCTGCGATTTGCAGTGACACAATGAAAATCAAAGCACTGTATAAGTTGTTATAGGTCTTTGCCTTCCCCGCTTCTCCAATTTCGTATAAATGTTCCCAGTTTTTCTTGGGATACAGGGCAGTGCTTGAAATTTGGACAAGGCTGTATAAAAAACCTGAACATAAAAATACAATAAACAAGTATATCGCAAGCGCAGCAGAAGACGGAAAAAACACTGTTATCAAAATGGAAATGATAAATGAATATATAAAAGCTGCAAGATTATAAATACATACTTTTGGAAGTACCAATTGCCAAGCATTTTTGATATTCCAATGAAACAGGTGCTGATTTTTTATTTCTCCATCAATTGACAATACAGTTTTTAGTGCATCTCCAACAAGCTGATAAGAAAAGTTAGCAATAATGACCGAAGCTGTTACAATTGCCGCTGTCGAATAGCCAGTAAAATGATGAGAGAGGAGCGGAATACAAAAACCTAGAAATAACATGAACAGATAAAGCATGCTACCAAAGTTTCGAATAAAAAACCCGTCAATTCTCGATAGAAATAATAGATCCTTTTGGAAAACAGCATGAAATATTTTATTTTTACTATGCAATTTCAGCTTTGGCGCATAATCAGCTTTTGTTAAATGCATATAAGGGATAAGATCCATTTTCTTCAGGGTAGCGGACCACAACTTAAACAGCCCCACCGCCAAAAGGACTGCACCAGCAAACACCCCAGCGAAGACCAAAACAGAGTGGGAACGCATTGCTAAAAATACATACGGCGTGTTCATTAATATGTTTCTAAAAGCAGGTGATTCCATAAACCCTGAAATATCCTTTATTGTATAGTCCCCAAATACGAGAAGATAAACAGCATATCCAACTGCAAGTGGAACCAACAAACTGAGGCTAAATAAAATCCCCTTCATGATCTTAAAGTAAAACAACTTACTCCAAATATTTGTAAGAACATAACCAATATACGAAAACAGCATTGATAAAAATAAACTAAAGAAAAAATAAACTAGGCCTAAGAGAAATACGATAGCTGTTTTAGATTTAGACAACCCAGCAGTGCTTAAAAACAAAAAAACAGGAAAAACAAAAAGATACCATATGATAATGGTTTTTTTGAGTGCCTGACTGACAAAAACAGAAAACAGTTGTAAAAAACGAACCTTTTTTAATTGATGAATGACTTTACGTGTATCCAGAAGAAATGCATGATGATTTTCTTTAAAGAAACCGGCTGCCCAAAATAATTGCTCCAGTGAAACTGCTATTAAAACAAATTGACCCCAGGCGCTGACAGGCAGATTAATCAGTTTCGTTCCAAATACAACACCGCATCCTAACAAAATGAAATAAAAACATAATAAAGAAATAATAATAGTAGACAGTAGCTTATTGCTTAGTTGAGGAATTCCCCAATCTTCCTTTCTTTTACGAAACGATGACAGAGTATTATACTTGATAAGAGCTGCAATTTGTTTTCCTATCATACTTTCAATCCTTACATATGTATTTGGGAGAGAGGCTCTTTTTGCAGCTTGTACAAAAAGAGCAATTATTTATTGATTGATTTTACCAAGCGGCTGCATATTTTTTGCCGTATTTCTTAATCATTGATTTTGCTGTTGCAACAATTGCATAAGAAATAGCACCTGCACCTGTAACAATACCGATTAGAGAAATGATAGACGCAACTGTTGATGCTGCATCAATGATATCAATTGCTTTTTTAGCCGCTGCTGTAGAGATTCCAAGAGTCGATGCTAATTCAGCGTTGGCTGAGAATGCATGAGCCGCCGCCACATTTAATTCTGTACCAGTTAATAAAAGTGCATAAACCAATGTTGCTGCAGCAAGAGCAGCACCAAATAAAACGAAAGATTTTTTATTAGATTTTACTAAGTTCATCATAACATCTCCTATTCTTCTTTTTAATATATAATAAAATTTAGCTAAAATGACTCTCTCCCGAGCTAAATTTTATCCACCATAAAGTAATTAAAGAAAATATTAAAGAGCTTTATTAAAACAAAACAACCCGTCAAAATGATTCTCTTGCTCTTGTCGAGATCAGTAAGTTTCCCTGCAGCAACATATAGAGCCGCAATGGATATAAGCAGAAATGGGTCCAGCAGCTGCAAACTTAATTCAGAACCGCTGGCTGAATATATAAGTGAGGAATCGGCAGTCAAATAGTTAACAACAGAAAGAATTAACATTTTGAACGCCGAAATTAAAGAAGTTAATGTATAAAGAAGCAAATATATTTTTTTTGGTTTCTTTGAACCAAGAATAAAAGCAACAATAAATAATATAAATCCGCCAATTAAAATCTCTATGAAAGTTGTGAAGATCATAAATCCTTGCAGAAACATGACAATTGTACGCACACTTTTCTCCCCGATATCGTAGGTATTTTCACCGACAGAAGAGTAATATATGTGCATAACCTTATCTGAAATACTAAATTGGAAGAGTAATGAACAGATCAAAATTATGAAAAAAGAACTTAAAAATATTTTTTTATTACTCAATTGACCTATCATATTATCATCCTTTTCTTACAAAATAGATTAAACATTCTATACTTTTACAATTTAGTATAATCCTATGAAAAAATCAACTAAGTTTTATAAGATGTGACTTTAGAACTATTTACCAAAAAGAATTTTTCTGTTTTTTTAGTCCTGATTGCTCTTTCTTTTTTATCCGGTATATAAATACGCCTATATATTCTTTATTCAGTCTTTTATCTATAGAGTTCAATAGGTGATTGCCAATCTATTTGTTACTTTTCATAATAAAATTGATGGATATTTAAAATTCAATGCCCAAGATGCTGCCTCTAAAGACCGATTCTCAAAAACACGAGCTTCTCCGTTGTTGATTTCATTCAAATAAAAAAGCCTTTCTTAACGATGGTTTGAGTTTCATCGTTAAGAAAGGCTTTAAAAATTATGTTTTTATTCGAATGATAAAGGGTTAAGCACAGATTTTCTAATAAAATCCGCCCCTTCCAAGACTGTTTCCGGCATCAAACGGTGCCTAACTCAGAAACATTTACGGGGAACAAACCCCGATAAATCAAGCTCAGCGCCTAGCATTCTTCAGGCGTACCTGTATTCGTCGCTGTTCTAAACGAAGAACCGCAGCCGCATGAAGCAATGGCGTTTGGATTGTCAATGGTGAAGCCGCCGCCGAGCATGGATTGTTTATAATCAATCACGGTGCCGTTCATGATGTCTAGGCTTTCTTTGTCAACAAGAACAGTGATGCCGTGCTCATCAAACATACTGTCCGATTCGGCCTTATCATGCTCAAAGCCCATGCCGTAAGATAGTCCGCTGCAGCCGCCGCCTTTGACGCCGACACGCAGAAACGCGTTTTCTTCCTCATGCTCTTTCATCATATCTTTTATATGCAAAGCTGCTGCTTCTGTAATCGTTACCGGGTTGCTCATCTTTGTGAACCTCCTTTTTAAAACCGGATGTTGTCTTTTATTATAAACATGATTGGCCTAATTCTCAAACAACGTGTTTTACAAGAAATAGACGCCCTCACAAACGGTTTCAGCCGGCCCTGTCATCATCACGTGGCCGTCGTCTTTCCAGTTAATCACCAAATCTCCGCCTGCTAAATGCACCGTGATGTCCTGATTTCGTTTTGATACACCGTTTAATACAGATGCGACGGCCGCTGCGCACGCTCCTGTCCCGCATGCCTGGGTAATGCCTGACCCCCGTTCCCAGACGCGGAAATGCAGTTCTTGTTCATTCACGGTTTCGACGAACTCCACATTGACGCCTTCCGGAAATCTCGGATCTTTCTCAATCACCGGACCCAGTGTCGTC
This sequence comes from Bacillus vallismortis, assembly GCF_004116955.1. Taxonomy (NCBI): domain Bacteria; kingdom Bacillati; phylum Bacillota; class Bacilli; order Caryophanales; family Bacillaceae; genus Bacillus; species Bacillus vallismortis. Next base: position 238,642 of record NZ_CP026362.1, on the reverse strand, counting down.
AGGGGTGCCTGTTCAATGTCAGCGATTGGAAAAACGATATGGGGATTTCCCATTGAAACAGCAGTGCCTGTTAGTTCTACTTCACCAAATGTCATGGTTTCATTAATCGTGTGCTCTTCCCCGCCTTCAAGCATCGGAAGCTCGGCTTTTGTCAGGCGCGGTTCGCCCATATCGACAGTGACCACATTCACTTTTCCGTTTTCAACTTGAACCTCCGCTTTCACAAGCCCGGAGAGGGTTTCAATCAGAAAAGATGTTTCCTCCACCAGCTTATGCTCATACGCGTATTTTGCGACGCAGCGCAGGCCGTTGCCGCAGTTTTTCCCTTCAGACCCGTCATTATTAAAAATCCGCATCTTAACAGGCGCTTGATCCGAAGGGCATATTAGGATCATTCCATCGGAACCGATCCCTGTATAAACAGAAGAAACCTGAACGGCAATCTCAGACAGTTTTTCTTCCGGAAGCTGTTCTTCAAATTGATTCACATAGATATAGCTGTTTCCAAGTCCGTGCATTTTGGTAAATCGAAATGAGTTCATAGGTGCCTCCAACTTTTTTCTTTCCCTTAGTATAAAAGCTATTATAAACGGACACAATACAATTATCCCCCGTTTTTCATACATAAAAGCTCCTTGCATATCGCAAGGAGCTTTTATCGTTTAAATAAACATGCCGGCAATCGCTGCGCTGAGGAGATTGGCTAGTGTTCCAGCAAGAACAGCCTTCAAGCCGAGGCGCGCGATATCCGAACGGCGGCTCGGCGCTAAACCGCCAAGCGTACCGAGCATAATGGCAATAGATGAGAAATTGGCGAATCCGCATAACGCGAAGCTGATAATGGTAGCGGTTTTCTTAGAAAACTCGCCGATGTGCGGACCGAAATTAGAATAAGCGACAAACTCATTCAGCACCAATTTCTGCCCGATATAGCTTCCCGCCTGCAACGCTTCATGCCAAGGCACGCCAATTAAAAAGGCGATTGGAGAAAACACATAGCCGAGAATGGATTCTAATGTGACGCCTTGTAAGCCGAACAAGCCGAACACCCCGCCGAGAACACCGTTTACTACGGCGATTAATGCTACGAATGCAAGCAGCATTGCTCCGACGTTTAAGGCGATTTGCAATCCGGTTGACGCTCCCTTTGCAGCTGCGTCGATGACATTGGCTGCGCCTTCACCTTCATCCATTTTGAAATCGTTTTTTACGGTTTGCGTCTTTTCTGTTTCAGGAATAATCAATTTACCAAAGACAAGACCCGCAGGAGCAGCCATAAAGCTGGCCGCCAGCAAGTATTCAATCGGAATGCCGAGAAGCGCGTATCCAAACAAGGTTGAACCCGCAACAGCCGAGAGACCGCTTGTCATAATCGTGAATAACTCAGAGCGCGTCAGCCCGGCAATCAGGGGCCTGATCACTAATGGGGATTCTGATTGTCCCACAAAAATATTAGCAGCAGCTGCAAGAGATTCCGTTTGGCTTGTCCCTAGAAGCTTCGACAATCCGCCGCCAATAACACGGAAAATGAGCTGCATGATTTTCAAATGATATAAAACGGCAATCAATGCGGAGAAAAAAATGATAACGGGCAGTACACTTAAGGCGAATGCCGGACTATCGCCGACTTTTAGAAGCGGACCAAAAATAAAACTGATCCCTTCATTCGCATAATCAATCAGAAGCTGTACACGGCTTGAAAACCATAAAAAAACAGCGCGTCCCGCTTCCCATTTTAACACGATGTATCCAAACGCCACCTGTGTGCATAAACCAACGATGACGGTTCTTATTTTAATATTGCTTTTCTTTTCCGAAAATAAAAACGCGATAGCCATGATCGCAACTGCGCCCAGCAGTCCCCACAGAACACTCATGAATACACCTACACCTCTTAACATTATTTAAAACAAATCTTTTATACGATAACAATAATCGTTTTTGATGTCTACACATTTTTTAGTTCTTTTGTACGACAAAATAAAAAAGGGCCTGTCCTAGGCCCTTTTCTTCAAAACATTGGGTTTTCTTCAATAAAGGTATATATATTCTCCACGAGCTCAGCAGGCGTTTCACCCATGACAACTTCCCCATTTACAAGAGCGAAAAGCGACTCCATGCATGTCCCGCAGTAGCTTAAACAGCCGTATTCAAGGACATCCAGATTTGGATCTTTCTCTAGAATCGCCCGGGCTTCCTGAGAGCCGTGAGCCAGATTGCTAACACAAAATTCAATCATTGGATTCATGTGGTTTCACCTCACATATGTCCATTATCGCGAATTTTTCACGATTCGTCAAAGACAATGGATTCTTCAAAATTTATTATCGTAACATATCATTAATCAAATAACGTTTTACTAATTTGTGATTTCAGGCTAATTTGTAGGTTATTTTCAAACTATTATTGTGATTTTACATCAAATTCGATATAATTCTAGATGTTATTTTACATAGTTCGTATTTTCTTCAATGTGTCTATCATACTCTTCGGATTAAAGGGGAATTCAAATGAAAAAATTGGTCTTGATCGGCGGAGGTTACGGGAACATGCGTGTTCTTCATCGCTTATTGCCAAACCAGCTGCCTGATGATGTTTCTATCACGTTAATTGACAGAAATCCTTATCACTGCCTGAAAACAGAATATTATGCCCTTGCCGCAGGCACAATTTCTGACCATCATATCAGAGTGTCATTCCCAGAGCACCCTCGCCTGGATGTCCAATATGGTGATATCTCATCAATTGATATTGCACAAAAACAAGTGCTGTTCCAAGATCGTGAACCGATTTCTTATGATGACGCCGTGATCGGGCTCGGCTGTGAAGATAAATATCACAACGTGCCGGGAGCGCCTGAATTCACCTACAGCATTCAAACGATCGACCAGTCCCGCGAAACGTATCAAAAGCTGAATAACCTGAGCGCTAATGCCACTGTCGCCATTGTCGGCGCGGGCTTAAGCGGTGTTGAGCTTGCAAGTGAATTGAGAGAAAGCCGTGATGACCTGAACATTATTCTGTTTGACCGCGGCAATCTTATTTTATCAAGCTTTCCCGAGCGTTTGAGCAAATATGTGCAAAAATGGTTCGAAGAGCACGGTGTCCGCATTATTAACAGGGCAAATATCACCAAAGTAGAAGAAGGTGTTGTGTATAACCACGAGGATCCGATTTCTGCGGACGCCATCGTATGGACCGCCGGCATACAGCCGAACAAAGTCGTCAGGGATTTAGATGTGGAGAAAGACGCACAAGGGCGTATCGTATTAACGCCGCATCACAATCTTCCCGATGATGAGCACCTGTATGTTGTCGGCGATTGCGCCAGCCTCCCGCATGCACCGAGCGCCCAGCTGGCCGAGGCTCAAGCAGAGCAGATTGTCCAAATCTTGCAAAAACGCTGGAATGGAGAAGCCCTTCCAGAATCAATGCCGCAGTTCAAGCTGAAAGGCGTTCTTGGCTCACTCGGAAAAAAAGCCGGCTTCGGCCTTGTTGCTGACCGCCCGCTGATCGGCCGTGTTCCGCGCATGCTGAAATCCGGATTGCTGTGGATGTACAAACACCATAACGGTTAATGATAGAGAAGAACCGCTGATCTTGTCAGCGGTTTTCTGTATACCCATACTTCGCCATTTCCTCATAAACGTCTTTTAATGTCGGATTGCCTTCACCGACAATTTTGTCTTCTACGAGCACAAGCGGATAAAAATACTCATCATTTTTGATTTTTTCTGCAAGCTCTTTCGCATGTTCATTGTCAGGCGGCTCATAAATATCAATGTATTGCATCACAAAAGGCTGTTTTGGATATTTTCTTTTCAGCGCAGCCTCAAGCCACTCGTATGTATCTTTGGCTGTCGGCATATTGACACAGCTAGCGCAAATGGTTTCTGCGCCGTACACGCTAAGCATGACTGGTTTTGTCACTGGCAACGCCCCCTTCTGCCTGTAAGTTCTTTCTTTTCAGTATACAGAGCGAAGAGATGTTTTGATAGAAAAAAACCGTTTTTGTGTTCAAGTCTGAATGTGCTATAATAGGGAAAGCAACTTTTCAAACCAAACAATAGATTTTTATTGTTACACTGAATATAATGGTTTTATGATGACGAAAGGAGCGAATGTCATGACTGAAGTTGAAATGAAAGAACAGGTGCAGGAAGTACTGGACAAACTTCGTCCGTTTTTACTTCGTGACGGCGGTGACTGTGAGCTTGTAGACATAGATGAAGGCATCGTTAAGCTTCGCCTTCTAGGCGCATGCGGCAGCTGCCCAAGTTCAACAATTACGCTGAAAGCCGGAATTGAACGCGCTCTTCTTGAAGAAGTGCCGGGTGTCGTTGAAGTAGAACAAGTCTTTTAATAAAGCAGCCAGGCTGATATTTGATCAGCCTGGCTTTTTATTAGAGATATTGATCAAACCATGAGCTGATATAATTCAGGCGCTTGATCCGCTGTTCCGGGTGTCCGCTGCGTGACAAATTGTGCGATGCTTTCGGAAAACGGACGAGCATGGTGTCCTTGTCCATTTTTTTCAAAGCGATAAATAACTGCTCCGCCTGCTCGATCGGACACCGGTCATCTCGCTCGCCATGCAGAATCAAAAGCGGTGTTTCCACGTTTGCTGCGTACTTTAAAGGGGATCGGTCCCAAAGCTTTTCCGTGTCTGCAAACATGTCATGCTCTAGCTGCCAGTCTGTGAAGAAATAGCCGATATCACTGACGCCGTGAAAGCTGACCCAATTTGAAATCGAGCGCTGGGTGACAGCGGCTTTAAAACGATTCGTCTGCCCCACGATCCAGTTGGTCATAAAACCTCCATAGCTCCCGCCCGTGACACCAAGCCGTTTAGGATCAATCTGCGGATCTCTTTTGATAGCTTCATCCACAGCCTGCAGCACATCCTCATAATCCTTTCCGCCATAATCCCCTCTGACGGCATTCACAAATGCCTGCCCGTAGCCGTGGCTTCCTCTCGGGTTAACATAAACCACCGCGTATCCTTTCGCCGCCAGCACTTGAAATTCATGAAAATATGTATGCCCGTACATCATGTGCGGACCGCCGTGTATGTTAAGAATAAGTGGATATGATGTCTCCTCTTCCATCTGTGCAGGTTTCATCAGCCAGCCATTCACCGTCACCCCGTCCTCTGTGACATATTGAATATCTTCAGGTACTGAAATCACATGCTCCTCGACAAACTTGTCATTCGCGCCAGTCAGCCGTGTCTCTTCCTGTCCAAGCGGGATGCTGTAAAGCTCGCTCGGTCTGTCCGGCTTTGTCACACTGGCAATGAAGTGTTGTTCGTCAGGTGAAAGGGAAATACCATTGATGTACTCTTTTTCGAGACGAATCGGATACACAAGGCCTTCAATGGAAATATAGTAGATTCCCGTGCTGCCTTGGTCTGTGCCGATGACATAAAACCCTTGGCTGTCCTTCATCCAAATGGGGCGCTGCTCGCCTCCCCCAATCAGTGAATCTCCAATGAGCGCATCCGCTAAGTGAACGTCAAGCATTTCAGTCAGGCATGTGAGGCGGTCTTGTTCTAAATCATAGAGCCACGCTTTTTCCAGCGTTGCATTCAGATATTCCTGTTCATGTCCAAGCAAAGCGAGATACCTTCCGTCCGGTGAAAATGAACTTGGCCCAAATGAGCCGCGTTGGGATGTAACCTCCTTAAGCTCTCCAGTCTCCAGCGACAACATGCAGACATCGTGCGGCTTGCTGGCATCATCCGTTTCCGTCATATTCGCTGAGAAAACAAGCCATTTGCCATCAGGAGAAAAAGCAGGATCACCATGATCAGCTTTGCGGTTTGTCAGCTGCTTTACCTCGCCAGTCCTTACGTTGACAAGCACAAGCTGGGCATACGCACCTCTTGTCAGCCCTTTACCGTCCCGTTTATATGCCAAGCCTTGCACTTCAACAGGTTCAAAGCTGTCCGGCTCTTTTTTCTCTTGATCATCAATCCTGTCTCCCTCTCCCAAACTGACAGTGACAAGAACCGACTCGCCATCCGGGGACCATACCGGCTTTGACACGCCATACGGGATATCTGTCAGTTTTTTTGCTTCCCCGCCTTCAGAGCCCATGAGATACAGCTGTGCGGTATCGTCTTTTCGATCAGATATGAAGGCAAGCGTACGCCCGTCCGGAGACCATCTTGGGTCCGTACTCCGCTTTTCTCCGTACGTCCAAGGAACAGATCGGCCGCTTTTTGTATCATAGATCCATATATTTGATGTATACGAATCCTTCTCTTGATTCACTTGCGACTGCACGTATGCGGCACGGCTGCCGTCTGGAGCATATTGCGGATCGGTCACAGAGACAATCGCTGTGATGCCTTCTGCGGTTATCGGCTTTTTCATATTTATCTCCTCCTTTGTACATCTATTTCGTTTTTCTAAATAAAAACTCCTTTATCTCCAGCAGAAAAAAGCGCCCTCCGCTGACGCAGAGGAACGCTTGACACATCTATACACTTTTCACTTGATATAAAGGATTTCGCTCTATGATACTTCCCTCTTTCGGTACGGTCAAAGCGTCAACTTCGCAATGAGGGAAGTGAAGCGCGAGCTGCTTTTTCAGCTCTTCTCCCTTACCTTTTTCAGTCATCACGAGAATCGTCGGGCCTGCTCCGCTGAGAGCTGTTCCATATGCCCCCTTCATCTCGGCGACGTGTTCTACTTTTGACAGCTCAGGGACAAGCATTGCCCGGTACGGCTGATGGAACATATCCTTCTTCATGATTTTCCCGACAAGCGGCCAATCCTTGGACATGATCGCCGCAATAAGGATATTGCTGACGGCACTTGCTTTTACAGCGTCCGCATATGGAAACTCCTGCGGAAGCACGTCTCTTGCGTCTCTTGTCAGCACCTCGTAAAAAGGAATGACAACGACAACGTCAATGTCGGCATCCGGAACACGGATCATTTGTGTCTCATCATCTTCATGCAGGCCGATGACAAGCCCGCCAACGAGTGAAGCGCCAGCATTATCCGGGTGTCCTTCTTCAAGGCTGGCTATATGCAGCTTGTCCGCTTCAGACAGCTTTAATCCGCATAATTCATCAGCCAATTCAATGGCCGCTACAATCGCTGCGGCGCTGCTGCCAAGGCCGCGTGCGAGCGGGATGTCGCTCCACACCTTCACATGGACTGGCGGCATTTCTTTGCCGTACAAATCTGCTGTCCGTTTTGCCACTTGATAGATCAGATTATCTGTACCCGCCGGAATTCCAGCGACTGTTTCTGTTTCAGCTTCAAAAGACCATTTGCCGCTTTCAAAGACGGTAAGCTTTAAATACCTGCTGAGTGCCATCCCAACTGAATCAAAGCCGGGGCCTAGGTTAGCCGTGCTTCCGGGAACAGTGATAGTGAACAGCATGTCGGCTTCGTTCATACACGCGCCGCTCCTTTTACATATTCAAGAATGCTGTCTTCATCAGTCGGCAGTGTGACCGGCTTGATTTCTGAAATATCGACCGCTGTGTTCGGATCTTTCAGACCGTTTCCTGTTAATACAGCGACGACCTTGCTCCCTTTCGGAATCTCTCCGGACTTCACCTGTTTCAGCACTCCTGCGATCGACGCGCAAGAACCCGGTTCTGCAAACACACCTTCTTCACGGGCGATGAGCTGATACGCGTGAAGGATTTCATCATCAGTGACTTCGTCAATTTTTCCGTTGGATTCCTCAGCTGCCTTTACAGCTTTGTCCCAGCTTGCAGGGTTTCCGATACGAATGGCTGTCGCTATTGTTTCCGGATTTTTAATCACTTCATTGCGCACGATTGCCGCCGCGCCTTCCGCTTCAAATCCGCGCATTTTCGGAAGGCCAGTGCCGTTTTTCTCATGATACTCCTTGAAGCCCTTCCAGTACGCTGTAATGTTTCCAGCGTTTCCGACCGGGATCGCCAACACATCCGGTGCTTCTCCCAACTGTTCGCACACTTCGAAGGCAGCTGTTTTTTGGCCTTCAATGCGGTAAGGGTTGACTGAGTTGACAAGAGCAATCGGTGATTTCTCACAGATAGAACGGACAATTTTAAGCGCATCATCAAAGTTTCCATCGATCGCAATAATTTCGGCTCCATACATGACAGCCTGAGCGAGTTTCCCAAACGCGATTTTGCCGTTCGGGATAATGACGATGCATTTCATGTTGGCGCGGGCTGCATAAGCAGCCGCAGCAGCGGAAGTGTTTCCTGTAGACGCGCACATAATCGTGTCGTTGCCTTCCTCTTTTGCTTTCGCCACCGCCATGACCATTCCGCGGTCTTTAAATGATCCCGTAGGATTGACGCCTTCCGTTTTGACATGAAGCTCAATACCGAGCTGCTCTGACAGCTTGGGAAGGTGAATGAGAGGCGTGTTTCCTTCATGTAAAGTAAGCGCCGGTGTTTGATCTGTTACAGGCAAAAATTCTTTATATTGATGGATAAGTCCTTTCCACATTAGCTCCAACCGTTCCCTTCTACACGATATGTGCTTTTGACTTCTTGAACGACTTCCAAATCATTTAGGTTTTGCAGGATATCACTGAAATCTGCTTCTGATGTATGGTGCGTGACAATTACGATTTCCGCCAGCTCATCATGGCCTTTAATCGGCAGCTGAAGGATCTTTTCAAAGCTCACGCCCCGCTCTGAGAATACAGACGTAATTTTTGAGAATGAGCCGACCTGATCTTTGACGTGAATTCTTAAAAATTGCTGTGCGTAAATATCAGACGGCGACTTCATGTTTTTCTCGTATTGCGGCGCAACAAAGCTGTTGCCGGTTACGCCGAGTCGCATGTTTTTCATGACAGCGACAAGGTCAGAAACAACGGATGTCGCGGTCGGCATGCTTCCGGCTCCCGGCCCGTAAAACATCGTCTCACCGACAGCCTCGCCGTAAACATAAACAGCGTTATACTCATTATGCACGGCAGAAAGCGGATGATGGTCAGGAAGCAGTGTCGGCTGTACGCTAACTTCAATTTTGCTGCCGTCACGCTGTGCAATCCCGATCAGCTTCATCGTATAGCCAAGGCGTTTACTGAAGCTGATGTCCTCATCTGTAATTTGCGAGATTCCTTTTACCTTTACGTCTTCCAGATCAACATTCATCGAGAAGCCGAGGCGCGCCAATATCGCCATTTTTCGTGCAGCGTCAAGCCCTTCCACATCTGAAGTCGGATCAGCTTCTGCAAATCCGAGATCCTGCGCTTCTTTCAGCACTTCCTCGTAAGGACTTTTTTCTTTGATCATTTTAGTTAAGATAAAGTTCGTTGTACCGTTCACGATTCCCATCATTTTTGTAATTCGGTCTGATGAGAGTCCCTCCTCTAGCGTGCGCAAAATCGGGATTCCGCCGGCAACACTAGCTTCAAAGTAGATGTCACAGCCATTTTCCTTCGCTTCCGCAAGCAGCTCGGAGCCGTACACAGCCATTAAATCCTTGTTTGCTGTGACAACATGCTTTTTCGATCTGAGCGCGTCGACCAAATATTGTTTTGTCTGCTCAACTCCGCCAATTACCTCGATAACGACATCAACACCTGGATCATCAATGACATCATACACTTCTGTCGTGAGCACTTCCTTCGGCAAATCTACTTCTCTCTTTTTCTCTACATCTTTTACGAGCACTTTTTTTATTGTAACCGGACAGCCGACTTGATGCATCAGCTTATCCTGATGGTCTTGAATAATTTTAACGACACCGCTTCCGACGGTGCCTAAACCTAAAAGCCCTACACGAATCGCTTTCAAAACAACTCCACCTTTCATATAATTGTCCTCTCTAAAAAGACAATTGTTAACTCAACACAGACATATAAGTTACAAACATTATATAAGCCCGCTCCTGTTTTGACAAGATAGCAGTCGGCTGAATTTTACGAATGTAAACGCTTAACGTACTGATATGACAAGATTCTTTATTTTCTAATTATTTTTGTCAGATTTTCTCCTCTTCTCAGGTTCCCTTTGCCGAGCCAGCTCACGCGGGGAACAAATGGCTTCTGCGTCCGCATATTCATGAATTCCTGTGCTGTATTGAGAAATTGCTCATAGCGTCCGCAATCGTTCAGAATGAAGTCAAACTGTTCTTCATAATAATGCTTTTCTGATTCTGATGACATGTAGTAACTCTCTACGATTTCAAAATAATGAAGCGGAAAGAGCAAACGGCTGTACAGGAGACGTTTTGAAAACGAAGACAGCGGCGTGACTTTCTCATATTCCTGTAAAAAGAGAAAGCCCTGCTGATGAAAATCTTGTCTATGATGCAAAAACGTATGCCTCATATACTCAGCCAAATCGCGTGAGGCGTGGTCAAATACCCAATCAGCCGGAATCCTGATTAAAGATTCGGATGACCACGTATGCCTTTCCATCCGCTGATGGCATATCGTTCCTGAGTCAGCGGCTTGGGGTTTGTCATCCAGCTCAGTGTCCACTAAATATTGGATCGCGTTTTCTGACAGCCCTAGATAATATGGAAATGATTCGATCATTTTTTTATCAAATGGCTCGTGCGGAGGGGTCTGAACCTTTCGTTGCCAAAACACTTCCAGCTGATCAATGCGTTTTCCCCACAGATCTTTCCACTGGCCGATTCTTCCGGCTGCCTTTACTTCATACGGGTACCCTCTGCCTTTTCGGTGGAATTCCGCAAGTTCCGCCCCAATGGAAAGCGCCCGATTTGAATAAGGCGGCGCCGCCTTCAGCAGAGCGTACGTTTTCCCCTCATATTCAAACGTCAGCTCACCTTCTTTTGTAAAGATAAAAATCGAAACGTATGGGTCAGTTTGTTCTTGTAAATACTGACTCATGTAATAAAGCTCCGTCAGCTCTGTCTCTGAGAATTGGGAAACGGGGACGATCAAAAAGAATGAATTCGGTGTCTGAAAGCATTGATAGGTGCGCTGGTACGTGGAAAGCTGCCTGATGTGAATACCGTATTTTTCTTTTATTGTGCCTTTCACCATGATCACCTGCCTGTTGAATTAGGGCTCATCACATCGTAGTCATACACGGCCGGAATTATGAATACATATTTTCATCAGACGAAGGCGCAAGAAAAAGTCGTAAACATCTTAACTATTTTGTATAAACTAGTAAAAAAGATTGGGTGAAGCTGATGTCAGAAAACGAACAAATCAGTCAGATGGAAGCAAAAGCAAGAGCACGGATGAAGGAGCGCGGTGTTGAGGTGTCAGACATTGCCGAGCTAGTCTTTTTCCTGCAAAAAAAATATCATCCGGATTTACACATTGATGAATGCACGTTGAACGTCAATCGCGTTCTCGCAAAACGCGAGGTGCAAAACGCCATTTTAACGGGCATTGAATTGGATGTGCTTGCTGAGCAGAAAAAACTGTCTGAACCGCTGCAAACGATGCTGGAAACAGATGAAAGCTTATATGGAGTAGATGAAGTTTTGGCTTTTTCCATTGTGAATATTTACGGATCGATTGGGTTTACGAACTACGGTTATATCGATAAAGAAAAACCCGGAATCCTCAAACATTTGAATGATAAATCAACCGGCGAATGCCATACCTTTCTAGATGACATCGTCGGCGCGATTTCCGCCGCAGCCTCAAGCAGGCTCGCACACCGCGCGCGGCATACAGAATAAGGGCACCCTTTTGGGGCGCCCTTTTTTTAAATGTATGGAATCCATTCAGTCAGAGAGTCGATGGCGTGAGTCGGTTTTTCCATATCGTCTGTCATGTGTTCTCTTTTCGTTACGCCTGTGTGCACAAGCAGTGTATCCATACCGGCGTTCATGCCGGCCATAATATCCGTCGCGTAGTTGTCGCCGACCATGAGTGTTTCGGACACATCCGTGCCGAGAACGCGCATCGCCTGCTCCATGATGATTGACTCGGGCTTGCCGATAAATATCGGCTGTACGCCTGTGGAGACGGTTAGTACCGATGTCAGTGAACCGTTTCCAGGCAGGAGGCCTCTTTCAGTCGGAATTGCAATATCTCCGTTAGTGGAAATAAAGCGGGCGCCATTTCTGATAGCCAGGCAGCCGACAGCAAATTTTTCGTATGTAATGGAACGGTCAATCCCGACAACGACAAAATCCGCGTTTTCTTCGCCAAATGTCAGGCCGTTTTCTTCAATCGCCTGACGGATGCCTTCTTCCCCGATCACATACACAGACGCGCCTTTTTTCTGCTGGGCGATATGCTGGGCAGTCGCCATGCTGGTTGTGAAGACCTGCTCTTCCGTTGCCGGAATATCAAAAGACACGAGCTTGTCCGCCACCTGCTTCGGTGTGCGCGAAGAATTGTTTGTCACGAAAAGATAGGGAACTCCGCGATCTTTCAGCGTTCTGACAAATTCACACGCTTCCTCGATTTTTTCCGTGCCATTGTACATCGTTCCGTCTAAATCAATTAAATATCCTTTATATGTTTTCATGTCCAACACTCCTGTGGCTTTCCAGTTGTTATTTAAACGCGGAAACAGGGCCAAGCTCTGTTTCCAAGTAGCTTCTGATCCGTTTCGGGAAGGTTTGAAGAGCTGTCTGATGAGCCGCGATCAGCCTGTAAAGCTCGGCGCTGTCAGCGAGCAGGTACTGCTGAACCAGTGTTTTGCGGTAGGCGATCAATTTCTTGAGCACAGCTCCCTCTTGTTCCGAGACGACTTTTTCATCAACAAGTATATCCATAATGTCATCATAGCTGCCCGGGTCCCGCATAATAAAACCATCAATCATGTCATTGCCAGTATCCAGAATGCACTCGATTAACAGATGGCCTATACGCTGGAGCGCCACTCTCTCGATTTCAGACTGCCAGTCTCTTTGTGAGTTGAAAAGCGCCAGCTGGTGCTCAAAGAACCCGAGTGTTTGCTCGATCTTATTTCTGTCAACAAAATACATGACAGCATCCCCTTTGTGTATGTTTATTTTCTGATCCGTTTCAAGACAAAATACGCACAGCCGAAATTGCAGTATTCGTAAATGTATTCATCTAGTGTGCTGATTTTCGTTTCGAAGGTTGCCTTTTGATTCTGGTCGTCAAAGAAGCCCTTGAGCCTGAGCTGGCCATATCCCCAGTCTCCCACAATATAATCGTATTTATTTAAAATATCAGAGTAGCGGGCTTTGAAAGCCTCTTCGTTGAAGCCGTCTTTGACATTATGCACCAGGTCAAATTCGGCATTTTGAATAAGAATCATGATCTCACCTCTTTTTCACTCATTCCTATCATAATTCATTGCCCCGTCCCCATCAATTGCTAAAGAATAAATCATGCGATTTGGCTACCCTACACATGAGGAGGGATTTAACAATGAAATGAACTGCAATCAGCCTGTGCCTGTTGACCGGGCTTTTATCCGGGTGCGGAGGCAAAGGGTTTGATAATGCCGGGCAAACTGCCCAAAATCAGACGCAGAACCAAACCAGGCCCATTCATGTGTCCGACCGCAACGAGGCTTTTAACCGGCATGATGAGAACGAACAATTTGGCTATGTCCGCTATCAAAAAGAACAATTCGACGGCGAGCAACAGGAGGTCCCCGTAATGAAACGGGAAGAAACCGCTCATATCATCTCAAGTTTAACGGTTCAGCTTCCCCATATTCAAGAGGCTGCAACGCTGGTGACTGATCAAGAAGCGCTTGTCGTATACAAAACCGATACCAAAAACCGGGAACTGACGGCCGATCAGGTGAAGAAAACAGCCGCTTCAGTGATTCCTCGTTACTATCATGTGTATATTTCCGATCATCCAAACCATATGCAGTCGATTGAAAATTTCAGCAATCTCGGCTCCGGTTCAAGGGATATCAGAGAAATCATGTCGGGGACAATTGAAGAAATGAAAACCTCCCCGCAAGGAAGCCCGGTCTCAGAGAATGAAAATGCCAACGGAGAAACCCGCCAGGACATGAAAACCGATAGGAATGACAAAAACGCCAGATGATCTGGCGTTTTGGCATTACGCTTGTGCTTGGCGCTTTTTAGATGCTTCGTTCACTTGTTCATCCGCATGATAAGAAGAACGGACAAGCGGACCGGCTTCGCAGTGGCTAAAGCCTTTTTGCATCGCGATTTCCTTTAATTCTGCAAATTCATCAGGGTGATAGTATTTTTGGACTTTCAAGTGTTTCTTCGTCGGCTGGAGATATTGGCCGATTGCCATAATATCCACGTTGTTTGCCAAGAGGTCGTCCATCACTTCAATAATTTCTTCCTTCGTTTCGCCAAGTCCGATCATGATGCTTGATTTTGTCGGAATATCAGGCTGCATTTCCTTCGCGCGGCGCAAAAACTCCAGCGAACGGTCGTACGTTGCGCGCGCGCGGATTCTTGGCGTCAGGCGGCGAACCGTTTCGATATTGTGATTCAGGATATCTGGGCGTGTATCCATCAACGTTTTCAGGTTATCGTAGTTCCCGCCCATATCAGACGGGAGCACCTCAATTGTCGTGAACGGGCTTTTTCTGCGGATCGCACGAACGGTTTCCGCGAAAACGCCAGCCCCGCCGTCTTTCTGATCGTCACGCGCTACAGCGGTAATTACCGCGTGTTTCAGGTTCATAAGGGCGACAGAATCCGCTACGCGTTCAGGCTCTTGCAGATCAAGCTCAGTTGGAAGGCCCGTTTTGACCGCACAGAAACGGCATGCTCTAGTACAAACAGAACCTAAAATCATAAATGTCGCTGTACGTCTGACCGCCCAGCATTCATGAATATTCGGGCACTTAGCTTCTTCACATACGGTATGCAGATTGTTTTCCCGCATAAGTTTTTTGAGCCCTGTATAGTTTTCATTTGTATTTAATTTGATTTTGAGCCATTCGGGCTTTCTGAGGTGTTCGTCTTTCTTTGCCAATTCCCATCATCTCCAATATCCAATATACTCAAATTTCTGGCACGAAACATTCTGAAAACGAGAAAGGTGCAGATTTCTTTTCCGCAACATAAGTCATAGTTATCTAACTAAAGAAAGTCTTTTCTTTAGACACTTTACCATAGGAAAAATTTCTCGACAAGGGAAGATGATTACTGACATTTTTAAGCCGGCTTGCCGCAAACTATGTGTATTCAATATGAAAGGAGATTATGTTGTGAAAGTTTTCTTATCCGCTCTTCTTCTCCTTTTGTTTGCGTTTGATCCTACTGCATCTGGAAAAGAGCTTTCAGATCGAGTACTGTCGAAACGGATGGAATTATATCATAAAATCGAGGCTGTAACGCAGATTCCTTGGTATGCGCTCGCCGCAGTAGATCAATACGAGGAAAATGTGCGGAGCAACCGAAAAGACCTGCCTGACAAAGCGGGCATCATCAGCATCTATATACCCGATGAAATCTGGAGCGGCCCTGAAAACCCGAATCCAAAAGATGACGCGCCGTTAAGCATTAAGGTGTTTGACGGGATCGGAATGGATGGTGACGGTGACGGAAAAGCCGAGGTCAGCAATGATGATGATATTTTGTATACATTTAGCCAATACTTGCTGTCGTATGGCACAGATGAGGACAACATCCGCATTGGGCTTTGGAATTATTACCGGCGTGATCAAACAGTTGGGATCATATCTGAATTCATGAAGTTATTTAAAGCTTACGGACATATTGATCTGGGCGAGCATGCGTTTCCGCTTCCAATCAGAACCGATTACAGCTATCGGAGCACGTGGGGAGATGCCCGCGGGTTTGGAGGGAGACGGATTCATGAAGGCACGGATATCTTTGCCCATTACGGCCTTCCTGTCAGGTCCACCTGTTACGGCGTAGTTGAAATGAAGGGCTGGAACCGCTTCGGAGGATGGAGAATCGGCATCAGAGACATCAACAATACGTATCATTATTTTGCCCATCTTAATGGGTTTGCCAAAGGGATAAAAACAGGACAAATCGTTGAGCCCGGCCAAGTGATCGGGTCAGTCGGCAGCTCAGGATACGGCCCGCCGGGAACCGCCGGAAAATTCCCGCCGCATCTTCACTACGGCATGTACAAAGATAATGGAAAAACCGAATGGTCATTTGATCCATACCCGCATTTGAGAGCGTGGGAGCGTTATGAATACAAAAAAAAGAAATAATGAAAAAGCCGCCTCTTGGACAGGCGGCTTATTTGTTGCTTTTTTCATTTTTCACATCGGCACTGTCCTCTTCTTTGCTGCTTGGAAGCTGGACAGAAGGGGTGACACCTGAGCCGCCGCTTCCGTTGTAAAACTGCGGCACTTCGCCCTGTACTGCTTTAATCGACACAGGCACATTATTTGTGATGACAGCGGTTTTGCTTGCGAACGGAATGATGACCTTCACTTTAATTTCGACAAAGATGCTGATATCAATAAGTGCATTATTAATGCCATACGGCTTGATTTTGGTTTTGACATCTGTAAACGCGTCACCGATTAAATTGAACCGGACCGGGATTTTCGGCCCGAGGTTTCCGAGCAGACTGTTGCCGGTTACCTGTCCGAGCGGAATGTTAATCATAATATTTTCACTGGCGCCGCTGTGCCCGGTGTGGGTTTCCATCTCTTTCAGATGCGCCTGAAGCTGCTTTGTCACTTTTGTTTTCACGCTGTTTACAACCTGTGTATTAAAATCAATTGTCGTTAATTTTCCGTTTTCATCAGAACTCATTTGAAACATATCTTTCATATTTTCACTGTCAGACATATAATCCTCAATCGAATCCTGGATTACCTCTGTTGCCACACGCTTCGTTTCCATCTCGCCGATGCTCATTAAAACAGGTTTAATTGAGCTATTGATCATCCAAAGGCTGACTGTTGTCGAAAGAATAAAAAAGGCAACTGACAAGAGCAGCACGTACCGGAAAGGCAAAGGTCCTCTCTTGCGAAAAGGGCCGCGGTATCTTGGCAAGAAAATCCCCCCTTACATATCACAATGTATGCTTGTAAGAGGGGACATAGTAATAGCTGGGCCAAATTATTTTATTTCACCATTTTCAAAAGCGCTTCTCTGCCGCTCATGCCGGCATGGATGCCGAGATCTTCCGCAGCATATGTGACGGATTCTAAAGGTGCGTCTAACAGCTGGTCAATGGTGCGCACCCCAACTGCGCGCCCCGCCACTATGCCCCGCTCCTTTAATTTTTCATTCAGCAGCGCCACATCAAGCGCCCCGCACATAATGTATCCATGATCATTAGTGACGGCCATAAAATTTGTTTTTGGAAGCTTTACTGTCACAGCTGTAAAAGGCTGTTCTTCTATCATGATTGGTGTCAGATTTACCACGTCAACCTCTCCCTTCATTCATCACTTTATGATGAAGGGCAGAGCTTGTTGTGGGCTGACCGCCTTATTGCGCGAGCTTCCAAGCGAGCAGATCCCGCAAAAATTCCGGCATGAAATATTCTTTGTCTGCGGCGTCGCGGATGATCGGGAACAGTCTGCCGAGCGTAAACATGTCTAGCACGGCAACAGAGTATTGTTTATGTTTATCAATCTCTTCACCGTTCAGTGTGACGCGTGTGACATGCGTTATCCCGTCATCCAGCCGTATTGTTTCTACATCAACACCCGCGTACACCATTTTCCCCATTACTTCTCCGCGGAAGCCGAGCCCTTTAATCCGGAGCTGCTCCATTTGTTCGGAAGCGGCGTGGACAATGGTCTCTTTCAGTTCTTCTCCCGTCAGGCGGACAGCCACCGGGTTGATCGGATGAGGACAGATGCGGTGCAGATCCAGCTTTGTCACAGGACCCGCTTTCAGCGGACCGAGAATGACACCGGAATTCACCATGCTGATGTCCGTCCCGCACCATTCCTTTAGCGCGAATGCCAACAGCAAAGGCAGCTCTGATTCTTCAAACCACTTCACCTCAGCGTCTTGCGCAAGCTCCGCAACGGCTTCGGACAGCTTATCTTCGGCTTCACGTGCTTGTTCACGAAGAAACACTTTTGTTTCTGCGGATTCTCCCGTCCATTCCGCCATGTTCTGCACAGACGCTGTTTTGCTGATAATGCTTCGCTCTACGCTGTCGATTGTCATTTCCACACAGCCGACATAATGCCCGTATTTCTCTGCGCTGGCAAGCAAAACACCGTTAACCACTTGTCCATCTTCAAGCAAATGATGGGTGTGTGATTCAAGGATCACGTCAATCTCTGGCACCGCCTCAGCCACTTCCTGATCATCAAGAATGCCTAAATGCGATAGGAGCACGATGATATCAGCCTGGCCTTTCACTTCCTGAATGGCTCCCTTTACGCTTTCAAGGGCATCGGTTACTGTCCATCCCAGCTTGTCATAGACGGGATAATACGGCACTGTTACGCCTAAAAAGGCGATGGACATGCCGTTTCTCAATGATTTGATATGGTAAGGAACCGCCCAGGACGGCCGGTTCCCGTTTTTGTCATACAGATTGGAGACGATAACGGGAAATTCAGCATGATCATATAAGGCAGCGAGCTCTTCATGCGGAAGCGTGATCCCTTCATTATTGCCAATTGCCGCTCCATCAATGTGAAGACGGTTTAACAGATCGACATTCGCTTTTCCGAAAGTCGCCTCTGTTACGAAATGAAAACGATCGAGATGATCGCCAATATCAAAAACGAGCGTCTCTTCGCTGTCTGATTGATGCTCTTTTCTTTTCTGCTCGATATAATCTACAATTTTCGGCCAGTTTTCAAAATGGCTGTGCAAATCATTGGTATGATATAAGCGGAGCTTCTCCTTCATATTATCTCTCCCTAATCGTTCAGCTGAAAATGCCTTCATAAATGAGCTGGCAGCCGATCAAAATCAATACGATCCGCATGATCATGACGATCGTTTTCGTCTGCATTTTTCTGTTGATGGCGGCGCCAAGCTTTCCGCCGAACCAAGCGCCTGGCACAAGCGCGAGGGCGTACAGCCAATTGACGTGCCCGGACATAATATGTGAAACAGACCCTGTCATTGAGGACAGGAATATAATAAACATGGACGTTGCCACCGCAACCTTCGGCGGGAACAGAAATAACAGCATCATCGCCGGAACCATCAGCGATCCGCCGCCTATTCCGAACAGCCCGCCTAAAAAGCCGACAACAAAGGCGATCGCAATGCCGACAGGGGCCTGATAGGAGTACGTATACGGCTCACCGTCCTCATCCTGGAGTGTCCGAATTATTCCTTTATGGGCTTTGTTGATCGGCCGGGCTTTCGCTTTCAGCATTAAGCTCAATGAAATCAAAATCATAAAAATGCCAAACCAAATGGAAAACGAGTTTGAATTAAACAGCTTTGACACATAAGCACCGATCAAGCTCCCGGGACCTGAACCAATAAAGAATATGAGTCCGCTTTTATAATCAACGGTTTTATATTTAATATAAGCCAAAGTTGAAGAAAGACCCGTAAAAATAATGACCAAAAGCGAAGTCCCAATCGCGATCTGCGGTGTCACATCTTGAAACAGCGGCGTCACTGTGCTCAAAAACATCAGAGACGGCACGATGACAATTCCGCCGCCAAGTCCAATCAGGCTTCCTACCGTACCTGCAACTAACCCCAATACGGCCAAAATCACAAACGACATCAGTAAAAACCTCTTTTCTAAAATAAATCGAGCTGTCTCGGCGCAAGTCCGCCATACTCGATCTCAAGCAGTTCAAGCATCTGCTTGCCATTATCCGCGGCGTCTCCGCCGGAATTGTTGTTGAATAGGACAAAAACATCCTTACATTGCCGCTGCAATTCATTCAGGTGCTGCTTCCAATCCGTCAGTTCCTGTTGGTTGTAGCGGTATAAGTACCTGACCTCCCGCCAGTTTTTCCCGCCATCGGGCTTCATCCAACCCTGCTTGTTGCGCCCGTGAAACCTGACGAGCGTTTTGTTTTCATCGGTCGCGCGCAGCACAGTCGGCACACTGCCTTCTCCGATTTGCGGTTCATCACAGACACTGTGAATCCAGCCTTCCTCTTTCATAAATGAAAGTGTCTGCTCATAAAATGGCGGCGAAAACCAGGAGCGGTTCCTGAATTCAAGCGCACATGGGATATCGCCCATTTGGCGCTTGCACCATCTCAAATAAGCGACATTCTCCTTCTTGCAGTCAAACCACGGCGGAAATTGAAACAGCACCATGGCGAGTTTATTGCTATGTACATATGGCGTTAACGACACCTTAAACGCGTCAAACATCTCCTCTTTTGAGTCAAAGGGAATGTCGCCGCGCTGATGCCCCGTCATGCCCTGATAAGCTTTCACGATAAATTGGAAGGTTTCCGGCGTTTCCTTCACCCATTTTTCATTATTTCGCGCTGGCTGAATGGCATAAAAGCTCGCGTCTAATTCAACGATCGGAAAATGGGAGGAATAGGCCTGCAATTTTTTCTGGCTGGGCGTTTTCGGCGGATAGATGCTGTCATGATCCCCCCATCCCGTCAGTCCGATATAAATCACATTCATTCACCTCTCTCCCAGTTTATCACACGTGTTTTCAGGTTTCCTCGGAAATGCTGTTCATATGGAGAGAAAACGCTGAACGAAGATGCAGGTATTGTTCCTCATTCGTATCTAGAAACGCTTCTTCTCTTGAGGGGAAGGGATATGCTGATAGTCAATCGGCGCTTGAAACTGTTCACTCGTAAAGTCATACACCACGCCGTTGATGCAGTTATAAAACCGACTTTTGTTTTAAAAATGGCGCCGCCGAATTGATCCTGAATACCAACGCCGTCACACCGCATTGGCCGCATGCCGGGCATTCTTCGGTCCATTTGGAGCTCGTATGGCGCGACCAAGATTGTTTGAGTATGTATGTGACATGTTCCAATTCCTTCGCCTCCTTTAAAAAAAGATACCACGTTGATTCCGTTTTAAAAACTGATAGGTGCTTATGTGTGATAAATTAGTGGTAATGAATGACATTCTGGAGGCGAATGATGAAAATTAACCTGCTGACGATCGGTACGAGAGGCGATGTACAGCCTTTTATTGCATTAGGAAAAGAATTATCCAGACGCGGACATCATGTGACGATTTGCACCGAAGGCTCGTTCAAAGATCTAGCCGAGAAAAACAGGCTCTCCTTTTCAGCCATCAGAGCCGATTACGCAGATTTGACGCAATCAGAAGAAGGAAAAAACATCCTGAAAGGAAATCCGCTATCCATTGTCAGCCAGATGAAAACCGTCATTTATCCGATGATGGAACAAATGTTAGACGATATATGGGCCGCCTCTATAGATGCAGAGGCAATCATTTATCATCCAAAAGTATTTGGCGGATATGATCTCGCCGAAGCCCTACACATTCCTGCCTTTATCGCTCATCCGGTTCCTGTTATAGCTCCCACCCGCCAGTTTACTAATCCTGTCTTGCCATTCGCCATGCGAAGCGGAACGCTTAACAGGGCCAGTTTTCAAATCAATCGATTAATGACCGCAGCGTTTTTTTCGCTGATTAACAAGTGGAGACATGAGACGCTCGGCCTGCCCGATAAACGTTCTGTTTTTCAAGATGATTCCGTACTGAATGGAAAGCACATCCCTATTCTGTATGGGTGCAGTCCTTCCATCATTCCCTTTGACCAACAATGGAAAGGCCGTGTTTCGATGCAAGGATTCTGGTTTTTAGCTGAAGATGACCGGACCCCTCCACCTGAGCTCTCGCGCTTTTTAGAAGCGGGACCGCCTCCTTTTACCGTTAGCTTTAGCAGTATGCCATTACGAAACCCTGATCACATTGTGAACATGCTTCAGCTAGCATTCAAAGAAACCGGGCAGCGTGCCATTTTGCTGACGGGGTGGAGCGGGATTAAACAGATGACAGCTTCGCCCCATATTTTTACATCCGACTCCATTCCTCACAGTTGGATTTTTCCTCGATCACGAGCTGTCATTCATCACGGAGGGGCTGGGACTACGGCCGCGGCATTGAAGGCCGGCAAACCTATGGTGATCTGCCCATTCTCTGGTGATCAGCCTTTTTGGGCTAGAAAGATGCGAGACATTGGAGCAGCTGCCGCCCCTCTGAAAGAAAAAGAGATGTCAGTTGAAGCCTTCATTTCCAGAATCAACGAACTGGTCTCCAACCATACGTATTCTCAACGTGCATCTGAAGCTGCCGCTCTTATTGAAAAAGAAGATGGAATCAGACTTACTGTGGACTTTATCGAAGAAAAACTAGAGGAAAACACCCCGGCAACATAAATCTGCCGGGTTTATTTACAATGGAACGACCAGCGCTCCGTCAATTCCGCTGACTATCTCCCCATCACTGTAGACACACCGGCCTTTACTGTATGTGGCCGAAACGCGGCAGGGAAATGTATGTCCTTCGTAAAGGCTTAGCTTATGCTTTGCAAACATCGATTCTCTTGTGACAGTGTACGGCTCCATAGTGACGAGCACAAAATCCGCATCACACCCCGCTTCAAGCCGCCCTTTTTGCTGAAGGCCGAAACGTTTCGCAGGTGCCGCCGCTGTCCATTCAGCGATGGTTTCAAACGATATCTGATGCTCAAGCGCGAGTTCCAGCATCCCTAACAAAGTGAACTGCCCGCCGCTGATTCCGCCCCATGATAAAAACAAATTATCCTCCCGCTTTAAGGACGGACGGCAAGGAGAGTGGTCTGAGGAGACCATGTCAATATGCCCCGCAATGAGTGCCTCGATCAGCGCCTCCTTTGATTGCTGTGAACGGAGCGGCGGCGCGCATTTCGCGACAGAGCCCTTTTCCCGTAAAGCGTCATGGCTGAACAAGACATAATGCGGGCATGTTTCGAGCGAAACATCAAGCCCTTCCTGTTTCGCCTCCCTGATCAGCCGAACCGCTTTCGCCGTGCTGACATGGACGAAATGAACCGGACAGCCTGTCACCTTCGCATACTGAATCGTGCGATACACCGCCTCAGCTTCAGCTTCCTCCGGGCGGGAGGCAACATACGCATCCGCATCCACCTTTCCTTGATTAGCCAAAACCATCTGCAAATAGCTTGTGATTGCGTCGCTCTCCGCGTGAAGAGCGAGGATTTTTCCTGCAGCCGCGATTTCTGTCATGCCTTTGAGCAAGGTTCGTTCATCAACAGAGCGGAACTCGTCTGTGCCTGATCTTGATAAAAACGCTTTAAATCCGATCGCACCCGCTTCAGCCATTGGGCGGATGTCATCAATATGGCCGGGCACGAGGCCTCCCCATAGCGCAAAATCCACGGCTGATTTTCGCCTGCCCAGTTCAGCTTTTGCGAGAAGATGTTCTGCCGTCACGGTTGATGGGATGCAATTGAGCGGCATATCAAAATAAGTGGTGCAGCCGCCTGCTGCCATCATTCTCGAACCTGTTTCAAACCCCTCCCAGTCCTCTCTGCCCGGTTCATTGAAATGAACATGGCAGTCTATCGCACCCGGAAACACATATTGTCCATTCGCCTGGATCGTTTCTGCCCCGTTTGCTTCAATGGCAATTCCAATCTCGGCAATGACACCATTTTGAACCGCAATATCAGCTTCTTTCACGCCGTCTGGCGTAACTGCCTTCGCACCTTTTATCACCATATCGTAAGCCATTATCATACCCCCATGTCAGGTTGACGATTTTTTATGTCAGTTTATGTAACACAATCCATTCTATTTTCAACAGTTTACTGCTACTATGATCGTATTACATCAGCAGAACCGCTAGAATTCCTCTTGAAAATTATTCATCTTAACCAATGTTTTGATAGAAAAGGAGAATGCCAAATGAATATTTTTGATGTGATGAAAATACCGGCTTATGAAAACGCCCATTTAATCGCTGGAAAAGCAGGAGGAGAAAGAGAGGTTCAGCATGTCAATATGATGGACGCTCCGGATATCGCAGACTTTCTGCATAAGAATGAATTGCTCGTCACCACCGCATATCACTTGAAGGATCATCCGCACCAGTTATCTGAACTGATTCAGCAAATGGCAAAACGCGGCTGCGCGGGCCTCGGCATTAAAACAAAACGCTACCTGGAGGATATCCCAAAAGAAATTATCGAGCTGGCCGATTCATACGCGTTTCCGATCATTGAGCTACCAGAACACATCCGCCTCGGCGATATTGTGAATGCAACACTCAGCCACATCCTTGATATGCGTTCTAACGAGCTGCAGCAAGCCATTTACGCGCACAAAAAATTCACAAACCACATTATGAGCGGCAAGGGGCTGCAATCTCTCCTCAAAAAGGTATCAGACCTCCTTCAGCTTTCTGTGCTGCTACTTGACCAACATGCCAACATGCTGTCTGCGTCCCATCAGATTTCATTTGAAACCGAAAAGCTGAAAGGAACCCTACATACGATATCAGGGCCGTTTTTCACTTGTTTCTCTATGCTCTCGAATCAAAAAACCTATTCTGTTCTTCCTATTTATAATCACGAAAAAAACTGCGGCTACCTGCTGATACCCGATATGGTGCAGGCTGGCGACAAAGGATTAATTCTCACCATTGAACAAGCGGCCAACGTGATTTCCTTTGAACTGCTGAAGGAAAATGCGCTGAAGCAATACGGCCGGCGGGCGCGCAATGAGTTTTTCAGCAATT
Source organism: Bacillus vallismortis (assembly GCF_004116955.1). Lineage (NCBI taxonomy): Bacteria > Bacillati > Bacillota > Bacilli > Caryophanales > Bacillaceae > Bacillus > Bacillus vallismortis. The sequence continues at coordinate 214,118 of NZ_CP026362.1, read as the reverse complement.
TTATTGAGCGGTCATTTTCTTCAGACGATGAAATCAAAAGCCGGGCGAAGGAATTTAAGCTGCGCTGGGATCAAAAATATATGTGCATCGCCGGAAAACTTGACCGGAATGATGAATCAATCAGCTTTACAGAAAATCAGCTCGCCTCCGATGGCATATTCGAGTTTCTTGAAGGCGAATTATCAGCCTTCCCGTTTCCGCCCCACTTTTTTATGAAAGGAAATGTCGGCATTATTCTGATTGAGGCAACAGACAGCTGGAGTGAAATGCACGCCTCAGTGATCAGCTTTTTAGAGCAGTTCCAAGCACAAGTCAAAGCTCAATGTAAACGGACTGTGTCCTTTGGCATCAGCAATATATGCCAAAGGCTCATTGATGTTCCCGACGCGTTCACCGAAGCTTCAGACGCTCTGCAATCAGGGCATTTGTCAAGAAGCACGTCGTTTATTCAGGTGTATCACGCAAAAGATGTGCCTGAGCTTCTCCGCCTGCTCCCGGTTGAGGATTTGAAGAAATTTTACAACTCCACGCTTCAAAGCCTCGCTGAAAAACAGCAGGAGGATCAAAGCCTGCTTCATACGCTGTCTGTCTATCTAGAGACACACTGCCAAATTTCCGAGACGGCAAAACGCCTTTACGTTCATCGCAATACAGTCATCTACCGCCTTGAAAAATGCGAGGAGCTGCTGGGCAAAAGCTTAAAAGATCCTGAAACGACAATGCGACTGCGGCTTGCCTTACGGATGCAGCGGCTGATCAGCTAATGTTTGTCTTATTCTCTTACAAACTGAATCGTTTTTCGTCACATTCAGCAATAACACCTGTCTTTTTCGGCTACTGTATCCATTTTTCTCTATTATCACCGTCCGTTTTCAGCTTGCAGATCCAGATGCGAATTATCATATCCCGCTTTTGCTGTCGCCGTCAGGTGTATAGGGGGAGTTAAGAAAAAGGAAGCCAGCCGGTGAGGCGGGCTTCCTTTTTCCAAGTTGGGTTACGCCCAGACCGATATGTACGCCTTTTCTAACATCCCTTTTCACTTGACAACACACAGCTAAATCGAAAGAGATGTACGCGCTGCGCTATGAGCATGGATGAAAGTCGTATCAAATAATGGCACTTCTGAATCCTCTGCTTTTACCAGTAAACCAATTTCAGTGCATCCGAGAATAATCCCTTCTGCCCCTCTATCCACCAAATGATTGATAATCTTCTTATACGTGTTTTTGGACGACTGTTTGATTTCACCCAAACACAGTTCTTGATAAATAATAGCATTGATTAATTCTCTTTCCTCATCAGTAGACACAATGACATTGATATTGTGAGACTCAATACGTGATTTATAAAAATCTTGTTCCATCGTATACTTAGTACCAAGTAATCCTACTGAACGAATCCCTTGCCTAGTGATTTGATCGGCAGTTGCATCTGCAATATGTAAAATAGGGATCGTGATCATTTCTTGGATATAGCCAATTACTTTATGCATCGTATTTGTACAGATTATTATAAAATCTGCACCGGCTTTTTCTAATGATCTCGCTGCTTCCCCTAAGGCTGCACCTGCTTTATCCCAAGCCCCTTCGGACTGATAGTGTTCAATCTCCTTAAAATCAACACTGTATAAAATGCACTTTGCCGAATGCAGCCCCCCTAATTTCTTTTTTATCTCTTCATTGATCATTCGATAATACTCAGCTGAAGATTCCCAACTCATTCCGCCAATAAGACCGATCTTTTTCATAAGCCCACCCCTGATAGAATTTTCAAAATATAGTTAGTCATTCTAAAGTATAGGGTCATCCAATACAATCATTAATTTTTCAAGGGAATAGCCTGTAAGAGGCATCTTGACGTTTTTTCACTTGGAAATCCTGCTTTCACAGCCGGGCTTTCCTTTTCCCGCCGCGTTTTCTCATCTGCAAAATCCCGCCATTCCAGCATATACTCCCTATCATTTTTCTTCTATGTCTACGTCAGACCGAGTGCAGCCAGCTCAGCCTCATCCGGATCTTCCAGAAGCACATCTACCATCATGTGCAAGTTTCCCAATGCGGCATCCCCCTCTCAAAAACCGCTATAAGAAACAGCATGGAGAAAGAGGATTTGTAAAAAGAGTCCAACGAAAAAAATCAGACGGAGAAAAAGCGAAATCGTATCGCTAAAAAAGCTTGCGGCGTTCCCGCAAGCTTTTCTTTATACCGCTGTCTGGCGGCCGGCGTTTTCATACACATCAAGCACCGCTTGGAGCGCTTTTCCTGCTTCGATCCCTGCGCCATGTCTCAGCAGCATAGCCTCTAACCCGGCAAGCACGAACAACACGTTTTCTTTTCTGCAGCTGTAGCCCATCGTTCCGATTCTCCAGATTTTCCCCGCCAGCGGGCCGAATGAGCTGGCGATTTCGATGCCGAATTGCGCCAACAGCATGTGGCGGACAGACTCGCCGTCAATGCCGCCGGGGATTTCTACACAGGTGACAACAGGCATTTTGCAGCTGTCATCTCCAAATAGCTTCAGCCCCATGGCCCTAATCCCTGCTGCTAATGCGGCCTCATGGCGGCGATGCCGCTCAAAACGGGCTTCAAGACCTTCTTCAAGCGTAAGCCTGACACCCTCACGCAAGGCGTACAGCATCGTCGTTGCTTCAGTATGATGATTGAGCCGTCTTTCGCTCCAATAATCCTCAAGCTGGCTTAAATCAAAATAATTGCTTGTGATCGGCCGGTTTCCCGAAAGCGTCGCCCTGTCCGCTTGTGTCGCAATCCCACGCTCTACCTTTTTACGCGCCGCAATCACATCCGCCACCCGCTCATTATATGTAATCGGCGCCATTCCCGATGGAACAGACAAACATTTTTGCGTGCCGCCGATGGCTGCGTCAATGTTCCAATCATCGACTTTGACCTCGCAGCCGCCAATCGTCGCAACTGCATCGACAATAAACAATGCATCCTGGGCTCGGCAGGCTTCGCCGATTGCTTTCAGCGGATGAATCCGCCCTGTCGATGTTTCCCCATGCACCATTGCCACAATTTTCGGCTTTACTTTTTTCATTTCCCGTATGATATCATCCGGTTCAAAAACCGTTCCCCATTCACACTCAAGCGTGTGAACATTTGCCCCATACCGCTCAGCAATTTCAGTCAGCAAATAACCGAAGCGGCCATAAATGGGAATGAGCACGTCATCTTCCGGCTCGATCACACTCGCAAGAACCGCTTCGATTCCCGCCCGTGAAGTGCCGTCAATTGGGTATGCCCAGCGGTTTTTCGTTTGAAACAGCTCCCGGAGCATTTCCATTGTTTCATTCATGATACCCGTAAACGCCGGATCAAATTGGCCGACAACCGGGGTGCTCATCACTCTTAAGACACGCGGATCTACCTCCACAGGTCCCGGCGTCATAATCGTTCTTAACGGGGTACATAGTTCTTTTCTGCCTGACACAGCCATTCCTCCCTTTATCAGTAAGCCAGTTTGTATAATAAATCAGCCAATGCGCGGACACCGATCTCAAGCTGTCTGGCTGAGGTGTACTCCTTCGGTGAGTGGCTGATGCCGCCGCGGCTTGGCACGAACAGCATACAAGCCGGATAGCGTCTTCCGATCATTTGCGCGTCATGCCCTGCTCCGCTCACCATTTCCTCGCAGCTGATGCCGTTTTCTGCCGCTGTTTCAAGAGCCGCAGCCTTCAGCCTTTCGTCCATCGGCACAGGCTCTATCTGCATATATTCATCAATATCGGCGCGAATCCCTTTTTGATGGCAAATGCTGTTGATCACAGCAGCCATGTTGTCATGAAATTGCTCGAGCACGTGCTGATGCTGATGGCGAATATCGATTGAAAACTGCACGCGGCCCGGTATAACATTGGCCACATTGGGCTCTGCCGTTATCTTTCCGCATGTCAGGCGGAGCTCATCCGGCTGCTCCTCCGACCGCAGCAGCAGCTCATGAATGATGCGGCTGCTGGCTGCAAGCGGGTCCTTGCGCCATTTCATGGAAGTGGTTCCCGCGTGGTTGCATTCCCCCTCAAGCGTGACGAGGTATCGCCTCTGCCCCGCAATACTTGTTACGATGCCGAGATCCCGGCCTGACATTTCCAACGTCTGCCCCTGTTCAATATGAAGCTCGACAAAGGCGCTGATATCTGTCCTGCGGGCCGCCTGATACACCCCTTTACCAAAACCGCACTCATACATCGCTGTTTGCAAAGAAACACCTGATTCGTCCCTCGGCTCTTCTGCATCCTGTCCTGAAAAAACGCCCGTCATATTCCCCGATCCCCAATAGGTCATTGGAAAGCGGCTGCCCTCCTCCTCGCATAAGGAGACTGCTTCGATTGTTTTTTTCGGTGCTCCGTATGTTTCTTTGAGCTGCTTTATCGCGAGCATTGCCGCAAGAACGCCATAGGCACCGTCAAACTTTCCTCCATTGATGACGGTATCGATATGTGAACCGGTTAAAATCACTTCATCCGGAGTCTGGGTGCCCGAAAGCCTTCCAAACACATTGCCGACATCGTCGAATCTTGTTTCAAGCCCTAATGAAGACATTTCCGTTTTGACTGCGAGCTGCGCGTCCATCCACTCTTTTGTGTACAAAAGCCTCGTTACGCCGCTGTCCGCAGATGCGCCGTATCGGGCGAGCCATTCAATATAATCTGTGATGCTGTTTTTGACTGAAAGCTTCTGCTTTTCCATGTACTCCCCCCTATGGCCGTTATGGTGACTTCATTATAGAAGGAGGAACTCGATAGTTCATTGGCATATTAACCAAAAAAACGTTTATTTTTTAGGCACAGTATCCACCCCCAAGTCATCATGAATGTGGGGCTGCTTTACAATTTTGCGGAATTGAAGAAGGAACAGACACCTTGCCAAGTCCCAGCTGAAGCAAAAACTAGGCCTTAAGATATTGGCACAGTGGATATCCGCCTCCTCCAAAGGGACTCATTTACAATGTTAATGAAAAATATACAAAATAACACTTCTATCCTTTATTTGAATTTTAGATAATAGACATGATCTCATGATCTGATAAAAGGAGGGCAAGTGATGACAAAAATGGCAAGGTTTCTGCCGCTCGTCTTGGTGTTACTGATTTCCGGATGGTTTGCGCCCGCCGCTTCAGCAAACACGCAAACCGTATTAAGCCTGAATGACCGATTGGCTGCTTCCCCATCAGGAAACGGGGGCCTGCTCTCGTTAGCCGCTCCCGCTGCACCCTATGCTGACACAGATACCTATTATAAAGGGACAGAAGGAAAGACAGGTGAATCGCTAAAAAGCGCCCTGCATCACATCATCAGCGGACACAAGACGCTGTCCTACAGCGAAGTATGGAATGCGCTGAAAGAAACTGATGAAGACCCGAGAAACCCAAATAACGTCATTTTGCTCTACACGAATGAATCGCGGTCGAAAAACTTGAATGGCGGCAATGTCGGCGATTGGAACCGCGAGCACGTTTGGGCGAAATCCCATGGCAATTTTGGCACAAGCAAGGGGCCTGGCACAGATATTCATCATTTACGCCCGGCTGATGTCCAAGTCAATAGTGCCAGAGGAAATAAGGATTTTGACAACGGCGGCACAGAACATGCGAAAGCGCCTGGGAATTATGATGATGGAGATTCATGGGAGCCCCGCGATGATGTGAAAGGCGATGTCGCCCGCATGCTGTTTTACATGGCTGTCCGTTACGAAGGTGATGACGGATACCCTGATCTTGAACTGAATGATAAAACGGGCAACGGCTCAGCCCCTTATCACGGAAAGAAATCTGTCCTGCTCGAATGGAATAGGCAGGACCCGGTTGACGACCGCGAGCGGAAAAGAAACGAAATCATTTATGAGAAATATCAGCACAACCGCAATCCATTTATCGACCACCCTGAATGGGCAGACGACATTTGGCCGTAAGAAAAAGGTGCTCCTGCCAGGGAGCACCTTTCCTAATACACAGCCTCTTCCGTCTCCGCATCGAAAAAAACGACGTGATCCATTTTCACTGCCAACTGGATCGAATCGCCTGCGGCGATTCGCGTGTTTCCATCTAGACGGACCGTAAGCCGCTCATCTCCTGCCCTGACATGTACAATCAGCTCTGATCCCAAATTTTCATTCACTTCCACCTTCGCTTTCAGCACTGCATCAAACAGCTGATCATGTCCTGTCAATTGTGTGATATGCTCCGGCCTAACGCCGGCAATCATCTGTTCTCCGGCATATCCCTTTTCCTTCAGCCGCTTCGCTTTTTCTTCAGGAATATGAAGCCGGATCGAAGGGTTTGTGAAAAACAGCTCGCCATGCTGCTCTTCTATCACGCCTTTCAAAACATTCATTCCCGGGGAGCCGATAAAACCCGCAACAAACAGATTTGCCGGGTAATGATAAATGTCATGCGGTTTCGCCACTTGCTGGATTTCCCCTTCGTTCATCACGACAATCCGATCGCCCATTGTCATCGCTTCGGTCTGGTCATGCGTGACATATATGATAGTTGCCTCTAAACGCTGGTGCAGCTTGCTGATTTCTGTCCGCATCGTCACTCTCAGCTTCGCGTCCAGATTGGAAAGCGGCTCGTCCATTAAAAAGACCTTCGGCTCCCTCACAATCGATCTGCCAAGCGCCACCCTTTGCCGCTGTCCGCCGGAGAGCGCCTTCGGTTTTCTCTTCAGCAAATGCTCAATCTCTAAAATTCTCGCTGCCGCATGAACCCGCTCGCCGATTTCCTGTTTCGGCATCTTTCTAAGCTTTAATCCAAACGCCATATTATCAAAAACCGTCATATGCGGATAAAGCGCGTAGTTTTGGAATACCATCGCAATATCACGTTCTTTCGGCGGAAGATCATTGACCCGTTCCCCATCAATGAGGAGGCTGCCTTCAGAGATGCTTTCCAGCCCCGCCACCATTCGCAGCGTGGTCGATTTTCCGCATCCTGACGGTCCCACCAGCACCAAAAGCTCCTTATCCTTTACATCTAAATCAAAGTCCTTCACCGTGAATTGGGAATGGTATGATTTTTTGACATGCTCAAATGTTAATGAAGCCATCAGACATTTCCCCCAATCTTTTCGTCTGTTATTTCGTCACTGGAAACAACCAGGTCTTTCTGTTATTTTTAGAGTAATCGATTCCATTTTTGCTATATTTCTAAAATAAAAAATGTAAATTTGTATTATAACGTCATAATACATTATAATATGAATAATTGGTTAAAAGGAGGCTACCTTTTGTTAAACAACGGAAGTTCTACACCTTTATACATTCAGCTAAAACAAATCATCACCGATGACATCAAAAAGGGCGTATATTCCCCCACCGCCAAGCTGCCTACCGAAAGCGAACTATGCAGCAAGTATAATGTCAGCCGCATTACCGTCAGGAAAGCCATTCTCGATTTGGTCGAAGAAGGCTACTTAATCAGGCAGCAAGGAAAGGGAACGTTCGTGAAAAGCCCTAAATTAAAACGGGAGCTGATCGCAGTAAACGGCTACTCGGAATTTATGGAATCAACCGGCAAAAAACCGAAGCATCAAGTGCTGTCCCATGCGATCATTTCAGCGGCGAAACCCATTGCCGAAAAGCTGAAAATCAATCCTGAGAGCCCTGTCGTTGAATTAAAACGGATTTTATATAACGATGACCAGCCGCTCACCTTTGAAGTGACACATTATCCGCTGGATTTGTTTCCCGGCATTGATGCCTTTATTGCGGACGGCGTGTCCATGCATGATATGTTAAAGCAGCGGTATCAAGTCGTGCCTACTCACAATACGAAACTATTAAACGTTGTATATGCCCAACAAGAGGAAAGCAAATACTTAGACTGCGATATCGGGGATGCGCTGTTTGAAATCGATAAAACAGCTTTTACATCAAACGACCAGCCAATCTATTGTTCACTGTTTTTGATGCACACAAACCGCGTCACTTTTACGATCAACAGCCCCTACACATAACCGGCATAAAAAACGAGACACTGCTTACAGTACTCTCGTTTTTTCACTGCTTCCTCCGTCCTCCAAGCGAAAAGGATGGCCATAGCCGAAAGCTCCGTACACGCCGCATGTTTTCGCAGCCGTTTCGGCGGCCTGGCGCAAAGCGTACGTTATATCCTGCTTCACGCAAAAAGCAGTCAAAAAGCCCGCTATAAAAGAATCTCCCGCTCCAAGTGTATCTATTATATCAGTTTCCACAATCGGCTGATGATAGATTCGGTCTCCCTCAGACAGGACCGCTCCTTGTCCCCCGCGGGTCATACAAACGATTTTCGCTCCGTAGTCATGTGCCTGTTTGGCAAGCTCGCCGCATTCCGACTCACTCAGGTCACTTCCTGAAAAAAACGCATACGTCACATATGGACAAACCTTCCTCAAATAATCCTCCTTGCGATTGGTTGAAAAGTCAAAGGAGACCGGAATCAGCCCGCACAGCTGCGGAAGATCGTTCTCAAGCCGGCTGTACACACTCGTATGGAGCAGATCATGCCCGCTGATAAAGGTTATATCTTTCTCCTGAAACATAAGACGGAGCCGGGACTGAATGCCCCCTTTATTTGATCTGACAAAAATACGGTCCCCCTGTTCATCAAGGGTGACAATCGCCATCCCATTTTCACCGTGCGCCTGGCGGATATAATCCGCGTTAACCTGCTCCAATTTCAATACGTTCAACAAATGTGCCGCTGCTTCGTCATTGCCGACGATCCCAATATAGGAAGCCTCATGCCCGAGCCGCTTGGCAAGCACAGCGACGTTTAAGGCATTTCCTCCCGGGTAGAACGTTTCTTGATCCTGATAGTAATCAACAACGTTATCTCCAACCGCAATCAATTTCATATGGTGCATCCCCCTTTATCCTTTTACACTTCCGCTTGCAATCCCGCGGACAAAATATTTCTGCATCAATAAAAATAGAATAATAATCGGCGCGGCTGAAATCGTTAATCCCGCCAGCAGCACGCCCCAATCTGTCTGCAGCGCGTCTCTGAACTGCATCAGCCCGGCTGGAATGGTCCGCAAATTCTCATCATCTATGAAAATAATCGCAAACATAAATTCATTCCACGTATGGTAAGCCGTCAAAATGCCGGATGTCACCAAAATCGGCACACTCATTGGTAAGAAAATTCTGAAAAATACTCCAAAACTCGTACACCCATCTAAATAAGCCGCCTCCTCCAATTCTTTGGAAATAGAAAGAAAATAAGAGCGGATCAAAATGATGGTGAACGGGATCCGGTAAGCCGCATACGGCAGGATTAACGCCCAATACGTATTGTAAAGGCCCAGCGACTGAATCATAGAATAAAGCGGCACAAGACTGACCTGCGGCGTCAGCATCAAACCGCCAAGACAAAGCACCAAAAAGAACCTTTTTCCTGTAAACTCAAACCGGGAAAGGCCGTAAGCCGCCCATGCACTGATAAAAACAGTGATCACACACGTCAGCGCCGTCACGATGACACTGTTCATAAAATAAGAAGAAATGCCTTGATTCCAAGCGGACACAAAATTTTCCGGATGCCACGAAGACGGCACCGACCAGCTGTGCTCAAAAATATCGTCCGAGCTTTTAAAGGCGCTCATGACCATCCATAGCAGCGGATAGGCGATCGCAATCAGATAAAGAAACAGAAAAACCCATACAGACGTTTCTCCGATGTACCATTTTCGTCTAGGCTTTCTTTTCACCTCCATGTGCCGGTCAGGCACAGGCTCCAATCTGAACGAATCTGTCTTCTTCTGAGGCAGCATCTGTTAGTCCTCCTTTCCGGTTTTAAAGAACTTCATTTGCATGAGCGACAATGCGAGCGTAATGAGTAATACAACGGTGGCAATCGCTGAAGCATAGCCCATCATATCCTTTGTAAAGGCGCTTTTATATAAAAACGTGCTCAAGACTTCTGAAGCGTTGCCCGGCCCTCCGCCTGTCAATATGTACGGTTCATTAAATACCGTAAAGGCGCCGGTCAGCGTCATCACTACCGCGACAAAAGACATCTCTTTCGTCTGGGGAACGGTAATATGAAAAAACTGCTGAATTTTCCCCGCACCGTCAAGACGGGCCGCTTCATACAGTTCATCCGGTATTTTTTGAATCGACACAATGTACAGCATCGCAATATAACCGACAGACTGCCATTGAGAGACAAAAATGACAGAAAGCATAGCCGTGCTGTCCTCCCCGAGCCAAGCTCTCGTCAGCTGATCAAGACCAACCGCCTGAAGCAGCTGATTCAAAAGCCCCGTCTCAGGGTTATAAATAAAATCAAACAAAAGCGCGATCACCGTCATCGAGATGACAACCGGCAAAAAGAAAACAGTACGAAAAAACGGCGACCATTTTCTGACCAGCTTATCCTCAAGCACCGCCGCCAAAATCAAACCACCAAATACCTGGCATGCAATTGAGATCACTGCGTAAAGCACATTATTGGCTAGTGCCTGATAAAAGACAGGATCATGAAATAAGTCAACATAGTTTTTCAAGCCGATAAACGTTTTTTCCGGAGAAAAAGAGCTCCACTGAAACAGGCTGAGGAAGACATTCTCAACAATCGGGATATAAACGAAAAGTAAAAAAACGAGAGCGGGCACCAAAAACAAATAGGGAATTGTTTTATTCTGATTGACCAAGGATATCTCATCTCCTTTATAAAAAGAAAAGGTGCGAAGCTTCACCTTTTCTTTGATTTATTCAGCTGACGCCCTTACTTGCTTCGCTGCTTTTTGAACAGCTTTCATGACCTGCTCCGGTGTCATGTCGCCGCCAAGCATTTGCTGGACGTTTGTTAAGTACGCATCGGCGATTTCAACATCGACATCCATATCAAACCACGGAACCATAGATTCGGCATCAACAATTTGCTGAATGGCTTCACGCTGAATGGCTGTAGAATTTTCTTCAGTAGCCGCTCCTTGCACAGCACTGTATTTCCCGACATCTTTGACGAGCTTTTCACCCATTTTTTTCGACGTCAGAAACTGCAAAAATGCCATCGCTTCCTTCGGATGTTTTGTTTTTGAGGCAATCATGAACCCTTCCGGAGCTCCCGTTAGCGCTTCTGAAGATCCTTTTTGCCCGCTGATTTCAGGGAATGGGAACATCCCGAGATCCACCGGTTCAACCAGTTTGATTTCCGCTGTTTCCGCATATATCATCGCCGACTTTCCGCTCTTAAACTGCTGTCTCACATATTCGTGGTCGACGGAGTTTACATGTTTATTGAAGTAAGGCATCAGCTCCTGAAGCTTTTCAAGTGCTTTCACATAACCTTCATCAGTAAATTCACCCGTTTTGGCGTTATAGTCCTTTTCCCGCGTTTTTTCATCGACCATCCGTTGATTGAGCGTGCCGATATAGTGTGAGATGGTCCAAGTCGCCTTTGTTCCGAAGCTGATCGGCGTATAGCCGTTTTCTTTCAGCTTCTTTGACACATCGATGAATTCATCCCATGTCTTCGGGGGATCAAGATTCAGCTTTTGGAAAATGTCTTTATGATAGAAGAATGATTTAGCGTCCATTTGCCACGGCACGCCATATTGCTTGTTTTCATAAGTAAATGGTGTGACTTGCGATTGAACGAGCTGTGATGACCAATCTGTATCATTTTTGTAGTAGGACGAGAGATCAAGCGCCTTATGGCCTCTGATAAATTTAAAAGCAAACTCGTCACTCCATGAGAAGTAAATGTCAGGAGGGCTGGTGGTTCCCAGCATGACCTTGATTTTGTCTTTATAGGAGTCATTCAAAACCGCTTCAATTTGAATGTCGATATCCGGGTGCTCTTTTTCAAATGCCTTCACAACCTCTTCAAAATAACTTTTTTCCGGCTCCTTCGGCCATCTGTGGAAAAATTTCAATGTCACCTTTCCGTCCGCTGAACTGCTCTGGCTCGAACAGCCCGCAATGGTGAACATACTGACAGCGGCAATGATCAAAAACAACAACATTTTCTTCAAAGGGTTGGCCTCCTCTGGACATTAGACTATAATGTTATATAACATTATAGTCTAATGGATAATGATTCCTCAGTTTCAGATCAATACTCAACTTTCCACATGTATCTTCTATGAGATAAAGGATGATGTCTCGCCTCTGCCAGCGCGTCCGCATAGCTTCTCAGCACACGGTTGAGAACGAGCGGCGCTAGATAGCCTTTAACTGAATCGTCTATTGCAGTGAAGTCGTAAGATGCAGCATCAAGCACAGTGAGCTTTTTGCCATATTTTTTCGAGAAGGTAAGCGCCCGCTCTTCAAGAGGCCTTGTTTCATCTAAACCGAGCAGGATGATAAACGGCACGGATTCATCAATAATTTCAAACGGTCCGTGAAAATATTCTCCGGCATGAATGGCGTGGGAATGAATCCATTGCATTTCCATGAGAATGCAGATGCTGTAGGAGTAAGCGACACCGTAGTTTGCACCGCTTGCCATTGTATAAATAATGCTTTCTTTTTCATGGGCTTTTGCGAATTGCTGTGCGTTGTCAGCTTCCTTCTTAAGGGCTCCTTCATACACAGCCTGCAATTGATCTAATCCTTCAATTGCTTGTTCAAATGTCGTATTGTTTTCTAATACTTGCAGAGTGCCGAAAACGATTTGATACAGAACGCCATAGTTCGTATTGATCGCAAGCGCCTCATCACCCCAATCGTACTGGGCAACATATTGCGCTTTTTGCGCTAAAGGAGACTCCGGCTCATGCGTCATCGCAATCGTAAGTGCGCCCTTGCTCCTCGCAAACGAAGCGGCTTTGACCGTTTCCGGGGTATTTCCCGAATGCGAGCACAAAATGACAAGAGACGTTTCACCAAGCTGGACAGGATTGCGCTGGATAAATTCGTTCGAGCTATAAAGATCGGAGTTGATTGATTTTGACTCTCTGTCAAACACATATTTACTCGGATACATGATGGCCGAAGACCCTCCGCATGCGACAAAAAATACATGGTCAATGGTTTTCCCATTCAAATCCTGCAAGAAAGCTTGAACCTCACGATTTACTTTTGCTGTGGATGGACTCAAATCCTTCACTCCTTCTTTTTATTATATAACGTTATATAACATTATATATTGTTATATTAAAGTCCGCTGGGAAAATTGTCAATATTGTTTTCTGAAATTTCTCAATAATCGAATCAGATGACAATACGGAAAAAGGCGCAACAAAAGCCAGAACTTCACATGAGCTCTGGCTTCGCTGTGCCTCCGCAGACTGATGTCTTACTTAAAAAATACCTTGTCTACATTGTACTTCGAGTGCTGTGTATTGATGATATACGTTTCGTAAATGTCTCTTTCCATTGGGTCATCGACGACACATACTTCAATTTTATATACTTCGTCTCTGTGATGTTTGATCGGTGAGACATTGTCTTCAAAATGCTTCTTAATTCTCTGTCTTAACTTTCTCGCTTTGCCGACAAACAGCAGCTCGTCATGAATGTTGTAAAACATGAAGATGCCCCCTTTGTCTCTTGGGATCTGGTGAAAGTCGATGAAGCCGTAAATCGCCTTTATTTTCGGTTCGTTTTCATTCGCTGCCTGTTGCCGTTCGGTGATGGTGACATTCGGTGCGGGTATATCAATTTTTATCAAATCAGTCACGTCCTCTTTTTCATTAAAGATAAATGCTAACATAGACAGAAAAGAAAAGCCAGAACAGCTTTATATTATTTGTTTGTTAAGCTTTTACTTATTATGCAAGCGCTCCGGCTGGATCATACGGACTAAGGTCTATTTCCGTCTGCTTTCCGAGAACTAGCTTTGCGAGCTCTGAACCTAAGAACGGTCCCATCGTTAATCCCGAGGCGCCTAAACCGTTAGCGGCGTAAAGCCCTTGAACATCCGGCACAGCGCCGACAACCGGGAGAAATCCCGGCGTAAACGGCCTAAAGCCCACTCTTGTTTCAATGGCAGCGCCATCAGCTAGACCCGGCGCAACAGCTAATGCTTTGCTCAATACTTCGTGCTGCCCTCCGGCTGTCACACGAAGATCATCTAGCCCGGCATCGTTTTCATGCGTGGCGCCGGCTACAATTCTGCCGTTATCAAACGAAAGAATATACTGATCGTTCGGCGGCATTACAACCGGCCACGATCCTGTATCTGTTTCCGTCATTTCAAAATGCATAATTTGCGCTTTCTGAAAGGACACTTGAAAATGAATGCCAAGAGGCTTCATGACCTCATTGGCCCATGCCCCTGCCGCCACAATGACCGCATCAGCCGTAAACTGCTGTGCGTCTGTTTGCACGCCGGTGACCGTTCCGTTTTCAACAAGCAAGGACGCATTTCCTTTGATGATCTCTGCGCCGCGTTTCTTAGCTGCGTTTAAAAGCGACCGGCACAGCGCCCTCCCATTCACACGGGCGGCCCCGCTGATATGAACCGATTCATAGCCACCAGCTAAAATCGGAAACAGCTTTTTCGTTTCACTTGCGGACAAGCGGGTAATGTCGCCGATCTCCGGCGCATCCTCCCGTCTCTTATGCGCCCGCTCCTCCATCTTATCAAGCTTGGACGCATCAGTATGAATACTGATGGCACCGACACGCTTATATCCTGTGTCCGTTTCTCCGTCTTCCTCCAATTGATGGATTAAATCCGTATAGTAGCGTGCTCCGCCCTTCGCGAGCTGATACCACTTCTGATTGCGGCGCTGCGATAGCCAGGGACAGACGATCCCGGCCGCCGCATCAGTCGCTTGTCCAGGTTCCTTCCGGTCAACCACCGTAACCCTGGCACCCCATTTGACAAGATGGTAAGCAGCCGAAGCGCCAAGTATCCCTGCGCCGACGATGATGTACGATTTCATATGAAAACACCTTTTCTATTATAATGTCTATTCATTTTACCAAATCGAGTGCTTTCCTTCGACCTTTTGACCCAATGTGGAAAAACCGCGAAGTTCGTCCAATCTCTTCACTCTTCTATCGAATATCCTGTCACTATCAATAGAGAAAGGATGATACCATGAGCGAAAATCGTCATGAAAATGAGGAAAACAGACGAGATGCAGCTGTCGCAAACGTCCAAAACAGCGGTAATGCAAAAGTGGTGGTCAACGTGAACACGGATCAGGATCAGGAACAGGCGCAGGCACAAGACGGGGATGAGTAATGAACGAAAACATCATTCCAATCAACAGACATACTCAAGAGATACCCGCTACCGAATCCGTGATCAAAAACAGTGGCAACTCCGAGGTTCATATCGACATTCACATTGATACAATGCCGATCGCCTTTGCTGTTTTGTGTTCTGCATTAGCCGCAAAACAGATGTCAAAAGAGGAATTTGACACGGCTTATAGACAATTGTTAGAAATGAAAAACATTCATAGCCCCCAAGCGGCATCTGTTATCAATATTCAACCCAATGATATCCCCGAACGTTAGAGAAGCAGCCGCAGGCTTAAATGACGCCTGCGGTTTCTACCTTTTAAATAGAACTTATCATTCGGTAAATAACCATTTGTTAACATTTTATACATATTTAGTTACAGGAAGCAGAGTTTCTTTATCAAAATTGTATAGTGTAAGAAAAAATAAAAAGGAGTGTTACAAATGAAAGGTAAAAAAGGAGTGTTACAAATGAAAGGTAAAAAAGTTATTATTTCTGCACTGTCAGTTTCTGCTTTAGCTCTCAGCTTAGGTGGTGTGGCATCCGCTGAAGAAATGTCAGCTGCACCGGCATCTTCCATTCAAAATGCCTCACACAGCCCGATAAAAGTCATGGATGCCTTTTATCAGATGAAAGTAAACAGTTACTTAAATATTGCCAGAGATGGAGCTACTAGCTACGTAGTAACCTCCGGCCGCGATTATATCTCTGTCAGTCAAAGCGGAATGGTATACAGCAAGTCAATACCTGGATCTGCCCAAGTCACGATCTATAAAGGATCGAGCGTACTAGGCGTTGTAACGATCAGTGTTCGTCAGTAAATAGACAAAACCCGGCGGAACCATCCGCCGGGTTTCATTTATATTAACCGATTGAACCTTCCATTTCGAACTTAATCAAACGGTTCATTTCAACTGCGTATTCCATCGGAAGCTCTTTTGTGAATGGCTCGATGAAGCCCATTACGATCATTTCAGTCGCTTCTTCTTCGGAAATGCCGCGGCTCATCAAGTAGAAGAGCTGCTCTTCAGATACTTTAGACACTTTCGCTTCGTGCTCCAATGAAATGTTATCATTTAAGATTTCATTGTAAGGAATGGTGTCTGAAGTCGATTTATTATCCATAATGAGCGTATCGCACTCGATGTTAGAGCGGGCGCCTTCCGCTTTGCGTCCGAAGTGGACGATTCCGCGGTATGTTACTTTTCCGCCTTGTTTTGAAATCGATTTTGATACGATTGTGGATGATGTGTTTGGTGCAAGGTGAATCATTTTCGCACCCGCATCCTGATGCTGGCCTTTACCCGCAAGAGCGATAGAAAGCGTCATACCGCGCGCGCCTTCGCCTTTTAGGATACAAGCCGGATATTTCATTGTCAGTTTAGACCCGATGTTGCCGTCGATCCATTCCATCGTTGCGTTTTCTTCACAGATCGTACGCTTCGTTACAAGGTTGTAAACGTTATTCGCCCAGTTTTGGATCGTTGTATAACGGCAGTAGCCGCCTTTTTTCACGATGATCTCAACAACCGCACTGTGTAGTGAGTTTGTTGTGTAAACAGGCGCCGTACAGCCTTCAACATAATGAACGCTTGCTTCTTCGTCAACGATGATCAGCGTACGTTCGAACTGACCCATGTTTTCGGAGTTGATACGGAAGTAAGCTTGAAGCGGTGTTTCAACCTTCACGCCTTTAGGCACGTAGATGAAAGATCCGCCGGACCAAACAGCTGAGTTAAGCGCCGCAAACTTGTTATCAGTCGGCGGGATCACTTTCGCCCAGTGCTCACGGAAAATATCTTCATTTTCTTTCAGCGCGCTGTCAGTGTCTTTAAAGACGATGCCTTGCGCTTCAAGATCTTCTTTCATGTTGTGGTATACAACCTCAGATTCGTACTGAGCAGAAACACCCGCAAGGTATTTTTGTTCAGCTTCAGGAATACCGAGCTTGTCGAATGTTTGCTTAATTTCGTCAGGAACCTCATCCCAAGAACGCTCTGAACGCTCAGACGGTTTTACGTAATACGTAATTTCGTCAAAGTTCAGTGAGTTTAAATCTCCGCCCCATTGTGGCATTGGCATGTTGTAGAAATGCTCAAGTGATTTCAAGCGGAAATCAAGCATCCATTGAGGCTCTTCTTTCATGCGAGAAATTTCTTCTACGATTTCTTTTGTCAATCCGCGCTCTGAACGGAAAATGGAAACGTCCTTGTCGTGAAAACCATACTTGTATTCACCAATATCAGGCATTTTTTTAGCCATCCATTTTCACTCCAATCCTTTTAATTGCCGCCTTCTTCTTTCGCGACTCCTTTTTCAAGTGCTTTCCATGACAGGGTGGCACATTTGATACGGGCGGGGAATTTTGAAACGCCTTGAAGGGCTTCAATATCCCCGAGATCTATAGAATCATCATACTCGTTCCCTTGCATCATATCCGAGAAAATCTTAGACATGGAAAGGGCTGTTTCGATATCTTTCCCTTTAATCGCCTGCGTCATCATCGAAGCGGATGCCATTGAAATGGAACAGCCTTCCCCTTCAAATTTCGCATCTTCCACGGTGTCTCCGTCAAGCTTCATTGTCAGTCTGATTCGGTCGCCGCATGTCGGATTGTTCATGTCCACGACGATGCTGTCATTCAAAACCCCTTTGTTGCGCGGGTTTTTGTAATGATCCATAATCACCTGTCTGTACAATGTATCTAAGTTTGCATTAAAAGACATTTGTAAAATACTCCTTTGTCTTTTGAAGAGCTTCCGCAAGCTTATCAATCTCTTCCTCTGTATTATACAGATAAAAGCTTGCTCTTGCAGTAGCAGTTACATCCAGCCATTTCATCAGCGGCTGCGCGCAATGATGGCCGGCTCTGACTGCGATTCCCTCCGCATCAAGCACAGTCGCCACATCGTGAGGATGAACGTCATCAAGATTAAAAGTGACAAGCCCGGCACGCTCTTCCGGCCCATAAACCGTTACGCCGTCAAGCTGGCGGAAGCGTTCAAGCGCATAAGCCGCAAGCTTGTGCTCGTGGCGGGAGATTTCATCAAGACCAATTTCTTCGAGAAAATCAATGGCGGCGCCGAGACCGATTGCTCCCGCAATAATCGGCGTACCCGCTTCAAATTTCCACGGAAGCTCTTTCCAAGTTGATTCATAAAGCCCGACAAAGTCGATCATTTCACCGCCGAATTCGGCAGGCTCCATGTTTTCCAGCAAGGCTTTCTTCCCGTACAGCACACCAATACCGGTAGGGCCGCACATTTTATGGGAAGAAATCGCAAAGAAGTCGCAATCGAGATCCTGCACGTCAATCTTCATGTGAGGCGTGCTTTGTGCACCGTCCACCACAATAACAGCCCCGTTGTCATGGGCGATTTTCGCCATTTCTTTAATCGGGTTGATCGTGCCGAGGACGTTAGATACATGAGACACTGCAACAATTTTCGTGTTGCTTGTGACCGTTTCTCTTACGTCTTCTAAAGAAATCGTTCCGTCTTCCTGCAACGGAATATATTTTAATGTGGCGCCAGTCGCTTTGACAGCCTGCTGCCACGGAATGATATTCGCATGATGCTCCATGTAGGTGATGACCACTTCATCACCCGGTTTCAGGTTGGCGCGCGCATAGCTTAACGCCACCATATTCAGTGATGTGGTCGTGCCTTTTGTGAAAATAATCTCAGCCATTGACTTCGCGTTAATAAACTTGCGGACTTTTTCACGCGCCCCTTCATAACCGTCTGTCGCTCTGGTTCCAAGTGTATGGACGCCCCGGTGAACATTGGAATTGTAATGATTATAATACTTATCCAATGTTTCAATGACAGCACGCGGCTTCTGGGAAGTCGCCGCGCTGTCGAGATAAACGAGATCATGTCCGTTCACTTGCTGATGAAGGATCGGGAACTGTTCACGAATATCTGTGATATTCATTACTTCACTTTCCTTTCGATAACAGAAACCAATTGTTTCTTAACGCCTTCAATCGGAAGTTCGTTTACTACCGGCGCAAGGAATCCGTAGATGACTAAACGTTCTGCTTCTTCTTTCGCAATTCCGCGGCTCATCAGGTAGTAAAGCTGAATAGGGTCAACACGGCCGACAGATGCCGCATGTCCTGCAGTTACATCGTCTTCGTCAATTAAAAGAATAGGGTTTGCATCTCCGCGTGCTTTTTCGCTTAGCATTAGCACACGTGATTCTTGTTCCGCATTCGCTTTTGAAGCGCCATGTTCAATTTTTCCGACTCCGTTAAAGATAGAAGAAGCGGAATCCTTCATCACACCGTGCTTCAAGATATATCCTTCTGAAGCTTTACCGAAATGGATGATTTGTGTTGTAAAGTTCTCTGTTTGCTCTCCTCTTCCGACTACAACCGTTTTTGTATCGCCGTATGTGCCGTCACCGTAAAGGTTTGTTGTGTTTTCGGAGATCGTGTCGCCGTCATTCATCAGGCCGAGAGCCCACTCGATTTTGCTGTCGCGTCCGCGCGCGGCACCGCGGCGGTTCACATATGTGGTCACACCGCTGGACAGCGTATCAACCGCACCGTATGTCACGCTGGCATTATCACCTGTGATGACCTCACTGATAATGTTGAACACGGCATCTTTCGGATTTACAGTGCTGATGTAGTTTTCTACATATGTGACAGAGCTGTGGTCTTCAGCCACAATCAGCACGTGGTTGAACAGAGCCGTATCGTTGCTTTCGTGGACATAAACAGCCTGAACCGGCGTCTCCACCTGAACGTTTTTCGGAACATAAAGGAATGCTCCTCCGTTAACAAGAGCCGCGTGAAGCGCAGTTAATTTGTGCTCATCAACCTTCACGCCGTCTTTCATAAAGTATTTCTCCACTAAGTCACTGTGCTCGCGTGCAGCCGTCAGAATATCAGTGAAGATGACGCCTTTATCCTTCAATTCCTGAGAAAGAGAAAGGTATGCCGGCGTCTGGTCACGCTGCACGTATAATGTTTTATCTTCGTTTTCAATATCGATCAGCGCTTTTGCTTCATCAGTCAAGTCTTCTAATGAAGAAAGCGGTTCGTTATCAACTGTATGCTTCGCGAAGTTTGTGAAGTTCCAGTTTGTGATTTTTGTTTTATCAGGCTTCGGCATCGGCAGATCCTCAGCTTGTTCAAGAGCCTGTAAGCGCAGGTTTTTCAGCCAGGCAGGTTCTTGATGCTTTTCGGAAAAGCTTTTGAGATACTCCTGATCTACGGATAGTTTTGTATCTAGTGTCATGTTAATCCCCCTAACGCTTACGCTTCTTGGCCTACAGTTTCGTCTTCAATACCAAGTTCTTGTTTAATCCAGTCATAACCTTCTGCTTCGAGACGCTGTGCAAGCTCTGCACCGCCGGATTTCACCACGCGGCCTTGCATCATAACGTGAACAACATCCGGAGTGATGTAGTTTAACAGGCGCTGATAGTGAGTGATCATCAGGCAGCCGAAGTTTTCGCTGCGCATTCTGTTGATCCCTTTAGATACGACTTTCAGAGCATCAATATCAAGGCCTGAGTCGATTTCATCAAGGATGGCGATTTTTGGTTCAATCATCATTAATTGAAGGATTTCGTTGCGTTTTTTCTCCCCGCCTGAGAATCCTTCATTAAGGTAACGTTGTGCCATTTCAGGGTCCATTTCAAGGAACTCCATGTTTTCGTCCATTTTGCGGATGAATTTCATGAGAGAAATTTCATCGCCTTCTTCTCTGCGCGCATTGATTGCTGAACGAAGGAAGTCGGCATTTGTTACACCGCTGATTTCACTTGGATACTGCATGGCTAGGAATAAACCCGCCTGCGCGCGCTCGTCCACTTCCATCTCCAGTACATCTTTGCCGTCAAGCGTGATGCTGCCTTTTGTTACTTCATATTTAGGGTGCCCCATAATAGCAGCTGAAAGAGTGGATTTACCAGTTCCGTTTGGTCCCATTACTGCGTGGAACTCTCCACCTTTTATTTCAAGGTTTACACCCTTTAAGATCTCTTTCCCTTCGATTTCAACGTGAAGATCTTTGATCGTTAATGTTGAAGCAGCCATATCTATACCTCCAAAAATATATAATCATTATTCTCATTTTATTCTCATTCTAATTTTATAACAAATGAAAAGTAAATACAACTTTTTATCGTGCCTCGCACATTTCTCAAGTTTAACAAAGATCAGCACTTTATTAAAGCGATTGAAAAAGAAAAAGAGTGGATTCCCACCCTTTTTTAGAAGATTGATTTTCTCAATAAGCTCCCGCAGAAATCCGCTTGCTCTTTTTATAATCAAGCTCTCTCTGCCGCTCTACTCTCAGTCTTGTTTCCAGCCGGCGTCCGTATTCCTCGTATCCAATTCCGTGAGACAGCTGCATCGCTTTTTCCATTTCTGACGTATAATCGAGGTTCAGTCTATCCTGGCTGTTACAAATAATAAATCAATCCCTTCATTTATTTGCTTCTATTGTAACAACGCTGCGATGGAAGCTGCAAAAAGGAAACGGCTCGAAATAACGGCAGATGAGACGAAAGCATCCTTTCAGCTCAAATGAGAATGGTTTTTCGGAACATTCCTTCTCTTAATGCGCGGTGCTTCCAAATTCCTCTATGCACTGCTGGACGACTGTTACGCCTTGGCTAAGAGCCGCGCCGCCTCCGAATGCCGCTGCCACACTTACGGCTTCGAGAATATTCTCCTCTGTCGCTCCCTCATCAAGACAGCCTTTTGTATGATAGATCATGCAATATTCATCCTGGGCATTGATTGCGATTCCGAGGGCGATCAGCTGTTTTTCTCTCTCAGTCAGTGAATTCCCGGCAAAGCATTGTTCGGTAAACTCATTAAACTTTCTTCCCATCAGCGGCATCTTTTGTTCAAATGTGCCTAAACCTAATTTATATTCTTTTAGCGCGTCCTGCATGCTTCCTCTGTCTTGATTCAAAGAAAATCCCTCCATCTGTTTAACATTCCTTTTTATTATGAACAGCTTTTAGGAAAATACCCGAAAAAAACCCCGGATTTCTCATCCGGGGTTTCAGTCTTATTCAGAGACAGGAAGCACAGCTCCGTCGTATTTTTTCTCGATGAAGTCTTTGATCTCTTTAGAGTGAAGAACTTCCATCAGCGCTTTAATCTTGTCAGAATCTTCTTCGCCTTTTCTTACTGCGACGATGTTAGCGTATGGGTTGTTTTTCGTTGCTTCCACTTCAATCGCGTCTTTTTTAGGGTTTAATTTATTTTGGATCGCATAGTTTACATTGATGAAGACTGCGTCTCCTTCTTTGTTTTCATATGCTTTTGCCGTTACTTCAGGCGCTACTTTTTTGAATTCAAGGTTTTTCGGGTTTTTCTTAATGTCTTTCAAAGTTGCGTCAACTGTTTCCACGTTAGAATCAAGTGTGATTAGCCCCGCATTTTCAAGCATTGCAAGCATACGGCCTTGTTCAGCCACGTTGTTTGTCAGAATAATTGTCGCACCCTTTGGAAGGTCTTTCAGCGATTTGTATGTTTTAGAGTAAATACCGAATGGCTCTAAGTGAACAGCGCCGGCATTCACAAGTTTGTAATCTGTGTTTTCTTTCATTTCTTGCTCAAGGTAAGGAATGTGCTGGAAGTAGTTCGCATCCACTTCTTTATCAGATAAAGCTTTGTTGTACATCTTGTAATCACTAAGCACTTTCACTTCCAGCGTATAGCCTTTTTCTTTCAACAGTGGTTCAGCTTCTTTTAAAATTTCCGCATGCGGTGTTTTTGTCGCAGCAACGACAATTTCTTTCTTGCCAGACTCTGCGCCTTTATTCGAACCGCAGGCAGCCAAAACTCCTGCAAATACAAGCAATAGTGCACCTAAAAATAGCTTTTTCATTGTAAATCCTCCCTTATCGTTTATCTATAATATTTGTTATGACATCACCGATGATTTGAATAATAAATACGATGATTAAAATAAACACAGTAGCAATGAAGGTAACATCAGCATTGTTCGACTGATAGCCTTCTACGTACGCAAGGTTTCCAAGGCCGCCTGAACCGATGGCCCCGGCGATTGCCGTTGAGCCGATCAAAGCGATCGCCGTCACCGTGATGCCAGAAATGAGAGCCGGCATAGATTCAGGAAGCAGCACTTTGAAAATAATCGTAGACGTCTTGGCTCCCATTGATTTGGCAGCTTCGATAACACCTTTGTCTACCTCGCGCAGCGCGATTTCAGCGAGGCGCGCGTAAAACGGTGCCGAGCCGATCACCAGCGCCGGCAATGCGGCGTTTGGCCCTAAGATCGTGCCGACTAAAAACTTCGTAAAACCAAGCAATAAAATAATTAGAATGAGGAACGGAATCGATCTGAATATGTTGACAACAGCCGCAATCACAGAGTTGACCGTTTTATTCTGCCAGAGGCTCCCTTTGCTTGTCAGAAAGAGCAGCAAGCCGAGAATCACCCCGATAACAAAAGCAAACAGCAGAGAGATCAGCGTCATATAAAGGGTTTCATATGTCGCGTTCCACAATTCAGTTAAATCAACATTCGGAAAATATGTTTCAAACATTCGTGATCACCTCTGCTTTTACCTGTTTGTCATTAATGAACCGGATCACGTTTTGCACTTCTTCCTCGTCACCGTCAATGTGGATGAACAGTGAACCGTAAGCTCCATCCTTCGTTTGCGAAATTTTCCCTTGCAAAATATTGACGCTGACATTAAAGTTTCTGATCATCTCTGTAATCAGAGGCTGTTCAGCCGAATCACCGACAAATGTGAGCTGAACCGTTTTTCCTGATGCTGTTTCATCAAGAAGGTGCTGAAGCGTTTCCTTCGTTTCTTCCGGCTCTGTCACCTGCTGAACAAACCGTTTTGTCATGTCTTCTTTCGGGTTTTTGAAGACATCAAGAACTTCGCCTTCTTCCACAACCTTTCCGTTTTCCATGACAGCGACTCTGTTGCAGATTTTGCGGATCACATGCATTTCATGCGTGATCAGCACAATTGTCAAACCGAGTCTATCATTAATATCGGACAATAGATCCAAAATTGAATCAGTCGTTTGCGGATCTAATGCTGATGTCGCTTCATCACATAGGAGAACCTTCGGATTGTTTGCGAGCGCTCTGGCGATTCCGACACGCTGCTTTTGTCCGCCGCTCAGCTGAGAAGGATAAGATTTTTCTTTTCCTTCTAAACCTACCAGTTTAATCAGTTCATTGGCGCGCTTGATACGCTCGTTCTTTTTCACCCCGGCAATTTCCAGAGGAAACATGATATTATCTCTGACCGTCCGCGACCACAGCAAATTGAAATGCTGGAAAATCATGCTGATGTTATGGCGTGCTTTTCTTAACCCGCGTCCGTTTACTTCATTAATCTTGGTTCCCGCTACTTCCACGGTTCCTGAGGTTGGTTTCTCAAGGCCGTTCAGCAGACGGATTAAGGAACTTTTTCCAGCTCCGCTATATCCTATAATTCCAAAAATCTCACCTTTTTTGATGGAAAGCGAGACATTTTGGACAGCATTGACATCTCCATGTTTCGACTTATAGACTTTTGAAACATCTTGAAGATTGATCAAAGCAATCACCTGCCTTAACACTATTCTAAGAAATCTTCCGGGATTTTCTGCAAAAGAAAAACCTTTCTGCACATGTGAGCAGAAAGGCTTATATAAAACGCCTTTCTCTCATCTTTCAAAGCTGAACGCTTCGTGTGAATTGGCACCATTTCAACAGCGTTGATGGTTGCCGGGCTTCATAGGGCACTTCCCTCCACCTCTCTTGATAAGAGAAATATATAGTCTTTTTCGTCCGGAAATTCTTAATGTAGAATAGCATGGGGGATGTTTGCATGTCAATAAAATAAATGATGTCAACTTTTACTATTATAATAATTTGCTATTTTTTAATTCTTTGCAATCCTCTGAAAAAAACCATTCGTCAGCCAGAGAATCGCTTCTAGCTTTAACAGGGCTCTGAAGGACCCCTTAACTTTCAGGCTTCCGCTCTGAATCAGATGCTGAAGGGAAATATCTCCGTGCAATAAATGAATGATTTCGGATTGGTTTCCGTAAAAGGTCAGGTTGGACGTTTGGCGCTGAGAAATTTCTTTCATTTCTCCCTGTTCGTTTATTGAGACGGTTAAGGCTTCTGTTTCTCCTTGGAAGGTAATGAGCAATGTTGAAGCGCTCAAAAGGGGTCTTAAAAACAGATGCTGATACTCATCTTCTAAAACTTCCGCTTTCTCCATATGTACAACCTCCTATTTGTTGGTCATACATAGACATTTCTCTCTTTAGCATATGAACCCCTTTATAAAACGAACGACAATTTCATTGGAATGTGCTGAGAAATATGTCATAAATGGGATGCGGAAGATGATTTTTGTTTGATCAGCTCATATAAATAAGAAACGGAATGAAACGCATATCCTCTTTCGACCACTTTTCCGCCTTTAAACAGCAGAAAACAAGGAACGCTCTCAATTTGATACGCTTTTGCGAAAGTCGGAGAATAATTGACATTGTTTTGATAGAAGGCGACATCAGGCAGCATTTCTTTCACGACTGTCAGCATTTTGCTTGCAAGCTGGCAAGTGCCGCAAAATGGAGTATATAAATATAGAAGATACACATCATCAGAAATGTGCTCAAGTTCATGTTCCTGGAGTTCTTTCATGCTATACACCTCGGGGCTTTCTTTCAAGAAAAATAGTATGGACATTCAAATTCGCGCGCAGCAATACAGAGGCGACATGGTGCCTGGGCGCAGCCTCGACTTCTTTATAGGCTCTGTCGATATGCAGATGGCAGGCTTCGTTAAACTCTCTTTTCAGCTGTTTTCTCAATTTCTCGCCTGATTCATCAGCATCAACCAATATATAGACGTCTTTATCGTAAAGCTCGTCAGCCAATTCTTCAAGCTTCAGCTGGCTGATTGTTCCGTTTGTGCAGATAATGCGCACCGGTTCATTCAAGACGCTTTCGATTTTCTCTTTATCTGATTTCCCTTCGACAATCAAAACCTTTTCCAGCTCATCCATTTTCTTCACCTGCCGCGTCAAATTTGAAACGTTCAGATTGTAAAAGAAGGCAGTGAAATTCACCGCCATCATTAACACCAGCCATTTTCGTAGTCACAGTCCACATATTTTGCGTCATTTCCTGAGACCACGTCAGCTGTCTTATAAAACTTCTCATTTTCAAAGGAATAACCGGATTTAAGCTCATATTCATTCATGCTTGTCATTTGTCCGATCCTCTCATTTTCATGATATAACGAGAGCCGGCCATTTTGAAAGCGGCCTGTCACATCATTGGTGACATCGAGCTTTTGTTTGCTGAAAGCCATATTGGACACCTCCCATAACGTTAGCGTGTCCAATTGCCTTTACAGCTATCCTGTTTTAGTCTTCCTGTGTCATCTCTTCGTATTGTTCTGCTGTCATCAGTTTTTCAATTTCAGAAGCGTCAGACGGCTCAACGACGATCATCCATGCTTTTTCGTACGGAGATTCATTGACGAATTCCGGACTGTCATCAAGATCTTCGTTTATTTCCACAACAGTTCCGTTAATCGGCGCATAAAGCTCAGATACCGTTTTAACGGATTCAACGCTGCCGAATGGCTCGTCCGCTTTGATTTCAGCACCCACTTCAGGAAGTTCGACAAACACGATATCACCTAGCTCGGACTGGGCAAAATGTGTAATCCCGATTCTGGCTTTTTCTCCTTCAACTTTTACCCACTCGTGTTCTCCTGAGTAACGCAAATCTTTAGGTATGCTCAATTGAATCCCTCCATTTTTTACAGCACTATAATAAGAAGATACCATACTTTTCAAAAAAAATTGACCTTAAGCCCAGTTTTCTTCAAATTGGTCTTCTTTAAAACCGACTGTCACTTTTTCGCCGTCTGTTGTAAGCGGGCGTTTGATCAGCATTCCGTCTGAAGCAAGCAGTTCAAGCTGTTCGTCCTCTGACATGTGATACAGCTTTTCCTTGAGATTCAGCTCACGGTATTTCATGCCGCTCGTGTTGAAAAATTTCTTGAGCTCCAGCCCGCTTTTTTCATAAAGCGCTTTTAGTTCTTCTTTGCTTGGAGGCTGCTCTGCAATATGTATTTCGTTTATTTCTTTTCCATGATCTTCAAGCCATTTCTTTGCTTTGCGGCACGTTCCGCACTTAGGGTACCAGTAAAAAGTTAACGACATCTCTTCTTCCCCCTCGATAAAATAATCGTGGTTATTTTAACACAGTTTGTTTTAAAAACCTAAAACAGTGCTTCTTAAAAAGAGCTCCGCGCACGCGGAGCTCTTCGCCAATCAAACAATATATTTTTCAGCTTCGAAAACGCCCGCTGCCGCTTCGCGTTTTTTCTGAATCACGTTTTTAGGTGTGACGCGCGTCAGCTTGCGCAGAGCGGAAAGCATCATGCGGAGTGAATCTCCTTCTTCCATTGCGATGAGGGATTCCTTCGCGTGCGCTTCAATTTCGTTAAAGGCCTCCTGAACGAAAATTTCAGTATACAGCACTTTTTGCGCCGCTTTTTCTCCGCCTTGCGCGGCAATGGCCTTTTCCGTTCTCAGCACGGCTGATTCCATTGCGTACACATTGCTGACGATATCCGCCACGTTGACAAGAATTTCTTGTTCGCGGTCGATGGCTTTTCCGTACTTCTGCGCGGCGAGACCGGCGGCGAACAGCGCGATTTTTTTGGCTTGCTTCACTATATATTTCTCCTGCTCTAAAACGCCGCTGCCAGGCTCTTCAGGCATAAGCATCATGAGTTCTTCTTGAAGCGACTGTGCTTTTTCAAATAGAGGCAATTCACCTTTAAGCGCTTTTTTCAGGAAGGTGCTTGGCACGATTAACCGGTTGATTTCGTTTGTGCCTTCAAAAATTCGATTGATCCTTGAATCCCTATAAGCCCTTTCCACTTCGTACTCCTGCATAAAACCGTAGCCTCCATGAATCTGCACGCCTTCATCAACGATATAATCAAGCGTTTCGGAGCCGAATACCTTATTTAGAGAGCATTCAATGGCGTATTCAGCAATTGACTTGGCGATTTGCCGGCCGTCCTTGAGGTCTTCGGCCGTAAACTGGCTCATATTGTCTTCAAACAGTCCGACGGTTCTGTACACAGAGCTTTCCATCGCGTACAGCCTTGATGCCATTGTCGCGATTTTTTCCTGTGTCAGCGAAAAGCCCGCAATCGGCGTTTTGAATTGGCGGCGCTGATTTGCGTATGCCGCGGACAGCTCGATCACCCGCTTAGACGCGCCGATTGTGCCGACCGCCAGCTTATAACGGCCGATATTTAAAATATTAAAAGCGATCACATGCCCTTTGCCGATTTCGCCAAGCAGGTTTTCTTTTGGCACTTCAGCTTGATCTAAAATGAGGGTTCTTGTCGATGATCCTTTGATTCCCATTTTCTTTTCTTCCGGACCTGTAGATACACCCGGGTAATCTTTTTCTACAATAAAGGCTGAAAACTTGTCACCGTCTACCTTAGCGTACACAACAAACACATCAGCAAAGGCTGAGTTGGTAATCCACTGTTTTTCTCCGGTTAACACGTAATGCGTTCCCGCTTCATTCAGCACGGCAGTTGTTTTTGCCCCTAGCGCATCAGACCCAGAGCCCGGCTCAGTCAGTGCATATGCCGCGATCTTTTCGCCTGAAGCGAGCCCGGGCAGATATGTTTTCTTTTGTTCTTCTGTTCCAAAAAACACGATTGGCAAGGACCCGATACCGACATGCGCGCCATAAGAAAGCGAAAAGCTTCCCGCACGCGAAAATTTTTCAGTGATGAGCGCGGAGCTGATTTTATCAAGGCCGAGCCCTCCGTATTCCTCAGGCACATCAGCCCCAAGCAGCCCAAGTTCGCCCGCTTTCTTTAACAGCCGGACTGAATGTTCAAATTTGTGGTTTTCGATATCATCTATATGAGGGAGAACATCTTGCTCAATATAGTCCTCTGTTGTTTTCGCGATCATTTTATGTTCGTCAGTGAAATCCTCTGGTGTATACATTTGCTCGTATGAGACATCCTCGATTAAGAAACCGCCGCCTTTTTGTACTTCAGCCGTTTTTTTCGCCATTTGTTTTTCCCCCTTTAGCATAATTCAAATACACCGGCCGCTCCCATCCCGCCGCCGATACACATTGTGACGACACCGAATTGCTCGTTTCTCCGTTTCATTTCATGAATAAGTGAGAGTGTAAGCTTTGTGCCTGTACAGCCAAGCGGGTGCCCAAGCGCGATTGCGCCCCCGTTGACATTCAATTTTTCTTCATCAATTCCGAGTACCCTGATCACTTGAATAGCCTGTGAAGCAAAAGCTTCGTTCAGTTCAAACAAGCCGATGTCCTGCAGCTGAAGCCCGGCAAGCTTTAAAGCACGTGGGATAGCTTCCACCGGCCCGATGCCCATCACTTCCGG
This sequence comes from Bacillus vallismortis, assembly GCF_004116955.1. Lineage (NCBI taxonomy): Bacteria > Bacillati > Bacillota > Bacilli > Caryophanales > Bacillaceae > Bacillus > Bacillus vallismortis. Next base: position 184,542 of record NZ_CP026362.1, on the reverse strand, counting down.
CGGCACGCCTCCTACTGCAAAGGAGCGGAATTTCACAAGCGGGGCCAAGCCCAGCGCATCAGCTTTTTCCCGGTCCATCAGCATAACTGCCGCCGCTCCGTCACTCGTCTGCGAGGAATTGCCCGCAGTAACCGTTCCATCAACGGAAAAAGCCGGGCGCAATGTCGCTAAGATGTCTGTCGTCGTCTGCGGGCGAACGCCTTCATCCTGAGAAAACACAAACTGTTTTTCCCGCGGTTTATGGTTTTCTCCGATTTCTGTCACCGTCACTTCGACGGGAACAGTTTCATCTTTAAATTTCCCTTCTGCAAGGGCTTTCGCCGCATTTTGGTGGCTGCGAACGGCAAACGCATCCTGATCCTCGCGGGAGACGCCGTATTTTTTCGCGACCTGCTCGGCTGTGTGTCCCATGCTCATGTAATACTCCGGCGCCTTTTCTGCCAATGCGAGGTTCGGACGGGTCACATGCCCCATCATCGGAACCTGCGACATCGATTCTGCGCCGCCCGCGATCGCTGTATCATAAGCGCCGAGCATGATCTTTTCTGCCGCATATGCGATAGACTGAAGGCCAGATGAGCAGTAGCGATTGACTGTAATCGCCGGAACCGTGTACGGCAGCCCCGCGAGCGCGCCGATATTTCTCGCCATATTTAATCCTTGTTCCGCTTCAGGTGTCGCACAGCCGATAATCAAGTCGTCAATATTGCCCTCGTAACCGCCTGCCCGTTTCATTGTTTCTTTGACGCAAATCGCTCCCAAATCATCCGGGCGAACGGTGGCCAGCGATCCTTTTTTTGCTCTCCCAACCGGTGTTCTTGCACCTGACACTATGACTGCCTCTTTCATAAGCTCCCTCCTAATTCCGTAAAGGTTTACCTTTCACAAGCATATGCTGCATTCTCGCTTGAGACTTCGCCTCTCCTGCCAAACTCAAAAATGCTTCTCTCTCGATCTCTAATAAATATTCTTCATCGACCTCTGTACCAAACGGCACTTTTCCTCCGGCAATGACATAAGCGAGCTTTTTCGCGATGTTGACATCATGCTCAGATATATAGCCGGACAGCTTCATTTGCTCGGCGCCAAGCAAGAGTGCCGCATAACCGGTTTCTCCCGCCACCTTAACCTTTTCTTTTACAGGCGGCCGCCAGCCTGTGTCGTATAAAGATGCGGCCAGCCGTTTTGCATCGTACAGCAGGTGGTCCTGATTCACGCTGATGTGATCCGTTTCTTTTAAGATGTTCACCTCACGAGCCTCTTGGGCGGAAGCGGACACTTTCGCCATCGCAATCGTTTCGAATGTTTTCATTGCGGCTTTCATCGGATCAAGACCGCGGCGGAGATGGTTGATGTACAGCTCTTTGTTTCCTCCTCCGCCAGGGATGAGGCCGACGCCGGTTTCCACAAGCCCCATATAGGCTTCACTTGCTGCTTGAATGCGCGCCGCCGGCAGGCACACTTCCGTTCCGCCGCCGAGCGTCATTCCGAATGGAGCGGCGACAACCGGTTTCGCGCTGTACTTGATGTTCATCATCGTCTCCTGGAAACGGCGTATCACGAAGTCCACTTCCAGAAAATTGTCATCTTGAACTTCCATTAAGATCATGGCGAGATTTGCGCCGACGCAGAAATTTTTCCCTTGGTTACCAATCACAAGTCCTTTGTAGTTCCGTTCTGTTTCCTCTAATGCTTTGTTAATCATTTGGATGATATCGAGGCCGATCGCATTGCTTTTCGAATGAAATTCAAGAAGGGCCACATCATCTCCAAGGTCGATCAGGCTTGCTCCGCTGTTTTTCGCAATCACGCCGTTCGTTTCCTTGAGCGTTTGTAAATGAATTCGTTTCTTGTTTTCTTTCACGGCTCTGTATTCGCCGCGGTCATAATAAAATACCGTTCCATTTTCTCTGATGTAGAAGGTTTCATTTCCTTTGGCCAGCATGTCTTTGATCCAGCTGGGCATTTCTGCTCCAAGCTGCTCAAGCTTTTCCGCCGACTGTTTGAGGCCGATAGCGTCCCACATTTCAAACGGACCCAGCTCCCAGCCGAATCCCCACTTCATGGCTTGGTCAATCGAATGAATATCATCGGCAATCTCCCCAAGCAGTTCGGCTGAGTACAGCAGCGTTTGAGTTGTGATATTCCACAGCAGTCTGCCGGCTCTGTCACCCGAATAAATAAGCGCTTTCATTTTGGCTTTTGTCCCTTTTGCCTGTTTTGCCGCTTCAAGTGCCGGTGATTTCATTTTTGTCCGCTCGCCGTAAGTAAGCGTCACGGGGTCAAGCTCATAAATCGTTTTTCCTTCTTTTTTATAAAAGCCTTGGCCCGCCTTGCTTCCGATCCACCCTTTTTCAAGCATATCGTTCATGAAAACTGGCAGGCGGAACACTTCTTTCTCTTCCCCATCCGCTTTGTCATACACATTTCGGGCGACATGGGCGAATGTATCGAGCCCGACAACATCAAGCGTTCTAAAGGTCGCGCTTTTCGGCCTGCCGATCAGCGGGCCTGTGATCGAATCGACCTCCCCGACCTGATAACCGCCATTGAGCATTTCTTGGACTGTGACGAGAAGCCCGTACGTTCCGATGCGGTTTGCGATAAAGTTCGGTGTGTCCTTTGCTGTGACGGCGCCTTTGCCGAGGACATTTTCGCCGAAAGCTGTCATAAACTTTAAAATGTCAGGGTCCGTTTCCTTAATCGGAATGACCTCCAACAGTTTCAAATAGCGGGCGGGATTAAAAAAGTGCGTTCCGAGAAAATGGGCTTTAAAATCTGCCGATCGCCCTTCAGCCATCTCCTGCACAGATATGCCGGAGGTGTTGCTTGAGACAATGCTTCCAGGCTTTCGATGTTCATCCACAAGTGCGAAAATCTGCTTTTTGACTTCTAGATTTTCGACAACGACCTCAATGATCCAATCCGCTTCGTTCAGCTTCGCTGCATCATCCTCCAGATTGCCTGGCGTGATATAGGATGTATTTTCCGCTGATGTGAGGGGAGCGGGCTTTTGTTTCAGCAGTTTTTTCACCGCCTGCCGGCTCAGCCTGCTGCGCACCTCCGGACTGTCCATCGCCAGCCCCTTTTTTTCCTCTTCCTTTGTCAAATCGTTCGGCACAATATCAAGCAGCAGGACAGGAATGCCGATATTAGCCAAATGCGCCGCAATCCCGGAACCCATTACCCCCGATCCTAAAACGGCTGCCTTCCGAATATGTTTGTGCATGAGATATCCCCCTTGAACATTGAATGAATAGTCATTCATTTTTTGGCCAAAAAAAATGAAACCCGTTTCTTCTTTCATCTTAAAAGATTTCCGCTTCGACTTCAATAGCTAATTTGTATTTTTTGTATGAAGCTTATAAAAGACGGGCAACTTAAACCCGGAGGTGAAGGGAATGGTGCGAGAGAAAAAAAATCCGTCTTCAGCGGCAGTCAGCGCGGCGAGCGTAAAGGGCGATGCCGGTCCGACACAGCATTACGGCGGCGGAAAACGGACAAGTCAAAATCAGCAGTATAAAAAACAAAACATGGATCAATCATGACGCAGCTGCTTCCCGCGGCTGCTTTCACTTTTTCAAGATCCCTTTTAACACAAACGCTGCATTGGCGGGCCGTTCGGCAATTCTTCTCATAAAGTAGCTGAACCAGTCCGTTCCATACGGGACATACACACGCATTCTGTACCCTTCCTTAGCCAGTTCCTTCTGCCGCTCCGGCCTGATGCCGTACAGCATTTGAAACTCAAATTGTGACGCTGGGATATGATGTTCAGCAACGAGTTGTTTCGTATACGCAATGATATCATCGTCATGTGTGGCGACAGCCGTGTAGTTTCCGCTTAACAGCTGCAGCTTTATTAAACTCTGAAAATGAAGGTCTGTTCCTTTTTTGTCAGGGAACGCGACCGCCGCAGATTCTTTATAAGCGCCTTTCACAAGTCTGAGATTTGGCTTTAAGCCGCGCATCATCCTGATATCTTCTGCCGCCCGGTACAGATATGCCTGAATGACCGTGCCGAGCATCTCAAATTCTGGTTTGCATTGCCTGTAGATGGCGAGTGTCTGTTCATAATGAGAATAGTCTTCCATATCAATCGTCACAGCAACACCATATTGTTTCGCAGCAGATAGAATCGCTCGCAAATGAGAAAGGGCAAGTTCTTCTGAAAGATCGAGCCCGATTGAGGTCAGCTTGAGTGAGAGCTCTGAGTCCAATTGATGCTCGGCAATGGCTTGAATGGCTTTCTTGCATTCCTCTGCGACTTGCTTCGCTTCTTTTTCCGAAGCTGCATACTCGCCTAAATAATCAATTGTTGCGCGCAAACCGGATCTATTTAGCCTTTTGACCGCCTTAACCGCCGATTCAATTGTATCCCCTGCGACAAACCTTCGTGCTCCAAGCCGCGCCCCATATGCTTTTGCGAACTTGGTAAGTGCTTTATTTTGAGATAAAAATAAAAACACACGTCTCAACATCCGACTCCCTCCTGCCTTCATCTTCAAAACATCTGTATATAACTCCCAGACTGAAGGAAACTATACATGAACAAAAAACCAAAGGAGGATTACAATGGACAATCAGCAGCAATCCAATATGCCGCCTTCCGTCATTTCCACAAAAGATCACTTGTATCTGAAAGACATGTTGAACTGGAATTTGCTCGCAATGAAAAAAGCGCATTTCATGGCGCAGCAGTGCCAGGATCAATCGTTAAAACAAGAACTAGACCGCGTCGGACATATGCATCATGACCACTTTCAAAGAATAGTAAAACACCTGCAGCCAGGCCAGCAGCAGTCCAGCTATATCCAATAAGGAGGCGACAGAATGAATCAGCAAAATCAAAAAATCAGCAACCCGCAAACACCTGTACCGACAACTCCGAAGATGAATGACAGAGATTTCATCAACGAACTGCTGACAACAGAAAAATATATGACAACAGCTTATTGCACAGCCTTGAACGAATTCAGCCATGAGTCTCTCTATCAGGATATTCAGGCCATTTTTGATGAGTCACAAAAAACACAAAGAAAACTGTATGACCTCATGTTCCAATATGGATGGTATTCTGTTGAAGCGGAGGATGCCCAAAAGCTGCAGAAGTCTTATCAAAAATTCGACAAGACCATTCAGCAGCAGTCTCCTTATCAGCAATAAACATCGAGAAAAAGGATAGGATGTTCTTAAAGGGCATCTATCCTTTTTTTGTGTGAAATTGGTTGACTTTTTATTTATATTTATTTATATTTAATACACCTTAACTATTTTACTATCTTAAATATAAATGCAGTTTATGTAACAGGGGAGAAATGAATATGAAAAGTGCGGATCAGCTAATGTCCGATATTCAATTATCGCTTCAGGCGCTCTTTCAAAGGATACAGCCTGAAATGCTGGAAAGCATGGAGAAACAAGGAGTTACCCCAGCGCAGCTGTTTGTGCTGGCCAGCTTAAAAAAACACGGCAGCCTTAAAATTTCTGAAATCGCCGAGCGGATGGAGGTCAAGCCTAGCGCTGTGACGTTAATGGCAGATCGACTTGAACAAAAAAATCTTATCGCCAGAACACACAATACAAAAGACAGGCGAGTGATTGATATCAGTCTTACTGATGAAGGAGACAGAAAGTTCGAGGAGATTTTGGCAGGCAGAAAAGCCATTATGGCCCGATACCTTTCCTTCTTGACGGAGGAGGAAATGCTTCAGGCGGCACGTATCACAGAAAAACTCGCACAGGCTGCGGCTGAAGCGGATGAAAAGCAAAACATGAAAAGAGGAAACGGATGACATGAGTAATGAAGGCAAACAATCAAAACGGACGTTATTAATCACAGGCTTAGTGATTGCCATGTTTTTTTCAGCTCTTGACGGTACCATTGTCGGAACGGCCATGCCGAAAATTGTCGGTGATCTGGGCGGTTTGAGCATGATGACATGGCTGACAACAGCATACTTATTAACCTCAACAACAGTCGTTCCGATTGCCGGTAAACTGGCCGATTTATTGGGACGGCGCATTGTCTATGTATCAGGTTTGATTATTTTTATGGCCGCTTCCGCTTTGTGCGGAATGGCCAACAATATGACAGAATTGATTATTTTCCGAGGGCTGCAGGGAATCGGCGGAGGCATTATGATGCCGATGGCGATGATTGTCATCGGTGACTTATTCACTGGAAAACAGCGTGCCAAATTCCAAGGGGTCTTTGGTGCGATTTACGGGCTGGCTTCAGTGATTGGGCCGCAAATCGGCGGCTGGATTGTAGACTCGCTCAACTGGAAATGGGTTTTCTATATTAACCTTCCAGTCGGAATTATTGCCGTTATTTTTATTGCCCGAGGATTGCAGGGCCGCCAGCAGACAGGTCCGATCAACTTCGATATCGCTGGGATTTTCACAATGATTGTCGGGGTTGTCAGCCTCCTGCTCGCCTTAAGCTTTGGCGGAAAAGATTATGCGTGGGGTTCGTGGCAGATTCTTGGCCTGTTTGCCCTTGCGCTGATCGGCATTGTCAGCTTTATTATCGTGGAATCAAAAGCAAAAGAACCGATCCTGCCCATGTATCTCTTTAAAAACAGAACGTTTACATTTTTAAACTTGATCGGTTTCTTTATGAGTATCGGCATGTTTGGTGCGATTACGTTTGTTCCTTTCTTTATGCAGGGAATTGTCGGTGTAAGTGCGTCTGAATCAGGCACGATTATGACACCGATGATGATCTCTATGATTATCACAAGCATTATCGGCGGCCAGCTGGTTTATAAAATCGGCATTAAACCGCAAATCATAACAGGCATGCTGATTATGGCCGGGGGATTCCTGCTGTTAACGACTTTGGATCTTGATACAAGCAAGCTTGTCGCTACATCGTATATGGCGATTATTGGTCTGGGAATGGGTCTGGTTATGCCGATTCTGACACTGGCTTTACAAGAAAGCTTTTCGAAGGAAGAGCTTGGGGTTGTCACCTCATCCAGTCAATTCTTCCGTTCTATCGGAGGAACATTCGGCATTACCATGCTGGGAGCTGTAATGAATGCGAGGTCAGGAAACTTATTAACAGATAAACTTGTGCCGTATTTAGACTCACTTCCGGCACAGGCAAGCTCATTTGCCGACCAGCTAAAGAGTATGATTGATACTAATCCGCAAGGGCTGCTGCAATCACTGTTCAGTCCGGACGCATTGAAACAAATCCCTGCGGCTTTCTCATCACATATTATGCCCATTTTAAAAACATCGTTGATGGATTCGCTCCACAGCGTGTTTTATACAGGCTTGATCTTTATCGCAGTCGGAGCCGTTTTTACCTTGTTCTTAAAGCCAATCAAGCTATCGAACAAGAAAACGGATGAACAAGTAAAAGAAAAAGCGGCACAAGCCATTGAATCACCTTCGCATTAATAGAGCGCCCCGCGGGTACCAATCCGCGGGGTTTTTTTATTCGATCATCTGGGCCCTTCCATTTCCAAACGACCAATCCTCATCCTGGTTTCCGGCCAGCATGATAAACACATCATCTTTTCTTATGCCAAGCTTGGAATGAAGGCTGCTTGCGATTGAGCGGTAAAGCGCTTTTTTCTGTTCAGTGGTTCTTGAATCTTTCAAGGTAAAATGAATGTATACCAGTTCATCAGTGCGCTCGACCCGCAGATAAGACGGATCATAAAAAAATTCGCTGTTATCATACTGCCTGATGACTTGAAAATAGTCATCTTCCGGCACATTGATTTCTTCGATCATCGATTGGTGGATGGTCCTGCTTAGGGTTTGAAGCCACGCTTCGCTTCTCCTCGCCCGCAAATGAATCTGTACAAATGGCATCTCCCGCATCTCCTCTCTTTATAGCGTCTGTCCGCTGTCAACTGTGATGATTTGGCCTGTAAGTGATTCCTGTTCAACAAGCGAACAAATCAATTTGGCGACATCATCCGATTCAGCCATTCGCTGCAGCGGCAAAGTGCCGATCATGCTCTTCATTTTCTCTTCCTGGCCAGCCCACCATCTCGTTGCTACAGCCCCCGGTGCTACACCGTTCACTCTGATTTCAGGCGCCAAGGCGTGCGCCAAAGATTTCGTTAAACCGTGTACAGCCGATTTTGACACAGCGTAAGGCATAGATGAGCCCGCCCCAGTTATCCCTGCGATGCTTCCGACATTTACGATTGCTCCAGCCTTGCTTTTTTTCATGAACGGGACCACTGCCCGCGCGCAGAAAAACATCCCTTTCACATTGACAGCATACAGTTCATCCCAGACATCTTCTGTCGCAGCTTCAAGATCATCCATTGGAATATGCCGTGTCATACTGGCATTATTGACTAAAACATCAATCGTGCCGTACGTTTTTACGATCGATTGAACCATATCCTGCACTTCGCGCTCTTTTGAGACATTCGTTCTGATGGCAAAGGCTTGCCCGCCAGATTTTTGAATCATTTCGACTGTTTCCTCCGCTTCAGATTGCGAACGTGAATAATTCACCGCAACAATCGCTCCGCGTTTTGCCAATTCCATGCTGGCTGCTCTTCCGATTCCTGTACCGCCCCCCGTTACGAGAGCTATTTTGTTCATGACATTCATTGCCTCCACTCCTTGCTGTTTATGAAATGATCTTGCTGATTCCATTGTAATCCAGGTTGGGTGTTACGTATAATGATTGTTAAAGATACTTGTTATCATTCAGATTGATATCAACAAACGAACGGAGGCATTCAAAATGGAAAGCGGAGATTTACGTGTGTTTCAAATGGTAGCCCGTGAAGGTTCCATTACGAAAGCGGCCAAGCAGCTTGGCTATGTGCAATCGAATGTCACGGCAAGAGTTCAGCAATTGGAAGCTGAGCTTGGCACCATTCTGTTTTTGCGCCATAATCGGGGCATGACACTTTCTGCAAGCGGAAAACTGCTGCTGGACTATGCGAATAAAATTATCGGCCTGCTGGATGAAGCGTCAAAAGCACTCTCATCCTCTGTCGAACCAAGCGGGCCGCTTATGATCGGCTCCACACAGACAACCGCCGCGGTAAGGCTTCCGAAGCTTCTGGCTTCTTATTATGAAGAATACCCAAACGTACAGCTGTCATTAACGACAGGGCATACTCAATTTCTCCTCGATAAAGTTCTTCGTTACGAATTGGATGGCGCGTTTATCGGATGTGAATGCAATCATCCTGATCTCGAATCCTATCCCGCATTTGAGGAAGAACCAGTGGTTGTTTCGGCGGCTTCCGTGTCTGATGCAGAAGAAGCCGCCACAAAGCCGATTCTCGTTTACAGCACAGGCTGTTCATATCGTGAGACACTTGAAAAATGGCTGCGTTCCGTCGGTGTCACACAGCCGGTCATGATGGAATTTGGCACGCTTGAAGCGATTATCGGCGGGGTTACAGCGGGTCTTGGCATCTCATTGCTGCCGAGAACGGTTGTGCAGAAACACGAGGCTGAAGGGGCGATTCGCTTGTACCCGTTGCCTAAAGCGCTTAGCCAGATGAAAACAGAATTTGTTGTCCGTAAAGATTCGTTTATCAGCAGTGCGCTGCGGACCTTTATGGATTCCTTTGCGCCAGATCAAACGGCAGCATCACAAAAAAGCAGTCTGCTGTAATGGGCAGACTGCTTTTTTATTGTTTGTTTCGATGGGCTTCATTCAATTCCTTAATATGCTGAATAACATCTTTAATGCCCTGCTTCGCGTCAGGATATGTCGCATTCCAATGCTTAGCGAGCGGCGGCATGCTTTTGGCTATATGCGTGTACAAAATCCATTGCTTCACTTCTTCTTTTAGCTCATTGCTTGCTTCACCAAGCAGAAGCTCAGTATACTTCTCCAGCAATCCATCGAGCTGCTCCTGAAGTTTGTGATCCATTTTCCATCTTCCTTTCGAAAAAACAGCAAGGAGCTTTCTCAAATTGAAAGCTCCTTTCGCTGGCATTATTGATTACCCATGTGATGTGAAAGCCGCTTCCTGGACAATGCATCTGCCCCTGCCGTGAGGAATGCAAAGAGGCGTTCCGAACAGCGGGTCCTGTGTAACCTGGCAGTTCATAGAAAACACATTTTGCACAAGGTCACAGGTGATAACCTCTTCCGGACGTCCTTCAGCATAAATCCGTTTATCTTTTATGGCTACAAGGTGATGCGCGTAGCGGCATGCCAAGTTTAAGTCATGAAGAACCATCACAATCGTCCGCTCTTCCTTTTCATTCAGCTCAAACAGCAAATCAAGGATTTCAATTTGGTGCGTCATGTCTAAATACGTTGTCGGCTCATCCAGAAGGATAATATCCGTTTCCTGCGCAAGCGTCATCGCGATCCAAGCCCGCTGGCGCTGTCCTCCTGACAAAGAGTCGACGGCGCGGTCAGCCATGTCCTCAAGTTTGGTTGCTTTAAGCGCTCTCTCAACCGCTGCCTCATCCTCTTTTGACCACTGTTTCAGCCAATTTTGGTAAGGGTACCTTCCTTGCTTCACCAGCTGATGCACCGTCAGCCCCTCTGGAGCCGAAGGGCCCTGCGGCAGGATTGCGAGCTCTTTTGCGACTTCCTTCGTCGGAAGCTTGGCAATCGCTCTTCCTTCCAGCAGCACTGAACCGCCTCTCGGCTTCATCAGGCGCGCTAATGAACGTAAAAGTGTCGATTTTCCGCAGCCGTTGCTGCCAATAAATACGGTAATTTCACCTTTTGGAATGGTTAAATTCAACTCATCAATAATAACGGCATCCCCGTATCCTAAGCTCAGCGTTTCTGTAGAAATTGCACTCATACCCATAACCGCTCCTTTTTGCTGGCTTTTTAGCAGCACTATGTATTACACGTTTTCTATATATATGCGTCTGAAGTCAATTGTCATCAATGCAAGTGATTCGATATTCAGCCATTTTCATATGGCCATATATCCCTCATTGTAGCAGAAAACAGTGACTTTGAAAATCATTTTCAATTAGTATTTTGGACATAATTGGCGTTTATGGGTTTTTCATCACAAGATCATTTCTTAATTTCTCTGACTGAGCCGTCCTTCAGCTTTAGTTTTAAGTCGATATGATCATAATGGCTGTCCAGATTAAACGCTGCCAGCACACTGTGAATCACTTCAGATTCAGCCATTTGCTCTGTTACGGAAAGCTCGCTCAGAATCATTTTCATCTCATCTAAGGCTTCTTCCCCCTCCTGCTTGACACCGGAGAGCTTATCCTGGATTTCCGCTGTTTCCTGAGTCCCTTTTTTTGTATATATGCCTTCATACCGATTATGCTCACCATCTCCGTAGCTCACACGGAGCGAAAAATCGCTGTAAGGAACAGACTTCAGCTGGGTGACGGCTGTATTTTCTCCTTCTGCCTGCTGCTTGTCTTCGTTGAGACGGCAGCCAGCAATCAGAACCATTGCGAAGCAAATAGCCCCGGCTGCTCTGATCAAACGCATATGTCTCCCCCCTGTAGGATTCCATTTGTTTTAGGTATGTCCAGAGAATGGAATCCTCATTCAGAGATGGATTGAAAAAGCCGAGGCGTATAACGCCACGGCTTTTAAGATTCAGTCATTTCCAAAAAGGCTTCCGCATCCCGCACGGCCAGCTTGATGGCATTCTCCCAGAAATCTCGCTTCGTAATGTCAGCGCCCAAATGCTTCATCGCCAAATCCTCCACGGTCATAGAAGCCGTATCCCGCAATAGCGCGGTATATTTCTCTTCAAACGCGTTTTTTTCTTCAAGCGCCAGTGCGTAAATGCCGAGAGAAAACAGGTAGCCGAACGTATAAGGAAAATTGTAAAACGGCACTCTCGTAATATGGAAGTGGAGCTTCGACGCCCAAAAGAGCGGATGGTACTCTCCTAATGAGTTGCAGTATGCCTCTTTTTGCGCCTCTTCCATCAGTTCATTCAAACGGGCGGCCGGGACGGCTCCCCGCTTTCGTTCTTCGTAAAATCTCGTTTCGAATAGGAACCTGGCGTGGATATTCATGAAGAACGCAACGCTTCTTTGTACTTTATCCTCGAGAAGGACAAGCTTTTCTTCCTTCGTCTCCGCCTGCTGAACAGTCGCGTCCGCCACAATCATCTCGGCAAACGTTGAAGCCGTTTCCGCTACGTTCATCGCGTAGGACCGGTTTAACGGCCTGACGTTGAGCATCGCTTCCTGATGGAACGCGTGCCCGAGCTCATGTGCAAGCGTTGATACATTTGAGGCACTTCCCGAAAATGTCATGAAAATCCGCGATTCCCCGCTGTCCGGAAAGCTCGTGCAAAAACCGCCGACTCTTTTTCCGCTCCTGTCTTCCGCCTCAACCCAACGGTCCCGAAACGCTTTTTCTGTGAAAGCGGACAGCTTTTTGCCAAACGTGGAAAATTGGCTGACAATGACATTTGCGGCTTCATCATATGAATACACCTTTCCATCAGATCCGATTGGGGCCTCAACATCGTACCAGCTGAGCTTTTCAAGGCCGAGCATGGACGCTTTGCGGTTCAAAAACTGAACGAACGGCTGCTTGTTTTCAGTGATGACCTGCCACATCGTATCCAATGTTTCTTTTTTCATCCTGTTGATCTGCAGCGGCTCCTTCAGGACATTCTCCCAGCCGCGCGCTTTATAGGTTTCAAGCCGGAACCCCGCCAAATGATTGAGTGTGCTGCTGAATAGATCCTGCTTGCTTTCCCACGCTTGATGCAAACGTTCATATATTGTTTTTCTGACAGCGCGGTCTTGATGCCCCATCACATTTTCCGCCTGACCGACAGACAATTGCTTATTCTCACCGTTTTCCTCATATGGTATGGTCATTTTCCCGACAACCATATTGTATAAGTCACTCCAAGCGTGATATCCGTCCACCGCAAGGTTTCCAATCAGTTTTTCTTTACCCGGGCTGAGCTTTTCGGCAACCCTTTGTCTTCTTTCATTTAATATGTACGATACATCACGTAATCCCGGTTTTGTTAACAATTCATTCCACACATCTTGTTCAATGGCCACCAGTTTATGATCTAAGGTGACGAGGGACGATTGGAATTCTGCGTTAAGCCGATTCATGAGTGACTGATGCTCAGCAGCCTTTTGATCACTGATATTCTGGGCCTGAAGGCAAGCAACAAAAGCACCAGCCTGCTGAAGTTTGACAGAAGTCTGTTCGAATAAATCTAGCAAAGCAATCATCGCTTCAGCGTCTTCAGGCGATTCAGGCACCTGAAACCCATCAGTCATCTCTTGAAATGCACGCAGACTTTGTGAAAGCTTTTCAATATATCCTTTAAATTCTGCTGATTGGCTCCCGCCCTTAAAAAACGAATCCAGATCCCATCTTTGGTCTATCCCTTGCAGCGCCATTATACAAAACCCCTTTCCTCTTTCGTCTTATTATAGAACAATTCTGAATTATTGTATAAAAATTTCTTTTATAGGGGTCATTTTCCGTTCATGATTGTACAATAGCTGTAGCAGGTAAATAGGAGGTATACAATGAATAAAAAAATCGCGATCGTAACAGGAGCTTCAAAAGGCTTTGGCCAGCTGGCAGCCGTAAAGCTCGCCAAGACATTTTTTGTGATTGCCACAACAAGACAGCCTGAGAAAGCTGAACAGCTTCGGGAGTTGGCCGCAGCCCACCATGTAGCTGACTCTATCCACATTACCGCTCTCGACGTCACCGATGAACATTCGATAGCCTCATTCGGAAAAGCCATTAGCGCTTACGCTCCTATTGATCTTCTCGTCAACAACGCCGGAGCCGCTTATGGAGGATTTGTCGAGGATGTGCCGATGGACCATTTCAGACAACAATTTGAAACGAATGTCTTCGGAGTAATCCATGTGACAAAAACCATTCTGCCTTACATAAGAAAGCATGGCGGAGCAAAGATTATAAACGTGAGCAGCATCAGCGGCCTGACCGGATTTCCCGCACTGTCGCCTTATGCATCCTCCAAGCATGCATTGGAGGGTTTTTCTGAGAGCCTGCGTGTGGAGCTGCTTCCGTTCGGTATCCACACCGCTTTGGTCGAGCCCGGCTCATACAAAACGTCGATCTGGTCCACCTCTTTATCACATTATATGTCGGTGCCTGCTGACGATTCAGCCTATCATCAATACTATAAAAAGATCCTTTCCTACGTTGAAAAAAACGCGGACGAAAGCGGAGATCCCCAAGAAGTTGCCGACCTTATTTATCAATTGGCAACAAAACAGCACATAAAGAAATTGCGATATCCGATCGGAAAAGGCGTCAAGCTCACCTTGTTATTCCGAGCGCTTTTTCCTTGGTCTGCATGGGAGTCTATCCTAAAGAAAAAACTATTCAGATGATCTAAATTATAATTATTATAATTTAGTATTGATTTTTAATTGATACGTGGTATAATTAAATTAACAGATCACAAGGAGGACGTTATCTTATGAAAACTGAAAACGCAAAAACAAACCAAACATTAGTTGAGAATTCAATGAACACACAATTATCAAACTGGTTTCTTTTATACTCTAAGCTCCACCGTTTCCATTGGTATGTGAAAGGGCCGCATTTCTTCACATTGCATGAGAAATTTGAAGAATTGTACGACCATGCGGCGGAAACAGTTGATACTATCGCTGAGCGCCTGCTGGCAATCGGCGGCCAGCCTGTAGCCACATTGAAGGAATATACTGAGCATGCATCTATCACTGACAGCGGAAACGAAACATCAGCATCAGAAATGGTACAAGCATTGGTAAACGACTACAAACAAATCAGCAGCGAATCTAAATTCGTAATCGGCCTGGCTGAAGAAAATCAAGACAACGCGACAGCGGACTTGTTTGTCGGATTAATTGATGAAGTTGAAAAACAAGTGTGGATGCTTTCCGCTTACTTAGGATAAAAAAAAGCTGAACCCTTTTCGGGTTCAGCTTTTTGATTACTCCTAACTTGAGCTGCTTTCTGTCTGCTTGGTCAGAGTCACATTCAAGGTTTCGGTTTTTCCGTTTCGAAGGACTTGTATGGTTGTTTTGTCTCCGACTTTCAAGTCCTTGTAAAGGATCTGACGGATATCCGCGCTGCTTTCCACGTCTTTCCCGTTTAGTTTGACAATGACATCCTCAGATTTGATACCGGCTTTGGCCGCTGGTGAATGTCCTTGAACTTCTTTTACATACACACCTTTGCCTAATTGATCTCCAAACAGGCCAAGCGTATTTTCCTGATAGGTTTGAGGAACTTGTGACATGTCAATCATTTGCACGCCTAAAAACGGACGTTCTACCTTTCCATTTTCAAGCAGCTGGTCAACAATCGGCTCGACATCATTGCTCGGGATCGCAAATCCAAGTGATTCTACGCCGCTCTCGCTCACCTTTAAGCTGTTGATGCCGATCACTTGGCCGCTCGCGTTGATTAACGGGCCTCCGCTGTTCCCTGGATTGATCGCTGCGTCAGTTTGCAGCACGTTCATTTCCACCTTGCCTTGTGTGGTATCGACATCAATTGTCCGGTTCAGACCGCTGATGATGCCTTGTGTCACCGTACCGGAAAACTGCTGTCCGAGCGGATTTCCGATGGCGATGACCTTTTCGCCCGTGCGCAGCTGTGATGAGTCACCGAAGCTCGCGACTTTTTTGATGTTCTTGCCGCTGATCTCCAGAACAGCCAAATCGGTTATCGCATCGCTGCCGACAAGCTTGGCACTTTCCGTTTCTCCATTATATAACGTGACCGTCAGCTTATTCGCCCCTTCAACGACATGATTATTTGTAATGATATACGCTTTATCACCGTCTTTGTTGAAAATGACGCCTGATCCGGTTCCGCTTTCACTTTCCGAGCTGGAGCCGCCTCCTGTGCCGAAAGTGTTATTTTGCGAGGTTTGGATATTTGAGATTCCGACAATCGTCGGCTCTAAATCCTCTACCATATCAGCGACGTTTGAAGCGTTTGTGATCGGTGTCGTTGTAAAATGATCTGACTGTACCTGTTTATTCGCGGAAGCGGTCTCCGTCGTCTGATCTTGGTCTGACGGCAGATAAGGCGCGATGCCGAGCATCAGGCCGCCGCCGATAATCCCGCCCAAAATCGGGCTCAGCCATGCGGCTTTCCTTTTCTTTTCTTTTTTCACAGCTGTTTCTTTCTTCTCCATTTCTAAAGAGGAAGCCGTTTCTTTCCGTCCCGCTTCATATGAAACAGGCGCGTCAAGCAATTCCTGTTCAGGATGGTCAATCTGCTGCCGGTTTTCTGAATTCTGATGTTCTGTATGTGAAGATTCTGTTTGATGTTGGTCGTTTTGATCATCACGTCGATAATCCATGTTCCTACACTCCTTTAACGGTTTTTCATTTATCGTTACATCGTCAACGCATGTACAAGTTCAATTGTCCCAATGATGAGAAGAAAAGCAAAGCACCAAAATACAATATGTTTGATCATCCTGCATCTTCCTCGCTCTTTTTCTCTTCCTTTCTTCCCTTATACACATCATAAACAAACATTGTGGGATAAAAATGAAAAGAATATGTGAAATTATGAAAATGGCCTGCCGTATGTTAAAACTAGTTTATAATGACGTTGAAAGGATGTGAAGAGCCTTGTCATACACCATTTATCTAGTTGAAGATGAGGATAACCTGAACGAACTGCTGACGAAGTATTTAGAAAATGAGGGCTGGAACATTACATCTTTTACGAAAGGTGAAGACGCCCGAAAGAAAATGACGCCGTCTCCCCACCTCTGGATTCTCGATATCATGCTGCCGGATACCGACGGCTATACATTAATAAAAGAAATCAAAGCGAAAGACCCTGACGTGCCGGTCATTTTTATTTCCGCCCGAGATGCAGATATTGACAGAGTACTTGGTTTAGAGCTTGGCAGCAATGACTATATTTCAAAGCCATTCCTGCCGCGTGAGCTGATCATACGTGTCCAAAAGCTGCTTGAGCTCGTTTATAAGGAAGCTCCACCTGTACAAAAACATGAAATCGCCGTCTCCTCGTATCGGGTCGCTGAAGACGCCCGCGAGGTCTATGATGAAAACGGAAAGTTGATCAATTTGACAACGAAAGAATTTGATCTGCTCCTGTTATTTATCCATCATAAAGGACATCCATACTCGCGTGAGGATATTCTCGTAAAAGTATGGGGGCATGACTACTTTGGAACAGACCGGGTTGTTGATGACCTCGTCCGGAGACTGCGCAAAAAAATGCCTGAATTGAAGGTCGAGACGATTTACGGATTCGGCTACAGGATGATGACATCATGAAAAACAAGCCGCTTTCGTTTCAAATATGGGTTGTCATATCCGGCATCCTGTTAGGGATATCCATTTTGCTGCTTGTGTTATTTTCAAACACGCTGCGCGATTTCTTCACCAATGAAACGTATGCGACGATTGAAAATGAACAGCATGTTCTGACGGAGTACCGCCTGCCAGGTTCTATTGAAAGGCGCTATTACAGCGAGGAAGCCACGGCGCCGACAACCGTCCGCTCCGTCCAGCACGTGCTCCTGCCTGAAAATGAAGCTGCCTCCTCAGATAAGGATGTAAGCATTTTGTCGTCTTCGTTCATCCATAAGGTGTACAAGCTGGCCAATAAACAAGCGGCCGAAAAGAAACGGTACAGCGCAGACGTCAATGGAGAGAAAGTGTTTTTTGTCATCAAAAAGGGGCTTTCCGTTAATGGTCAATCAGCTATGATGCTCTCTTATGCGCTTGATTCTTATCGGGACGATCTGGCCTATACGCTATTCAAACAGCTTTTGTTTATTATAGCTGTTGTCATTTTATTAAGCTGGATTCCGGCCATTTGGCTTGCGAAGTATTTATCAAGGCCCCTCGTGTCATTTGAAAAGCACGTCAAACGGATTTCCGAACAAGATTGGGATGACCCAGTGAAAGTGGACCGGAAAGACGAGATCGGCAAGCTGGGCCATACCATCGAAGAGATGCGCCAAAAGCTTGTGCAAAAGGACGAAACGGAAAGAACCCTTTTGCAAAATATCTCTCACGATTTAAAAACACCGGTTATGGTCATCAGAGGCTACACACAATCGATTAAGGACGGGATTTTTCCTAAAGGGGATCTTGAAAATACAGTAGATGTTATTGAAGGCGAAGCCCTTAAGCTGGAGAAAAAAATAAAGGATTTATTATATTTAACGAAGCTGGATTATTTAGCGAAGCAAAAAGTGCAGTACGATATGTTCAGTATCGTGGAAGTGACAGAAGACGTCATCGAAAGACTGAAGTGGGCTCGAAAAGAGTTATCGTGGGAAACTGATGTAGAAAAAGACATTCTGATGCCGGGCGATCCGGAGCAATGGAATAAACTTCTCGAAAATATTTTGGAAAATCAAATCCGCTACGCTGAGACAAAAATAGAAATCAGCATGAAACAAGATGATCGGAATATTGTGATCACCATTAAAAATGACGGCCCGCATATTGAAGATGAGATGCTCTCCAGCCTCTATGAGCCTTTTAATAAAGGGAAGAAAGGCGAATTCGGCATTGGTCTCAGCATCGTAAAACGAATTTTAACTCTTCATAAGGCGTCTATCTCAATTGAAAACGACAAAACGGGTGTAACATACCGAATAGCAGTGCCAACTAGACTGTAATTGTTTTTGCAGTCTATTTTTTATGTGAAAGAGTAGCCGTTAAAATCTCTGTAATTTGTTTTGAGCGGCTGTTTGCACTGATGAACCCATTTTTTCTCTGACAATGTCTGCTTCGGATATTTGACTTTCTCCACTTTAATTCCTCTGTTTCGCAAGCGGCTGATCATTTCGTCCAATTCTCTCATTTTAGATTCACCCTTTCGCTTGAGCTTTGACCGTTTGGTCATCTCAATTTACAATATAAATAATACATCATAAAAAAACAAGTTACAATAAGGTTAATTTTATAACAGAAGGTGTGACTATATGGTCATATCCTCATGAGGCCTCCGGGCTCCGAAAGGGTGGAACCATTGAAGGAAAAAGAAAAGCTGATTATTGAAACAGCCTTAAAACTATTTGCCCAAAAAGGATACAATGCAACATCAGTTCAAGAAATCGCAAAAGCATGCAAAATATCCAAAGGCGCTTTTTATATTTATTTTCCTTCGAAAGAAGCGCTTCTTCTGTCTATGCTGAACTACTATTACGATAAAACGTTTACCCGAATTTTAGATATTCAAACGAAAGGCGACAGCCCAAGAACGGCTTACCGCAAACAGCTGACCGTGCTCTATGAAAACATTCTGGAACACAAGGATTTTATCAGCATGCAGATGAAGGAAGGCTCTCTGCCTTACACAGAGGAGGTGGAGCAATACGCCAAAAAAATCCGGCAGTCCTCACTTCAATTTCATATCGACAGCCTTCTGAACATTTACGGAAAAAAGGCGGAACCATATACTGCAGAACTTTGTTTCTTAATAGAGGGCATCAGCCAGATTTACCTGGAATGCTTAATCCTGCTCGGCTACACTGTGAAGCCTGACCAATTAGCTGATATCATGATGAATAGAATTGATGACATGGTAAAAGGCATGGCTGAACGAAACGATAAGCCTTTCATCACGTTGGAAGAAGCAAGCTCTTTATTTGGGCCTCTTACGCACGGACGGCCTGATCCGCTGACTGAATCGATTATGAAAAGCCTTCGTGACAAATTGAACAGCTTACACACAAACTCCTCTCTTGAATTATCGGAGAGCTTGGACATACTTGAAGCAGAAATACAGAAAAAAACACCGAAGCTGGCGATCATAAAAGGAATGATCCATAATCTGACGGAGTGTGAAGCCCTCGCCAAAGATGCGGAGCAGCTGAAATATCTGTTACATCAGCAATATATTTAGAAGAACGGCTGCTTCAACAGCAGCCGTTTTTTTCTGTCTATTACGCTTTTGGTTTTACCATATCTTCCGGCTTCACCATTTCGTTAAATTGCTCCTCTGTCAGCAATTCAAGCTTCAATGCCGCTTCTTTCAGCGTCAATCCTTCTTTATGGGCAAGCTTGGCGATTTTCGCCGCGTTTTCGTATCCGATATGCGGATTCAGCGCTGTAACAAGCATTAATGAATTGGACAGGTTTTCCTGAATGGTTTCTTTGTCAGGCTCAATGCCGACCGCACATTTATCATGGAAGGAATTCATGCCGTCGCTCAGCAGCTGCACAGATTGCAGGAAGTTGTAAATAATCACAGGCTTAAACACGTTCAGCTCAAAGTTCCCCTGACTCGCCGCAAAGCCGATTGTCGCATCGTTCCCCATGATTTGGGCAGCAATCATTGTCAATGCTTCACTTTGTGTCGGGTTGACTTTACCAGGCATAATGGAGCTGCCCGGTTCATTTTCAGGGATGGCGATCTCCCCGATGCCGCAGCGAGGTCCGCTCGCAAGCCATCTGACATCGTTTGCGATTTTCATTAAGTCAGCCGCAAGCGCTTTTAACGCGCCGTGTGCATACGTGATTTCGTCATGGCTTGTCAGCGCGTGGAATTTATTCGGCGAGCTGGTGAACGCTTGGCCGGTCAGGTTTGAGATCTCTTCTGAGACAAGCTCTCCAAACTCTGGGTGAGCGTTAATTCCTGTTCCGACAGCCGTCCCGCCGATTGCAAGCGCACGCATTTTTTCTGTCGCTTCCAAAATCATTTCCTTCGAACGGTCCAGCATGTAAACCCATCCGCTGATTTCCTGTCCGAGCGTCAGAGGCGTAGCATCCTGAAGGTGCGTGCGTCCGATTTTAACAATATCGTTGTAGGCTTTCGCTTTTTCATCCAATGTATGGCGAAGCTGGTCAAGCGCCGGCACAAGCTGCTCGTAAACAGCCAAGACAGCGGCCACATGCATCGCAGTCGGGAATGTGTCGTTTGAGCTTTGGCTCCGGTTCACGTCATCATTTGGATGAATCGTTTGATCAGAGTTCTTTTCTTTTAATAGGGCAGTCGCGCGGTTGGCGACCACTTCATTCATGTTCATATTGCTTTGTGTGCCGCTTCCAGTCTGCCAAACGACTAGCGGGAAGTTGTCATCGTATTTGCCTTTGAGCACATCATCACAAACCGCTGCAATCGCCTCCGCTTTTTCCGCATCCAAATTGCCAAGGCGTTGATTAGCGAGCGCTGTGCTTCGTTTTAATATTGCAAACGCCTTCACAACACGCATCGGCATTTTTTCAGAACCGATCTTGAAGTTCTCCTTGCTTCGCTGTGTTTGGGCGCCCCAAAATTTATCAGCAGGAACTTTCACTTCTCCCATGGTGTCTCGTTCAATTCTGTATTCCATTTATGTATCCCTCCATAACGGTTGCTTCACTAGATCATAATTCGCCAGTGACACAAAAAATCCTTTTTTATTTTTCTATCTTGGCTGATTTTAATTTTAATTCGAGATATACGCGGGAATCCTTTGAATATTTGTACTTTGGATTCGTCCTGCCGTACTCCTTTGATGTATAGGAGACCTCGTAATTTTTTTCAAAAGATTTGATGAGCTGTTCGATTTCTTCTTGTTTTCCTGCAAGTCTTACCTGTGCCACTGTTCATATCCTCCGCTTTCATAAAAAACTTCTGCCACGAAATACTGTAACACAGTATATCATTTTTTTAACAGGAAAAGATAACCTCTACTAAGGTTTTAGACAAGAGGTGACCTCGTTGGAACAAACAGAGTTTAAGGAATATATACACGATAATTTGGCATTGGTGCTTCCTAAATTAAAAGAAAACGATGATCTCGTAAAAAACAAAAAAATGCTCTCCAACGGGCTTGTTTTTTACTATCTGTATTTTAGTGAATTGAATGATCAGCATAAGGTTGCAGAATCGATAAAAATCTTAATCAAAGATGAGGAGACTCTCACGCTTGACGAGGTCAAAAAACGACTTGACCAGCTAGATGCAAGACCCGTTAAAACCGCGAAAAAAGCGGTTGAATCTATTTTAAGCGGCAATTGCGCTGTGTTTATCAACGGATTGGACAATGTCTATATTCTGTCTACAGGAAAGAAAAAAACGAGAAGTCTGGCAGAGCCGACAACTGAAAAAGTCGTTCGCGGCCCAAAAGTGGCGTTTGTAGAAGATCTCAATACAAATCTCGCGCTGATCAGACAAAGAACCCCTCATCCGAAGTTAATCACCAAAAAAATCATGATCGGCGATAACAAGCTGAAACCTGCAGCCATTATGTACATAGAGGGGAAAGCAAAAAAGTCCGTCATAAAAGAAGTGAAAGCGCGGCTTAAAAATGTCCAGCTGGAGGATATCCAGGACAGCGGCACACTTGAGGAACTTATTGAAGATAATAAATATTCGCCGTTTCCGCAGATTCAAAATACGGAAAGGCCTGATAAGGTATCGTCAGCCCTGTTTAACGGCCGGGTGGCCATTTTGGTCGATAGTTCACCATTTGTCCTGCTGGTGCCGGTTTCTCTCGGCGTACTGATGCAATCCCCGGATGACTACTATGAGCGCTGGATATCAGCATCGCTGATCCGATTGCTGCGTTTTGCTTCTATCTTCATTACCTTGTTTTTGTCATCTATTTATATCGCGCTCGTGTCCTTCCATCAAGGGCTGCTGCCGACCGCGCTCGCCGTCACGATTTCGGCAAATAGGGAAAACGTGCCGTTCCCTCCGATATTTGAAGCTCTGCTGATGGAAGTAACCATCGAGCTGTTAAGAGAAGCCGGGCTCCGCCTCCCCAATCCGCTCGGCCAGACGATCGGCCTCGTCGGGGGTGTTGTTATCGGACAGGCGGCGGTAGAAGCGAGTCTCGTCAGTTCGATTATGGTGATCGTAGTCAGTGTCATTGCTCTTGCATCCTTTACCGTTCCTCAATACGGGATGGGCCTGTCTTTCCGGGTGCTGCGTTTTATTTCAATGTTTTGCGCCGCTATTCTTGGGCTGTACGGAATCATTTTATTTATGCTTGTCATTTATACACACCTAACGAGACAAACAAGCTTTGGATCTCCGTATTTTTCTCCAAACGGGTTCTTCAGTTTGAAAAATACGGATGATTCCATTATCCGTCTCCCAATTAAAAACAAACCAAAAGAGGCGAATAATCCAAATGAGCCAAAAACAGACTCCACTGAAACTTAATACTTTCCAGGGAATTTCGATTATCGCGAATACAATGCTAGGCGCCGGTCTATTAACATTGCCGAGAGCGCTGACGACTAAGGCCAACACCCCTGACGGCTGGATTACGCTCATTTTAGAAGGCGTTATATTCATTTTTTTCATTTATTTAAATACCCTTATTCAGAAAAAACATCAGTATTCTTCTCTGTTTGAATATTTGCGGGAAGGGCTCGGGAAATGGTTCGGCAGCATCATCAGCCTTTTGATCTGCTGTTATTTTACTGGGGTAGCCAGCTTTGAAAGTCGTGCGATGGCTGAAATGGTGAAATTTTTCCTGCTGGAGAGAACGCCGGTTCAGGTGATTATTTTGACGTTTATCGCTTGCGGCATCTATTTAATCATCGGGGGATTAAGTGATGTATCGCGATTATTCCCCTTTTATTTAACCGTTACGATTATTATTTTGCTGATTGTATTCGGGATCAGCTTTAAAATTTTCGACATTAATAATTTGCGGCCTGTTTTAGGTGAAGGACTTGGCCCCATTGCCAATTCACTTACTGTCGTCTCCATCTCGTTTTTAGGTGTGGAAATTATGCTGTTTCTTCCCGAACATATGAAAAAAAAGAAATATACATTCAGATATGCATCTTTCGGCTTTTTGATTCCTATTGTGTTATATATCATTACGTATATTATCGTTGTCGGGGCTTTGACCGCTCCTGAGGTAAAGACGCTGATCTGGCCGACCATTTCTCTCTTTCAGTCCTTTGAGCTCAAGGGCGTATTCATTGAGCGGTTTGAATCGTTTTTACTAATCGTCTGGATTATTCAATTTTTCACGACGTTTGTCATTTACGGCTATTTTGCCGCTAATGGGCTCAAGAAGACGTTTGGACTATCAACTAAAAAAAGCATGGTTCTTATTGGCGTAGCTGTCTATTACTTCTCGCTTTGGCCGGGTGACACAAACGAAGTCATGATGTACAGCGATTATCTCGGGTACATTTTCGTCGGCCTGTTCGTGCTCCCTTTCATTCTCTTTTTCATCGTCGCTCTCAAAAGGAGGATTACAGCAAAATGAAGATCCGGATTTTAAGTATAGTCATGTGCGTTCTTTTGCTGTCCGGGTGCTGGGACAGCCGGAACATCGAGGAATTAAGCTTGGTGATTGGTGTGGGCTTAGATAAGCCGGATGATGAAAATTTAGAACTGACACAGCAGATTCTCGTGCCGAAAAAGATCAGCACCCAGGAAGGCTCTCCACCTGATCCAACACAGCTTTCTGTCACAAAGGGTGAAACTGTCCATCAAATGACCAGAACATCTGCATTAAAGCATAACCCTACGTTTCCTCAGCATTTGCGAGTCATTCTTTTTTCCAAGGACGTCATTTCTGACAATATCGGTATGGACGCGCTGATTAATCAGTTTGTCAGAGACAACGGGACCCGGCGAAGCTCGTATGTCTTTGTGACCGATGGCCGCACGAAGGATATATTTAAGATGAGTGATGGAGGAGAGCCCGCATCTAATGTGATTTATGATCTGACAGGAAATAATAACGTGACAATTAAAATGATGAACCCTGTTACATTGGGGGAGGTATCGGAGCATTTGACATCTGATGATTCGTTTCTCATCCCGCATGTCGGTGAGGAAAATGGCAAGCTTGCGATTAACGGGGCTTCCATCATTAAAAACAAATTTTGGGTGCGAAATTTAACACCGGGAGAAGTTCAAAATATTAACTTATTTACAGGCACAGTCGAAGGCGGTGTGATCGACTTGAAGCACAAAGGCAACTTCTTTTCTTATGAAGTGTATTCAAGTAATCGCAAGATCAAAACAATCTACAAAGACGGAAAGTTCAAATTTATCGTGACACGCAATATTGAAGGGCGTTTATCCGAGGACTGGAACCCCAATGAAGATTCGTTTAAGGATTCCTATATAAAGGAAATTGAAAAGGCAGTCGTCAAACGATTAAATCAAACCGTAACGTCGTTTATTACAGGCAAGCTTCAAAAAGAGATCAAAGCAGACGTAACCGGTCTGGGAAACGAGGTCAGGATTCATTATCCTCAAAAGTGGAAAGAAATATCCAGAAAATGGGACGATGAATATTTCAGCAATGCGGAAATCGACTATCGCGTCAATGTCATTATCAGAGACTTTGGGACAAAAGGCGCGACCAAATAGCATTCGCCTATTTGACGAGATTGTTTCGGTGGGCGTACACTGCGGCCTGCGTCCGGTCACTGACATCCAGCTTTGATAGTAGATTGGTGATATGGGTTTTGACTGTTTTAATGGTGATAAACAGTTCTTCGCCGATTTCTTTGTTTGTCTTTCCTTCTGCGATCAGGCGGAGAATTTCGAGCTCCCGTTTTGTCAGTGATTCATGCGGGAGCGTGTGTTCACCAGAGTGGCGCAGCCGGGACAATACTTTTCCCGCCACTTTTGATTCCAGCTTTGGCTCTCCCTTGCTTGCGGCGCGGATCGCATCGGCGATATCCGCCGCTTTTGAGGTTTTCAATAAATAGCTGAGCGCGCCCGCTTCAATGATCGGATACACTTTGTCATCATCTATGAAGCTTGTGAGCACAATAATTTTTGGATCAGGAATCTCCCGGCAAATTTGCTTTGTAGCTTCAATTCCATCCATGCCCTCCATAACAAGATCCATTAAAATGACATCAGGCGACAGTTCGGCAGCAAGCCGCACGCCTTCGCGGCCGTCAGACGCTTCACCGATGACTTCAATATCAGGCTGCGCCTCTAAAAAAGCCGCTAGCCCCATTCTGACCATTTCATGATCATCAATCAATAATACTCGAATCACGTTCGTTCTCTCCTTTTTCTTCCGGGAAAATCGGAACCTTCACTTCGATTTGTGTACCTTTTCCTTCTACTGAAATGACTTCGGCAACCCCGCCGATTTCGCTTGCGCGTTCTTTCATAGAGTTCAAGCCATATGAGGATGCTTTCACCTGGTCCATTGTAAAGCCTTTTCCATTATCAATGACCTTTAGCCTGAGCTGACTGTTCTTTACGTTCAGAATGACGGATACCTTTGAGGCTTTTGAATGTCTGAATACATTTGAAAGGGCCTCCTGAACGATCCTGAACAAATGGTCTTCCATCCCCTTGGATATCGGCGTGTCCTGAATATCCCACTCAATTTCCAGCGGCTGTTTCTTCCGGAACTCGTCCAAAAGCTCCGTAAGCCCCTCTTTCAATCCTTTTCCTTCCAGGGTAACAGGCCTTAAATGAAGCAGCAGCGCCCTCATTTCATTTTGGGCTTCCCCTGCCATATGCTCGACCAGCTTGATCCGTTTGACCGTTTTATCGTCAGCATCCTTGACGTGTTCCAATACAGCCGATGTCATCATCGATATCGCAAAGAGCTGCTGGCTGACCGCGTCATGAAGATCTCTTGCCAATCGCTGGCGTTCTTCTGATATCACAGATTTCTTCATTTGCGCCTGCCATTCCGCGCGTTCATTGGAAAGTTTTTGCAAGGAAGCGACTTGAAGCTCCACGCGCTTCGCCATTTCATTCAGCTGATCGGCGGCCAGGCCGATTTCATCATCTCCAAGCGGCGGTATTCGATAAGCGAAATTGCCGTTTTCATAGGTTAAAATCGATTCGACTAATGTATCAACCCTTGTCTTCAGCCTGTTGCCGTACATATACCCCGAGGCAAAACCAACCGTCACACTGATCAGCAGCAATATCAGGATAAACGGAATTCCAAACCAGCTTGTAGACAGCAAAACAAGCGGATCGAGCCGATAATATACCATCATAAAGGAGATCATGCAGGCAAAAAGGAGCAAGCTGATTCCCGTTGTCATGCGGATGGCGCGCCACTGGAGGCTGGCAAGCTGTTTTTTTCTCATACGTACTTCACATCCACATCACCGATAAATAAGGAGACGGATACCTTCACTCGGCGCTTTGATTCGCTGAAATCAGGTGACACGGCATATACCTTCGTGCTTAAACCGCTTTTCTTCAAGCCGATCAGATTAATATCACCGATAAAAACGGCCGAGCTGACAGCCACTTCAAGGTCTGATGGCACATAAACATCAACGTTTCCAATGACGCCGCTAATGACGATTGTACTTTCTCCTTCGGGAATCATCGCTTTAGACAAGTCGATTTTGATATCTCCGATAAAACCGGAGATATTGAGATCATTCAGGTCAAACGGCTGCTTCATCATTTGCAGCTCCCCGATAAAAAAGCTGCGGATGTCGGGATGTTTCTCATCTTTTGGCGGCTCGTGCCGTTCTTTTTTAGTGAGATCGACCCGTTTCTCACTCGGTTCAAATATCGGTTTTCCTTTGATAAGCCTATAGCCGGCGTAAATCAGAAAGGCGGCAAACGCATAGCCGAATAAATTAAAGGTGATGCTGAAGAGGTTTTTCAAAAATAAGAACGCGGCAAAGATGTACATGACGGAACCGAGCCAATCACGGGAATATTTTTTCAAGAAATAGCCGGCAATCAGAAAAAAGAGCGGCCAAAACAGCAGATCGCCTATTCCGATAATTTGCAAAAACATGCTGATGCCGAATAAAGCAATGATCAATCCGAGAAGCTGTTTTTTTGTCATTCCTGGTGTCCGCCTCCTTTCTTCTGCCTGGTGCTACCGTATCGTTAGATCCCCGCTGTCCGTTTTGATATCGATTGGATGCCGGCCGCTTCCTTGCGAGCCTGTGATGTGATGTTCTTCTTTATGTGCTGTATCAGCAAATGAATACGGCGAACTGACGTCACCACTCGATGATTTCGCGTTGACTGTAAAGCTGCCGCTTTCGGGAAGGCTCAGATCAGCGTCACCGCTTGTCAGCGTGACAGATACAGGACCCGATACCTTTTTCAGTGCGGCATCCAGGTCTCCGGAAGTCAGCTTCACATCAAGAGAGCCGGAGACATCAGCCAGATTGACGTCTCCGGAAGCTGAGTCAATACGGGCTGTGTTGGAGACCGTATTTGACATGGTGACATCACCGGATGATCCCTTTACTTTCATCTCTTGAAGGCGGACGTTCGTCACGCTCATATTTCCGCTCGCAGATGCTGCGTTCATCCCGGAAAGCGCCAGACGCTGATTCCCGTCCACTGATATGTCCCCGCTTGAGGTTCGCACCGTCAGATCCCCTTTATAATCATAAGGAAGCCGGACGACAAGAAAAGAACGGTTAAATCCACTCAAAAATTGAAACTCTTTTTCCTTTGCGTCCAGCTCCAGTTTCCTTCTGCTTTCAGTGACAAATAATTTTCCGGAGTCTCCTGAAATGCCTGCCGATATGTCATTTCGTTCTTCCGCTATGATTTGGACATCCTTGGTGTCCGACTCAATGACCACGCTATCGATGTCCCGCGGCGATGCGCTGGCTGAATCGGCTTCAGTGCCGCTTATGATTCCCAAGCCTGCAGCAAACACGTCTTTTACGATGACGCCAAAAAACACAAGAATACCGGCAGTGATTAACAGTTTGCCCAGCATTTTTTTCATTCGATTTCATCCTTCTCATTCATTCTATTATAAAGGAAAAGCCTGTGAATTGATACGTGCGGAAGGGAAGGACTTGACCGCGAATCCTTCCCCGTCCTGTTTATTCATTTGCTGCTTGTGATGTCTGATCTGATTTTTGCAGTGAGAGCGCCCTCATATGTTCAATCTCCGCCTCCACTTCGTCTGCAAATTCTTTGCGCGTGAGTTCTGTGCCGGCTTCAGCTGACTTTGAATCATTCGCGCGAATCTCCATTTCCTCAATGCGGTTTTCAATGCGCAAAAATTCACGATACGCGCTTTCGCTATCCATTTTGTCAAATGTCGTATTCATATGGTCTTTTGCTTTTGCCGCATTGGCCCGGGCAATCAGCGCCTGTTTTTTATCCTTTACGTCCTGCAGCTTAGTTTCAAGCGCAGCCAGCTGTTCTTTCAGGTCAGCAAGCTGACTGTTCGCTTGTTCATACGACGCTTTATGCTCAGCCGCCTTCCCTTCTAGATATTTCATTTCAGTCAGCGCCTTTTTCGCCAGGTCTTCTTCACCTGCGTCAAATGCGAGCTGCGCCTGGTTTTTGCGTTTGCCAGCCACTTCAGCTGCTTCTTCATATTTTTTCTTAAATTGATAGGCAATCGTGTGCTGTTTTACAATGGTTTGTTTTGCTTTTGCAATGTCACTTTCCATATCACGGACATATTGATTCAGCATCACCTTCGGGTTCTCCAGTTTATCAAGCCCTTCATGAACTGACGCAACAAACATATCTCTCATTCTTTTGAATACCATACCTGATTCCTCCTTATACACTGATATTATTTTTTCTTCAAAAATTCTTCCCACTCGGCATCAAAGTGAAATTGGTAGGCAGCCGAAGACGGTTCAGAACCAAAAGATGATGCATCGTTATCAGCTGATCCGTTTTTCATCAGCTTCCAGCCGTAATACACCATTGCTGCCGCCAGTGCGAGCCCGACCATAAATGGAAGTGAACAGATGAGCATGATCGCTCCGATACCGCCCACAATGATTCCTGTGATGGCTTTTCCTGCTGCAAATCTTTTGATTCCTGCGTATGTCATCAAGGCGCCGATGGCAAGCGGGATGATAAAGCCGAAGCTTCCTCCTCCAAAAAAGACGGAGATCCCAAATACAATGAACAAGAATCCGCCGATCGTTTTCATATTTATCTTCATGCAGATCCTCCTTTCGTTTTCCTTGTCTTCATCTTAAACAAATTGGCATTTGCGCAAAACGAATCAGAGATTGATTTTGATATAAGACCGGAGTCGTATTTTGTGCCGGACCCATAGATATAAAAAATACGCCATGCGCGAGGCATGGCGTTCAGATTGTTGACAAAATCCTTTATAGATGAACACTTGCTTCTCTTTCTTTGACCAAATCGGCCTGTTCTGCTTTGGCCAGCTTTGTAAACAGCAATATGCCGATACCCGCGATAATTTCGACAATTCCTCCGGCTGCAATCACAGGTCCTGAACCAAAAGCGTTTGCGGCGTACCCGCAAATGACAGCTCCGGCAGGAATCGAAATATTTGAGATCATATGTATAACGGCGTAGACTTGCGGCTGATCCTCACTGTCCACAGATGTCTGGATAATCGTGTACTCAGGAACATTAACAGCACTGACTGCGGCGCCAAAGGTAAACGCAGCGAGAAAAACGAGCGGCAAAAAGGTATTCATCCCGGTAATAGAGAATGCAATCCCTTCCACAATGCCGGCAGTTACAAATAGCAGGCCGTACCTGTTTACTTTGACTTTCGCCAGCACAAACCCCAATAAAAACGCGCCTGCGGCGGTGGTGGCCTTTAAAAGTGAGTAAACGATCGGCTGGCCGTTTAAATCTTCCGCCACGTAAACGGCTGAGAGAGCTTCCCAAGGGGCAGCCGCAAAATTCATAAAGATACAGTAAATGGCGAGCGGATATAAAATCTGATGTTTTCTGACGAGCGTAAAACCGCGTTTCAGCCTGCCGATATATGTGCCTCTCTGCGCAACGGCAGCAGACTCAGACTGAGATTTAACCGCAGTGTACTTAATAAAAAGGACGAGAAAGCCAGAAACCAAATAAAGTACAAGTGCGATCAGCATCGTATAAGAAGGGCTGACAAATGTAAGAATAGCGCCGCATAACGTGACAGCTCCGAGCCGGACAACCTGAGCGGAGGACTGCAGCACAGCATTTGCTTTTTGGATGCCCTGTTCATTTACAATTTGGGGAATTAAAGCTATGGAGGCGGGATTGTAGGCAGCCCCTGTAGCAGAATGCACAATCATTAGCGTCATGACAAACCACAGCGGAGAAAAGCCCGCAAAATGACAAAGAGGAATAATCAAGACAATCGCAGCCCTTGTCAGATCTGAAAAGTACATCCAAAATTTCAGCGTATTCTGCTTCATGAAAGGACCCGTCACAGGCGCCAGCACAGCTTCCGGCAAAAAGGTGACAGCTATCAATAATGCAGTTCCGATCGCGCCTTTGCCGCCATAAATTAAGAACCATAATATCGAATTAAATGCGAACATATCGCCGGATATCTTGACTATTCTTGAGAAAAAAAGATAATTAAAATTTCTCTTCCAGATGCTATCACTTTCAATTAAATTCACCATCCATCAGAGCCCCCCACTGCCTATTTTTTACATCTATTTTTAACAATATCTCATTTTTCCATTTTTGAGTCAATAATTCATAAGGTTCATTTTTTGTCGTAATATGGGAGATTGACAGAATGAAAAAAACCGGCATGTATCGAACACGCCGGCTTCCGTTTTCTCTTTTTATGATTCGCTGCTGTTTCGATCCCGAAACACAATAGCGCTTCTTTCATATTCCACATCGGCTATGCCGCTTCTCACATTCACAACCCGTGCAGCCGCAAAGAAATAATCGGAAAGACGATTGAGATAACGCAGCACTGTTTCATGAATCTCCTCCGATTTCATCAGCGCCGCCACTCGGCGTTCCGCCCGCCTCGTAATGGTGCGCGCCGTATGGAGAAGCGCAGCGCCCTTCGTTCCGCCCGGGAGAATAAATTTCTTTAGTTCCGGCGCTTCTGCAGTATAGGCATCAATGCGCGTTTCTAAATAGAAAACGGATTCTTCCGTTAATGTATAGTCTTTTCTTTCTGTGACGATTGCCAGATCGCCACCGCAGTCAAACAGCTCATGCTGGATGGTGAGCAGCTCGGCTGTCAAATCCTCAAAGCCGGCCTGTCCGGATAGCTCTGCCAAAGCAAGCCCGACAAAGCTGTTCAGTTCGTCGATCGTGCCATAGCTCTCGACACGTAGGCTGTCCTTGCCGGTTCTGCCTCCGACTAAGCTTGTTTGGCCCTGATCGCCTGTTTTTGTATATAATTTCATGCTTATGTCTCCTTTACAGACTTATTCAAACAGCTTTGAAGCTTCTTTTACACATTCTGCTATGCCGACCTGTATCAATTGATTCAGCAGTTGATCTGTGTTTTTAAATTGCTGAGTTTGTGTCGCAGCGATGAGAATATCCCCCTCTGCCCGTCTGTCTCCCAACACTTTTACACGTTCTGCTTCAGCAGCCATAAGAGCTTTGACGAAGAATTGATCTGCCGCATAGCCATTGACCAAAATCCAGATCGAAAAGCCAGTCATGACGCAAATAAATACGGATAACTCCCCATCCTCATACGTTCGATACACCAAACGGTCAAGCCTTCCCGAAGAAGCCATCGCACAGGTTTCAGGCAGATGAAAACCGTTTTCCGTTAGGAAGGCTGTAAGCCCTCCGATAGGATCTGCCTGAACGGGAAGCCGTTTATGGATCAGCGTTCTGCTCCATGAAAACCCTCCACCGACAGGCGCGGAGGACAGGGTGCGAAGCGGAATTTCCGTTTGCACCAGAACGGCATCGCGCCTCGCTTGCAGCAAAGCCTCAAATGGGATAGACAACTGCTGCACCCTGTCTTGTTCAGGCTGAATCGCAATCATCGGTGTAGGTGAACTGTGATGGACCAAAGCGGTGACATCTGTATCGTACACCGCCTTGATGTGAGGTTCTGTGACAGCATATTCCGGTTTTTGCTTAGGTCCGGCTGTACCGTTTTTCATAAACAAGAGCTCATCACAGTACAGGCTTGCGGTGTTCAAATCATGAAAAACGCTGACAGCCGTCAATCCGTTTTCTTTTGTCAGGCGTTTGATGAGATCCAGCAGGTCTTTTTGATAAGCCAGATCGAGAAAATTTGTCGGCTCGTCCAGAAATAAAATACGCGGCTGCTGTGCCAAAGCTTGGGCCAAATACACCCGCTGCTGTTCTCCTCCGCTTAGATCACGAATCGATTGTTGCGCAAAAGCGGCCACTCCTGTTTGCTCCATTGCTTCCTGTACAATGGCTTGATCTTTTTCAGTCTGCTGTTTGAACAGCCCTGTCTGGAATGGGTATCTGCCAAAGGCTACCGTTTCTTGAACGGTAAAGGTAAAGGCTTGATCCGTTTTTTGCGGCAGGACGGCCATAATTTGCGCCAGTTCCTTTGGTTTATAGGCCGACAGCAGTTTGCCAGCCAAATAAACGCTGCCTTCCTTGGCCGGCAGCGTGCCTGTCAGCAAGTGCAGAAGCGTCGTTTTACCGCTTCCATTAGGGCCGAGAATACCGAGAAATTCGCCCTGATCTACTGTTAAGCTGACATTGTTGATCAGCCGCCTGTCTCCGTATCCTCCCGACAGCCTTTCTGCTCTCATCATAAGCTTTTCCCTCCGCGATGCTGCCGAATTAAAATAAGGGCAAAAACAGGCGCCCCCGCCAGGGACGTAATGATCCCGATCGGCAGTTCAACCGGCTCAATGATCGTTCTGGAAAGCAGATCGGCTAAAACGAGAAAACCAGCTCCGAGCAAGGCGGACAGCGGCAGTAAATGCCGATGGTCCGTTCCCCACAAAAGCCTTGTGATATGAGGAATGACAAGACCGACAAATCCGATCGTGCCAGATACAGCCACGGCGCTTCCCGTCAAGAGAGAGCCGGCTATTAAAATCTGCATTTTTTTCTGCTGAACGCTGACTCCGAGAAGTTTTGCTTTGTCTTCTCCATATGTCATCACGTTCAGCTCCCTTCCGTTTATGATCAGTAAAATCGTTCCCAAAAGAAAAAACGGGAGGAACAGAACAACATAGCTCCAGCCCCTCATCGAAACGCTGCCAAGCAGCCAATGCACAATCGGCAGCAGGTTGTCTCCTGTCAGGGCAATGATAAGAGAAATAAACGCGCCCAAAAAAGAATTGATGATGACACCGGTCAAAATGAGGGTGGAAACAGACATCGAAGCATGAACGAGGCGGCTGAAGGAAAGAACCGCCGCCATCGTGACAAGTGCCGAGGCTACACTCACAAGCGGGAGTGTAAACCCTCCGATGACAGGAAGCTGCAAGCCGAAGAACAGGGTCACAACCGCTCCGACTGAAGCACCGGATGATACACCGAGCGTGTATGGGTCGGCAAGCGGATTTTTTAACAGCCCCTGAAAAGCAGCCCCCGCGATAGAAAGAGCCGCCCCCACAAGGGCGGCCAGCACAACTCTCGGCAGTCTGATATTCATCATAATATTGGTGTACATCGGGTCATCAGGGCCGATAGAGCCGCCGAAACCTTCATGCCACAAGACACGAAGGATAGCGGAAATAGGAATTTGCAGGCTGCCGCAAGAAATGCCTAACATGATGCTCACAGCTAAAAATGAAAAACTGATGATATATGCGGCAAAACGGTTATTCCTTAAACGTATCCGGGTAAATGCTTTCCGCAAGTTCTTCGACCCCTTCGATCAGACGGGGACCGGAACGTGTCACGAGATCAGGATCCACATCATACACGCGATGATGTTTCACAGCATTGATTTCGCTCCAGCCATCACGCTTTTCCACTGCTTTCGCTTCCACTCCGTCTGTTGTCACGATAGCATCCGGATTGAGTTTTACGATCGCCTCGTCTGTCATTTGCACCCAGCCTGTTTGGTCTGCCGCTGCGTTTTTAGCATGGATGACATTCAGCATTTCATGCATAAACGTGTCTTTCCCTGTTGTGTAAATGTCGGGAGCAGGAGAAACCTCGATAAATACGCTTTTCTCCTCATCTTTTGAAATGGTTTTCGCTTTTTCTTGAATATCCTGCAAATCCGATTTCATGCTTTTTACGAGCTGATCGGCCTGTTTCTCAGCCCCGGAAGCTTCTCCGATCATTTCGATTGATTTGTAGACCTCGGAAAATGATTGCGCATCATTGACAGTCAGCACGGTGATGCCCGCGTCCTTCAGCTGTTTGATGGCATCCGCTGACGCTGACATGGAAGACTCGTGGGCAAGAACGAGATCCGGCTTAAGAGCAATGACTTTCTCAACGTTTACATTCATATCTCCGACCTTCTCGACCTTTTGGACTTCTTTCGGATATGTATCGTTTTTGGTGACACCGACTACTTTTTCACCGAGACCGAGAGCGTATGTGATTTCTGTGTTGCTCGGCATTAATGAAACAATCTTTTCCGGCTCCTTTTTGATGGTCACATCTTGATTTGACGCATCATCAATGGTGACAGGGAACGCTTCTGTCTGTTGCTTTGCCTTGGAATCCTTCTGATCTGCCGTATTCCCGCAGCCTGCCATCATAACGGCAGCCAACAGAAGCGCAGTCCATAATCCAGCTAGTTTTTTCATGATCTTTCCTCCTAAGTGAACTAAAAAAAGCATCCCTACGATGGTAAAGATGCTGTAAACAACACAAAAAAACCTATTGTTTACACATCATCTGTCCTCGCAGACTTCGTGCTGATCAAACAGGCAGGTGTTCTGGCTCTTGGCGTATGGCCAATTACAGTGGCGGGACCGCACCGGCTTTTACCGGTTTCCCTATTAAGCCGGCTGTTGTTCACGGACCGGCACCCATTCGACATTCGTATCCTTTTTTCGGAGTAATTATACTATATGACTGACAGGCTTGTATATGCGTCCTGAATGACTTTCCCCCCGTTATGTGTATGAAAGCAAAATCCTCGTAAACACTAAATTTATTCTTGTATACTTAATACCATCATCTATTAAAAGGAATGATTTCTTATGGATTTACAACTAAAAGACAAACTCGTCTTCATCACCGGCTCGACTTCCGGCATCGGGAAAGCAACGGCAAAAAGCTTTCTGCAAGAGGGTGCGGCAGTGATTGTCAACGGACGCAAACAGGAGACTGTCAATCGAACGGTGGAAGAGCTTTCTGAATACGGAACGGTGCACGGGGCGGCTGCCGATTTGTCAAAAACAGATGAAGCAGCGGCACTTATTGAAAAAGTTAATGAAATCGGTGATATCGATATCCTTGTCAACAACCTTGGTTTCTTCGAGGTAAAAGACTTTGCCGATGTGACAGATGAAGAGTGGAATCAATATTTTGAAGTGAATGTGATGAGCGCGGTGCGGACAAGCCGCTACTTCCTTCCAAAAATGCTTGCCAAAAACAGCGGCCGCATTCTAAATATCGCAAGTGAAGCAGGCGTCAAACCGCTTCCAACAATGATTCCCTACTCCATGACAAAAACGGCGCTGATCAGCCTTTCAAGAGGCATGGCTGAAATGACAAAAGGCACGAATGTGACGGTCAACTCAGTGCTTCCGGGACCTACTTGGACAGAGGGCGTGGCATCCTACATGGAAGGCGCCGCACAAGCTGCCGGGCAGGATACAGATACATTCATCAAAGACTATTTTAACGTCAATGAGCCGACTTCTCTTATTCAGCGATACGCGACAGCAGAAGAAGTCGCCAACACAATCGTCTTCCTCGCATCAGACGCCGCATCCGCCATTAACGGCACGGCACAGCGTGTAGAAGGCGGCATTATCCGTTCTCTGTAATATGCAAAAAACGCATCCGTGTTTTGAAGTGCACCCCAAATTTTAGACACAGTCTAAAATTTGGAGGTGCTTTTTCTTTTGGCTAAATTTAAAAACGAAGAAAAAATCAACGCGGTCTTACGCTATATAAACGGCAACGAGAGTTTGCTTGGGATCGCAAATCATATTGGAGTGCATAAAAGGGTACTCCAATATTGGGTGAGAAAATATCAATATCACAGTGAAAAAGCGTTCTTAAAGTCATATACAAATTATCCAGTCCAATATAAACTAGACGTACTTGACTATATGAATGAACATGGGACGTCTATCTTAGAAACAGCTGCGATATTTAATTTGCCTTCTGACTCAACGCTTTGGAACTGGCAGCACGTAGTACAAACACAAGGAGCAGACGCCCTCAAAACAAAGAAAAAGGGGCGTCCGTCCATGAAAAAGAAAACAGGAAAGCAAGCACCAGCTATAGGATCAATAGAAGCATTACAGGCGGAAAACGAACGGTTGCGTATGGAGAATGAGTATTTAAAAAAGTTGAATGCCTTAGTTCAAAACAAGGAACAATCACCAAACAAGACAAAGCGCAAGTAGTCTATGATTTAAGGCATAAGTATCCGGTGAAAGCACTTCTCAGGCTCGCAGGTATCCCACGCAGCACCTACTATTACTGCGTAAAGCATTTTGATCGCCCTGATCGAGATGCCGACATAAAAAAGATGGTTCAGCTTATTTTTAAAGAACATCAAGGCCGGTATGGATACCGCCGTATTCGTGATGAACTAAAGAATCGGGGACGAAAGGTCAATCACAAGAAGGTGCAGCGCATCATGAAAGCCCTCGGACTAAAATGTATGATTCGAAAGAAGAAATATCGTTCATATAAAGGAACAACCGGCAAAGTGGCGCCTAACATTCTAGCGCGCAACTTTAAAGCTGAAAAGCCAAATGAAAAATGGGTCACGGACATGACGGAGTTCAAATTATTTGGGCAGAAGCTGTACGTATCGCCCGTATTAGATCTGTTTAATGGTGAGATCATTACCTATACGATTGGTTTAAGGCCTGTTTATTCTCTTGTTTCGGTGATGCTTGATCAGGCATTCAAGCATTTGAAAGATGGGGACAAGCCCATTATGCATTCCGACCAAGGCTGGCATTACCAAATGAAGCATTATAGGCAAGCCTTAAAAGAACGCGGGATTACACAAAGCATGTCCCGAAAAGGCAACTGTTACGATAACGCAGTGATCGAGAATTTCTTCGGCATCCTAAAGTCTGAATTTCTGTACCTAAAAGAATTTGAAAGTATCGAACACTTAAAGCAAGAACTTGAACGATATATTGACTACTACAATCAAAAACGAATAAAGGCAAAACTAAAAGGCATGAGTCCGGTACAATACCGAACTCATGCCTCAAAAACTGCCTAATGAAAACCCGTGTCTAACTTTAGGGGGTCACTTCATTTCGGATGCGTTCTTTTATACATCTCCAGCGAAGGAAACCGGCTGGTATCCGCCTGTTTCCAGTTTTGCTGAAAAAAGTCCTCCCGCGTGAGGCTGCTCGTATCTTTCCGTCTCTGTCATTTGTTCAGTCGCCGTTGTGATGTAAAGGGTTTTTAAGTCTCTGCCGCCGAACGCGCAGCATGTGACGTATTTGGCCGGCACGCTGATTGAATCGATTTCTTTCTGCTGAAACGGGTCAATGTGAACAACGCGGCTTCCGCCAAACAGTGCCACCCACAGCATGCCGTTTTTGTCGA
Source organism: Bacillus vallismortis (assembly GCF_004116955.1). Lineage (NCBI taxonomy): Bacteria > Bacillati > Bacillota > Bacilli > Caryophanales > Bacillaceae > Bacillus > Bacillus vallismortis. Next base: position 146,309 of record NZ_CP026362.1, on the reverse strand, counting down.
TTGTCATGCCGTCCGGCAATCCGTCCGTTTGATCAAACCGATAGACGGATTCTGGGTTTGAGATATCTCCGCTTTCAGGGTCGTAGCTGTAGCGCACAACCTCCTGCGTCGGCGTGTCGATGTAATACATCAAATTCCGCTCGCGATCCCAATCCAAACCGTTCGAGGTTGAGACTTGGCCTTTGATTTTGACAAGACTGCCATCTGGATCTAAGCGGTATAGCGAGGCCTGTTTTTGTTCGCCTTCCATGCTCATCGTCCCCGCCCAAAGCCTTCCGTACGGATCACATTTCGCGTCATTAAAACGCAGGCTCTCATGCATGTCCTTCGGCTGTTTGAATTTCTTCAAGCTGTCATCCTGAAGATGGTATAGGTAAAACCCATCCTTCATCGTCATCATCAGTTCATCCTTTGAATATTTCGCAAGCGCCGTCACAAAGGAGTTGAACTTGATCGACCGGTTGACTTTTTCTTCAGGGTCGAAGATGTGGAGCTCGCTCCCTAAGATATCAACCCAATATAAACGTCCGTTTTCTTCATCCCATAATGGGCCTTCACCAATGACTGCCCGAGTGTCTGCTTCCAATACTGCATCCATGTTTTACACCTCTTTAGCTTCAGTCTATATATTCTTATTCCCGGCTAAGAGGCGGCCAAACCACATGTTTATTGCTTTTCGAAAAGGATGGTAATGACCGTTCCCATATTCATTCTGCTGTTCACATGAATCGTCCCATTATGCAGATGGACAAGCTCCTTGGCAATGGCGAGTCCGAGGCCCGTTCCGGCAGATGAATCTTTTGTGTTCGTCCCCCTGTAATAACGGTTAAACAAATGGGTGATCGTTTCTTCATCCATTCCCTTCCCATTGTCCTTCACTTTCAAGGAAATATGATTTTTCGTTTGTTCGAGAAGAACCTGAATCTCTGTTCCTTTGTCGTTGTGCTTTACCGCATTCCCAAGGAGATTTTCTAATATACGCCTGAACCACGCTTCATCCAGCGCAAATTCAATATGCTCTTCTTTGGACACAAAGGAGATATCATACCCTTCAGAAAACGGATTTTTCTTGAAATCTTCAATGACATTTTTAAAAAACGGGATCAGGCTTGTCAGATTTCTCTTGATAGGAAGGGCATCATTTTTCAGCCGATACGTTAAATTTAAATCTTCAATCAGCTTGGACATGTATTCAGATTTTTCTCTGACAACCTGTCCCATTTCTTTCACTTCTTCCGGCGACCAGTCATATTGCTTAGATTCAAGCATCATGCTGTAGCCGTAAATGCTGCTGAGCGGCGTTTTTAAATCGTGCGACAAACCAGCAATCCATTCTTCTCTTGTCGCCTGGATTTTTTCTCTATTTCGCTTATCCCGTCTCAGCGTTTCAGTCAGCTGATCCATCGATTCAAAAATCTCACCGAAGAAGCGGTACGGCTGTTTGATTTTCCCCTTTTTGTTTTTGCTGACAGGAAGGCCTTTCCGGTTTTTCGGCTCCTCGAGCTTTCCTTTTGATAGATTGACCAGCCATTTAATGGTGTGAAAAATCGGCAGCCCGAAGCGGAACATATACCAAACCGTCATCCAAATGATATACAGGAACAGAACAGCCATAATCAGGAACATCGCCTTTAGAACAACCTTCAGAAATGATTTGTTAAACTCCTGATCGGTGACATAGACAGGGTTTGGCACCGTAGCGACCATCCATCTGTCTTTATCGAGGATCTTAACGGAAATTTCCCGCTTATAGTTCCATGGTTTAGAGCTGTATTTGAGCAGCTCCAGCTGGTTCATCATTTTTCTTTCGCCTTTTGTGCCGTTGACGCTGTCCAGAATGTTTCCATTGCTGTCCAATAGGTAAATGGCGCCTTTTTCCTTCTTGATATAGTCGATGGTACTTGATTGATAATGTGCTGGAGCGTCTATTTCTTGTTCACGCTTTCCAATGGAAGTCAGCAGCTGTTCGCTTTTTAGTTTCCAGCCCGATAATAAAAGATAGGACTTGTCTTCAATATTGATGGCCCAATAATTTACCTTATAATGATTGAGCTTTTTGGTTTTATAAATCGATAAAAGCTCTTTCTTGGCATGGGTTTTGGGCACGTCTTTCGGCACACTGTAGGAATAAACGGTCTTTCCTTTGGAATCAATGATTTGCATCCAGCCGTCCTGTTTATCGACAGATTTCTTCAGAAAATTATCGACTTCCCATGTTCCGTCTTCGCTTACATCGAGATATGCCTCAAGTGTGTCGGTCGTTGCCTTCGTCAGTCCTGAATTGGATTCCGCGTCGCTAAATCGCGAATCTAAATAAAAAAACGAAGCAACCAGCATAACCGTGAGCAGCAGGATTACAATCAGCATCTGCCCGAAAAAATGGAACAAAAACTTCCATCTTAACCTCATGACCGCTTGCCTTCAGGATTCGGGATAAAATGGTATCCGAGACCGCGAACCGTTACAATATACTCCGGATTGCTCGGATCACGCTCAATTTTTTCCCTGAGCTTGCGGATATGAACCATGACGGTGTTGTTGTCACCGTAGGAAGGGTAGCCCCACACTTTTTCATAAATTTGATCCTTCGAAAGCACCACATTAGGGTGTTCACAAAAATACTGCAAAAGCTGCAAAAGCTGGGCTGAACAAGCGACGGCTGCACCGCCTACAATCAGCTCGGCATTTTGCGGAGAAAATGTAAAATAATCATATGTATAGGTTTGGTTTGATTTCGTTTCTTTCGACTGATATGTGCGCTTAAGATGCGCTCTGATCCGCGCCGCTAATTCCAGCGGATTAAATGGTTTTGTGATATAGTCATCAGCCCCAACCGCAAAGCCCGACAATTTGTCCGCGTCAGATGATCTTGCCGTCAGGAAAAAAATCGGAGCCTCTGAATACTCTCTGATCATTGTGCAGGCTTCAAAACCGGACATTCCGCCCATCATGACATCCAGCACGATCAAATCTACCTTATTGGCCTTCACAACCGGAATCGCTTCCTCTGCGCTTGCCGCATCCAGTAAATTTCGGTAACCTTCTTTTTCGAGAACGCGTTTGATCATATCCACAATCGCTTTCTCATCGTCTACGATTAAAATTGATGCATTTTCCACTTTTATGTTCCTTTCTGTCACTGTTTTTTTCATCTTATCATTATATCGATTATTTTTGGTACATTTTTGAATAGAGTCGTCTTGCCCTGGCAGGACAAATAAAAAACGGGAACGTGGCAGTTCCCGTTTTACGTATGTTCAGATGATAAATGATTATGAGTTCTCGTCTACCATATACAAAATAAACTCCCAAAACCCCGGAACGTCCTGACACAAAAGCATATCAGCCTTTTCAAACATCTTAATCCTCAGCTCTTGCTCTAAATCTTCTCTTTCTTGAAAGGACGTATTGCTGAGTTTTTTTCTGATCATCGGTGAAAAGCATGCAATCAGATGTTCAATGTCATACATGTCGTCTTTTTGTTTCTTTTGATCAAACTGGCCGTTCACAGCTTACTTTCCCCCTTTTTTTGCGCCGCTAGCTGCTTTCTGATATTCTCAAGCCCCTTTTTATGAATGTTAGAGATGTTTTGCCGGGACTCCCCTAGCGAATCTGCAATCTCCTGCATCGTAGCACCGTGAAGATAGACTTTCGTCAACACGCTTTTTTGTTTGTCAGTCAGCTTCTGGATCGCTTGGTAGAGCTGATAATCCTGGACGTGCTGGCTCAGATCATCCTGCCGGTCTAAAAATGCTTCAAACGCATCGCTTCCCGTTTCAGAAGGAAGCCGTTCCCCCACTTCCGGATGATCGACCGTCAGCGGATACCGTTTTTGGTTTTTACGAACCCGCTTATCAAAATCAATAGAAAAGATGCGAATCATTGAATTCATATACTTAACGATGCGGATTTCCTTATAAAATTGCTTGAATTGCTCGTCCAATGATTTTGCATCTTTCTCGTTCGGGCTTTCCATGACGTTTTTGAACAAACGGTAATGCTGAGGATTGCTCAAAAAATGCTTCACGATGGGATGCTTCATTATCTCCTTACATTTTGATCGCAAAAGACCTTGATAGTCCATCAAACCGCCTCCCTATAAATTAAATGAAAGAAAGCAAAAAAAAGTAAACTACTACTTTCTGACTAGCGCTTGCCTTCATTACGCCAGCCGCAGTTTACGTTTTCATGGATTTCCTTCACTTACATACATGACTGCAAAAAAAGAAGGGAGGTATTTTCCATGGATCAGGTTTTTATAGAAGAAGTCGTAAAACAGATTGGCAATCTAGGGTTTCCTGCGCTGATTGCAATGTACCTGCTGACCCGATTTGAGAAAAAGTTCGATCAGCTTATCGAACTGATGACAGAACTGAAAGATCAGAAAGCAAAAAAATAATTTTTAATCGAAGTTGACTTTTCACTGTTTTTTTTCACTTAACAAGACAGAAGGGAAAACGAAAGGCCTTTCACCTTCTCTTTCAGTATCACATTACAATTTTAAGGAGGAAACATTCATGAAAAAACAAAACGACATTCCGCAGCCAATCAGAGGAGACAAAGGAGCAACAGTAAAAATCCCGCGTAATATTGAAAGAGACCGCCAAAATCCTGATATGCTTGTTCCGCCGGAAACCGATCACGGCACCGTCAGCAATATGAAGTTCTCATTCTCTGATACTCACAACCGATTAGAAAAAGGCGGATATGTCCGTGAAGTTACCGTACGTGAACTGCCGATTTCAGAAAACCTTGCTTCTGTCAATATGCGGCTGAAACCAGGTGCCATTCGCGAGCTGCATTGGCATAAAGAAGCCGAGTGGGCTTATATGATTTACGGACGTGCAAGAGTTACCCTTGTGGATGAACAGGGCCGCAGCTTTATTGATGATGTAGGCGAAGGAGATCTTTGGTACTTCCCGTCAGGCCTGCCGCACTCCATTCAAGCGCTGGATGAAGGAGCCGAGTTCCTGCTCGTGTTTGACGATGGCTCATTCTCTGAAAACAGCACGTTCCAGCTGACAGACTGGCTTGCCCACACGCCTAAAGAAGTCATTGCTGCAAACTTTGGCGTCACACAAGAAGAGATTGCCAATTTGCCAGGCAAAGAGAAATATATATTTGAAGAACCAGTCCCAGGAAGTTTAAAAGATGACATTGTAAAAGGGCCGAACGGTGAAGCGCCTTATCCGTTTACTTACCGCCTTCTTGAACAGAAGCCAATTGAATCAGAAGGAGGAAAAGTATACATTGCAGATTCAACAAACTTCAAAGTGTCTAAAACGATCGCATCCGCGCTCGTGACGGTGGAACCCGGTGCCATTCGCGAGCTGCATTGGCATCCGAATACGCACGAGTGGCAATACTACATCTCCGGCCAAGCAAGAATGACCGTTTTTGCATCTGACGGCCATGCGAGAACGTTTGACTACCAAGCCGGTGATGTCGGGTATGTTCCGTTTGCAATGGGGCATTACGTTGAAAACACTGGAGATGAACCGCTAGTCTTTTTAGAGATCTTCAAAGACGACCACTACGCCGATGTATCTTTAAACCAATGGCTTGCAATGCTTCCTGAGACACTTGTTCAACAGCATCTTGAATTAGGCAAGGACTTTACCGATATCCTTTCAAAAGAAAAACATCCGGTTGTGAAAAAGAAATACAATGAATAAAAAACTGCCAGCCTGCAGAGAGCGTTCGTTCTCTGCAGGCCTTTATAAGGAGATAAACCCGTGAAACATCAAATGTCTTCAAAACGATTATTGCGGCTCTCTATAAAATACTGTTTGGCCGCGGCGGCAGTGGTGTTGACCTATTTTGCCGTCATCTATATATTGTTTTCGATAGCAGGAACGAGCTGCCGCTCAGCGGCTCATGTCCTGCTTTTTACCGTGTTGTTTCTTGTCCTCGGCCTATTCTTAGAACCATTGGAACGCCTGATGATACATAGCTTTACATTTTTCAAGACAGACAAACGCTTATTCATTCTTCTTGCCGGCATCGTACAGCTGCTGTTTTTGTGGATGACTGCCCATACGACAGACCAATTGATGAGCGACATTTGGCTGTCCACTACAGAAGAAATGATCGTCGCAGCCGTTTTTCTGATTTTAGACAAATGCAACTCAGCTCTTCCAAGCTAAAAAAAGAACGCATTCCAAATGGATGCGTTCTTTTTATTCATAGCGTAGCGCGTCTACAGGCTGAAGCTTCGATGCCTTGATGGACGGAAGCAAGCCGAAAATAATGCCGACTGCCATTGAAAAGATGAGTGCTCCGACCACAGCCGGGACGGAGACGATAAAAGGCATTGGAAAAACGACCGTCAGCAGCTTAGCGATGCCGAAGCCCGCCAGCACACCGAGTATTCCGCCAATGCTTGTCAGCACGACCGCCTCGGTTAAAAATTGAAATAAAATCACACGCCGCTTAGCACCGAGCGCTTTTTTAATTCCGATTTCCCTCGTGCGCTCCGTAACGGAAACGAGCATGATATTCATAACGCCGATGCCGCCAACCAATAGTGAAATACTGGCGATTCCGCCAAGCAGCAGTGCAAATGACTGATTAAAGGACTCCACTTCCTGTGCGATCTCCTGAAGATCCATCACACTATACTCTGCTTTTGCCAACTCAGCATCTGACAGCCCTTGGTTTAAAAGATCAGCAGCCATCACGCCGGCTTCTTGGATATGCTCAGAAGAATCGGCCTGCACAGCGATCTGTGTCGGCGCGTCAAATCCTTCGATGAGCGGCCACACCTTTTTCGGCACGTACAAAACCGGGTTCGCGTAATCACCTTCAAACATGCTTTCCTGCTGATTTTTTTCTGTAAAAACACCGGCAACCTTAAACGGCACACCATTCATCTCAATCTTTTTATGCAGAGCGTCTCCGTCTGGAAACAGTTCATCTCTGGCGGCTTCATTGATCATCACCACTTGGCGTGTGCTGTTCAATTCATTTTCCGCCAGCTTCCTCCCTTCGGTTATACGGACTGGGAACATATCAAAGTAGTCACCGTCAACTCCGAACACTTGGGGGTACGAAACGTTTGTCAAATGAAAGACGCTCGAACCTTCAGACAAGTAATATAAGGATAATCCTTTGACCATAGGATCAGATTTAATTGCCTTTACTGTTTCGTCAGTGACAGGCGGCGCGGACGTGTACGAAACCTGATAGCCGATGCCCTCCTCTTCTCCGCCTGACGGCTGGTAGACAACATTGATCGCGTTATTTCCCATGCCGATCATGCTTTGCTTTAATTGTTCGCTTTGTCCCTTCAGCATCGACACAATCGCAATAATTGCCGCTATGCCGATAATGACACCGAGCATGGTCAGAATGGATCTTAATTTATGAGAGAAAATGGATTGAAAGGAGATTCGAATATGCTCAAGCATGGCTGATATCCCCTCTCTCGTCTAATACCAATTCTCCGTCTCTGATAAAAACGGTTCTGTCAGCTTTTTTGGCAACATCCGGGTCGTGGGTAATCATAATAATGGTCTTGCCTTCCCGATGCAATTCAGAAAACAGCGCCAAAATTTGTTCGCTTGATTTGGTATCAAGCGCCCCGGTCGGTTCATCAGCCAAAATAAATCTCGGCTGATTGACTAAGGCTCTCGCGATCGCCACCCGTTGCTTTTGCCCGCCTGACAGCTTCGGAGGCTTGTAGGAGACCCTGTTTTTTAGCCCGACCTTTTCCAGCGCTTCATAAGCTCTCTGCCTTCTATCTTTTTTCTTCACTTTATTATAGATCATCGGCAGCTCGACATTTTGCAGCGCGGTGAGACGCGGCAGCAGATGAAAGGTTTGAAACACAAACCCGATTGATTCGTTGCGGATTTCGGCTAAGGCACCGTCTTTCCCTTTCAAAATATCGATCTGGTCAAGCGTATAGGTTCCCGAGGTTGGCCTGTCCAAACAGCCGATGATATTCATTAACGTTGACTTTCCAGAACCCGAAGGCCCCATAATCGCCAGAAACTCGCCGGCTTGGACCGTCAGATTAATATGTTTCAAGATCGGAACTTCTTCTTTTCCCAGCTTGTACGATTTTGAAATATTATTCAGTGTCAGCATTGACTGTAACCTGCTTTCCTTCCTTGACCGCGGGATCAGGATAGATCACATAATCGTCCGGCGTCAGGCCGCTCTTAATCTCCACCATGTCATTTTCATCAGTGTCCCCGATTTCAACAGGCTGCTTGACCGCTTTCTGATTCTCATCCGCTTTCCACACGTACGGTTCGCCGTCATCCTGAATGACCATGTCGGACGGCAGTTTAATCGCGTCCGCATCAGCCTCATCGCTCATCACCTCGATGTTGACATGATAGCCGACTTCGAGACCTTTATGGCTGTCTAATAAAATAGTGAACGGATAGTTAGAGGATTGAGGGTTCATTTCTTCTTCAGCATAACTTTCTTCCTCACCCTCGCCTGTTCCCGCTGGAAGCTTGCCGATCGAGGTGACCTTTCCTTTCCACTCGCCTTCACCGCCTGTTTTCAGCGTGACTTTGACTTTGCTGCCTTTTTTCATTGTGTCCATTAACAGCTCGTTGATTTGGCTTTTGACTAGATATTTGCCCGTGGAAACAATCTGGATATACGGTCCTCCTGCCTGATCGCCCGTTGCCCCGTCAGCAATATCCTGATTGACGCTTTGAACGATCCCGTCATGCTTGCTTGTTATGACATTGGAGCCTTTGTTTTTCGTAAGGGCTGACAGCTCTTTTTGATGCTGCTTCAACTCAAGCTGGCTTGTTTTTAAATCGAAGTTGGCCTGGTCAAGCTCATCTTGCAGCTGTGATTTCTCTTCTTTTCCGGCTGTTTTCAGCTGTTTTTCCGTTTCCGTTATTGATTTTTGCAAACGGCTGATTTGCAGGTTAGTCATTTCGATTTGCAAATTGGCTTGCTCCACTTCGTCAGAGTGATCCTCGCCCTCATACTCAAAAAGTTTATCGCCCTTTTTGACCTGATCGCCTTCTTTGACGTATGTTTTTTTAATGCTGCCTTTTTCTGAATCGATATAGACTTTCTGCTGTTTCTCAGGTTCAACCTTTCCCGAGAAGGTTTGGCCTGATTCTGAGTCTCCTCCCATGTATACCGCTACCGATTCAGCATAGGGTTCCGATGATACGGCAATTTGGTTCATGTGGGTAAAAACGTAAACACCGCCGGCGCCGATCCCTGCCAATACAAGCACACCGGCACATATCGCACCGGTAATAAGCCATTTTTTCTTCTTGGACACAACGATCTCCTCTTTCTGTAAACTATGTAATATTTTCGAAACATTCTAACCAATATTATCTATTAATTCAAAAAGACTTGCAATCTTTTTATTAAAATGAAGCAATCAAATGGTGAAATTGTATTTTCAGGGCCGAAAATAAAAACTCCCGGCTCTGAACCGGGAGTTTTCTTACACAGAAACAAGTGTTTTTTCCTTTTTAATCAGATCATAGGTCAAGCATACAGGTTTATTGGTGCGGGGATCAGTGACGATTTCAGCATCAATTTGAAATACCTGCTTCAAAATGTCCGGTGTCATGACCTCCAGTGCTGTGCCTTCCTTGATGACCGCGCCTTTTTTGAGCGCGATCATATAATGAGAAAAACGGGCTGCGTGGTTCAGGTCATGAATGACCATTAGAATCGTCCGTCCCTGTTCTTTGTTGAGTCTGTCAAGCAGCTGAAGAATTTCTAGCTGGTGTGCGAGATCAAGATACGTTGTCGGTTCATCCAACAGCAACAGTTCCGTCCCTTGCGCAAGCGCCATGGCAATCCAGACGCGCTGACGCTGTCCGCCTGACAGGGCCTCAATCGGCCGTTCAGCGTATTCAGCCATTCCTGTTTCTTCTAGCGCCCATTTGATGATCCGGCGATCTTCATCATGTAATCGGCCAAATCCTGATTGATGCGGAAACCTGCCGTACGACACCAATTCATACACCGTTAAACCGCTTGGCGCTTCAGGTGTCTGCGGCAGAATCGCCATATCTTTCGCAATGTCCTTTGTAGGCATTTTATGAATCGCTTTACCGTTTAAATAGACGGCACCTGTATGTGAACGCATAATTCTGGACATTGTTTTTAATATCGTTGATTTCCCGCAACCGTTCGGGCCGATTAAGGTAGTGATTTTCCCTTTAGGAACCGATATATTTAAATCTTCTACAATCACCCTGTCACCATAACCGATTCCAAGCTGTTCCGTTGATAATGAATTCATATTCGGCCCCCTCCTCTAATTCGTTTTCATCAATAAATAAATAAAATAAGGCGCGCCTAACACGGAGATAACAAGGCCGACCGGAATTTCTGACGGTGCCAATACATTTCTCGCCAGCGTGTCAGCGAGCAAAAACAGAAATGCGCCGATGAAGGCCGAGACCGGTATCAGCGTCTGGTGACGGGGACCGGTAAGCCTTCTCGCCACGTGGGGCGCGATCAATCCGAGAAACGCGATCCCCCCTGCTGCTGCCACGCATGAAGCGGCAAGAGTGACCGCTGCCAGAAGGAGAATCCGTCTTTCCCTTTCAACAGCAGTGCCCAGTCCGGTCGCTAATTGATCTCCGAGCTGCAAAATGTTCAAATAGCGTGCCTTATATAAAGTAAACGGAAGCAAGATCACAATCCAAGGAAGAATCGCCCAGATCATATTCCAGTTGGCCCCCCAGATCGAGCCGGAAATCCAAACCGCGGCTTGCATAAAATCATGAGGGTCCATCTTGAGCTGAAAAATCAGCAGCAGAGCATTAAATCCGGCATTCACGCCAATACCGACTAAAATCAGCCGAATCGGTGTCACACCTTTTTTCCAAGCCAGAAGATAAATGAGAAACGCGGCGAGGAATGCGCCCGCCAAAGCACTGAACGGAAGCATAAATGTTCCGAAAAAGCTGAGATTTGAAGCTGATTCTTGAAAAAAGTATATAAAAAGCACAACAGCAAGCGAGCCGCCGGCGTTAATGCCGAGAATGCCGGGCTCAGCCAGATCATTTTGAGACACGCTTTGCAAAATGGCGCCGGCAACAGCGATTCCTGCCCCAACGAGCAATGAAAGGATGATCCGCGGCAGCCTGAACTCAAATAAGACAAGTTCATCACGCGCCGTTCCTTGGCCGAAAAAAACTTGGAGCGTTTTAAGCGGTGCAATTTTGATGACACCCAAATTCAAGCTGATAAAAAAGACCATTACGATCAGCAGAAAGGTCACAGCCATCACAACGAGCGGTTTTTTCGTTTTCGTTTTCATTACAGCCCTCTCCTTTCCCGGCGTGCCAAGTAAAAGAAAAAGGGAACGCCGATGAGAGAGGTCAGCGCGCCGACAGGTGTTTCAAAGGGCGCGTTTACAAGTCTTGCCGCAATGTCAGCAAACACGAGCAAAACGGCGCCAAGCACCGCCGAACAAGGAATGATCCATCGATAATCCACACCGACCAAAAAGCGGGTAATATGCGGTATAATCAGCCCGATGAATGCGATGGTGCCGGCAATAGAAACAGCGGCTCCCGTCAAAATCACAACGACAAGCATGCCAACCACCTTCACCGCCGATGTATATTGTCCAAGCCCTTTCGCCAGCTCGTCACCGAGACTTAACACTGTCACAGACCGGGCGATGATAAACGCCAGCGTTAAACCGGCCGCCCCCGCGAGAAGCAAAAGATGGACACCTGACCATTTCACACCCGCTACCCCGCCAGCATACCAAAAACTGATATCTTGAGCGACATCAAAGCGGATGGCAACAGCGGTTGAAATGCCTGTAAAAAAATAAGAAACTGCTGATCCTGCCAGCGCAAGCTTTACCGGCGTAAGTCCGCCCCTTGAAAACATGCCAATCCCCATTACCGTAGATGCCCCGAGTCCCGCTCCTGCAAAGGACCATAGCACAAGCCCCATCATAGAAAGTCCGGGAAAAAAAGCAAATGCAATCGAAACGGCAAACGCAGAGCCTGATGTCACCCCCATAATTGAAGGTTCTGCCAAAGGGTTTCTCGTCATCCCCTGCATGATCGCGCCCGACACCGCCAACAAAGCGCCGACAAGCGCAGCGGCAGCCGTTCTCGGCAGGCGAAGGTCGTGTATAATTTGGTGGGAGGTCTCTTTCGGCTGAAAATGAAAAATGGCGTCCCACACCGTGCGCAAATGAATATCGGCCGCACCGAGGGATATGGATAAAAGCGCGCCAAGACATAGTAAGCCTATCCCTGCAATAAGGACAATGACCGCGCCAAAAGACCTGGACGTCCATTGGTTTTCTTCTGATATCATCTGTATATTTTTCCTTTGACTCAACAGCCGAACTTCCTTTCTAATACTGATAATGATTATCAATTATTGTTCCAGTATATCAATTTTTCTGCTAATGGAATAGAGCGTTCTGAACAAAATGAGCATATGATTGCAAAAAATACCGTGTCCAACTGGCTCCTGCAATGGTATAATCACATTTGATAATGATTCTCTTTATCATCTATTTTCTGGAAAGAAGGTATGAGATATGAACCATATATACAAGAAACTCGGAGCCGCGTTTTTTGCCTTGCTATTGATTGCGGCACTGGCAGCCTGCGGGAATCACTCTGAAAGCAAAGGATCTTCCTCTGATTCAAACGCCGGAGAAACCGTTACATATAAGGCTGAAAACGGCAATGTGAAGATTCCTAAGCATCCTAAACGGGTGGTTGTCATGGCTGACGGCTACTACGGCTACTTCAAGACACTCGGCATCAACGTCGTCGGTGCGCCTGAGAACGTATTTAAAAACCCTTACTATAAAGGAAAAACCGACGGTGTCACAAGCATCGGAGACGGTACTTCCGTTGAAAAAGTCATTGATTTGAATCCTGACTTGATTATCGTTTGGACAACGCAAGGCGCTGATATTAAAAAACTTGAAAAAATCGCGCCGACCGTCGCGGTAACATACGACAAGCTCGACAATATTGAGCAGCTCAAAGAGTTCGCAAAAATGACGGGAACTGAAGATAAAGCAGAAAAATGGCTGGCTGAGTGGGATAACAAAGTTGCTGCGGCTAAAACAAAAATCAAAAAAGCCGTCGGTGACAAAACAGTCTCCATTATGCAATCGAACGGAAAAGATATCTACGTATTCGGAAAAGATTTCGGAAGAGGCGGAAGCATCATTTACAAAGATCTCGGTTTGCAAGCCACAAAGCTGTCAAAGGAAAAAGCCATTGATCAAGGGCCGGGATATACAAGTATTTCATTAGAGAAGCTCCCTGACTTCGCCGGAGATTATATTTTCGCAGGTCCATGGCAAGCAGGCGGCGACGATGGCGGCGTATTTGAAAGCTCCATTTGGAAAAATCTAAACGCCGTTAAACATGGCCATGTCTATAAGATGGACCCGATAGGCTTCTACTTCTCTGACCCGATCTCATTAGAAGGGCAGCTGACATTTATTACGGAAAGCTTAACAAAATAACAAAAGAGCCGCCTGCCCGCGGCTCTTTTGCCACATCTATAAGGAGCGGCTCATTTTGAACCACATCGGATATTTTCTTTCGCAATTCATATTTAGCCTCATCATCATCGCGATCAGTTTTTTTAACGGTCTCTATATCGGAAAACCCTTTTCTAGTGTGCTTCTTGTATTTATCTTAGTGCTCGTTCTGTTTGATTTGCTGGAAAGGCTGAAAAAACGATTTTTGCATATTCGATTATCAGTCAAAATTTTTCTCTCAATTTCTGCTTTCCTGTCAGCAGTTTTAACAATCGGATTACTAACGGGAGAAATGATGATTTTATAACAAAAGACACCTGACAAAGCGAATCAGGTGTCTTTTGTTTATGCTTTCTGAAACTTTTTAACAACAAATGGATAAACGATCAATCCGACAAAGAATAAACCGATGCCGAGAATAAATGTCGTTAAATCCGCTGTGCCTGTTATGATGACAAACAATGAGTACGCGCACGCTAATATCGCGATCAATCCGTCTTTGACACGGGAGCCTCTCAGCTGGTCATACGTTTCACCTTTGATGACAAGCTTCAAGCTGTAAATCGCTGATACTAAATACGGAATTAAATAGGCAAGCGTTGCCGCTGTCGTTAAAAACGTAAATGCGTCACTTATTGTCCGGGAAATAACCGAGAAAATGAAGACTTGTGACATGACATTTGTAATGATAAGCGCGATAACCGGACTTCCCTTTTTATTCGTTTTCGCAAAGAATGCCGGAAAATCTCCCGCTTTAGCCGCTTGATATGGAACCTCAGAGCCGAGCAAAATCCAGCCGAGCATCGTTCCGAATAAACAAAGGATGGCCAAAAGTGCCATAATCACGCTTCCCGCGTTTCCAACAATCGCATACAGCACATCAACAAACGGTTTTTCAGAACCGACAAGCTTATCATGCGGCAGAACACCCATGGTAATCAAAGTCACAATAATATAAATGCTCAATGCAATCAATAATCCGGTAATTGTCGCGCGTTTCACCTCACGCTGAGAGCGCGCACGGCCTGACAGAATAACCGCTGATTCAATGCCGACAAACGCCCACAGTGTAGAAATCGCGGCGTTATGCACCTGCCCGCCAATTCCAATGCTTGTGCCGTTTTCTCCTTGAACCGGGAAATAAAATTGATCGAATAATGCCGTTTGAAACACAAACAATCCGGCAACGATAAAGAAGACAAAACCTAATACTTTAGAAAGCGTCGTGACAAAGTTCAATTTACTTGCACCGTTAATGCTAGTAACGAGAATCGTGTGCGTGCCCCATAACAAGACCGTACATACAGCAAACGTCAGCAATTGGCCAAGAGTCACCTCTTGCCCGCCGATCGAAAACATTTCACGTTTATCAACCAGGATCGGGAAGAACGAAGTCAAGTAACCTGCGAGACTTGTGATAATCGCCACGTTACTGATCCAGCTCGCCACCCAGTAGCCCCATACCATTGTGAAACCGGCCGCGTTCCCTTTTTTCGGATCAGAGAACAGCGCCCTTGCATAACTCTGCGGTCCCGCTTTCAGTTCAGGCTTGCGGATGGACAAGTGTCCGAAGACAAGTGCAATCATCAGCACGCCGGCACCTGTCAAAAGCCAAGCGGACGTGGCGCCAAACGGACTCGCGATTGAAGCAAGCGAGCTCGGCAAGGAGAAAATTCCCGATCCAACCATATTTCCAACGACAAACGCCGTTAATAACCAAAAACCCCATTTTTTCGTCTGTTCCATTCCAGTACCTCCATGATTCTTTGTACGGACCAGACCCCGAGATCATGTAAACGCAAAAAAAGCCTGAACAAAAGTCCATGCTTAAAGAAACACACACCCTTGATCTCCGGATAGCCCTCCGCGAAAAAGCACGCGGCAGTCCTGCACTTATTCAGATACAGTCCCAGCATAGAGAAAGGATCGGCTTTCTCCACACTTCGGCGCTGATGCCTTTTACACATGTTAAACAGCTCCTGTCAGCCTGGCATGTGCTACTCATCATCCGCGCAACCTCTACCTCACTGAGAAAGAGTGAGGATTTAATGATTCAGTTACTCCCAGAAGGTTATCAAAGAAAGGATGATCTGTCAAAGGGAACAGATGGAAATACGGATAGAGCCCTAGCCCTATCCGCATGTGATTATCGATTATTTTTCTTTTTTTGCACTGCTTCTTGAAGCGGATCATCTTTTAAGGCTGAACCCGCATCTTCAAGAGCTCCCTGAATGACGTTTTTTTCTTTTTCAGAACGTTTTCCTTTATCTTTATTAAAGAAATCCATTCGAATCACCTCTTTTAGAAAATAGGTACATGATTAAGATGCCTTTTTCTCAAAAAATTATACGAGAAATGTTTTATCGTTCAAAGTCCTGTTGATCAAACATACATTCTCTTGCTATATTTGTAATTCAGAGATTTTTTGCAAAAGATAAAGGAGAAGCGGAAAATGACAGGAAAAACACACATCATGGGAGGCATCGCTTCTTGTACGGCAGCGGCTTATTATTATGGATTTGATCCTGCGCTTATGGCAGCGTCCGGCGCGGTTGGGGCATTGATTCCCGATATCTGCCACACGCAAAGCAAAATCGGGAGAAGATTTCCTATCCTTGCGAAAGTCGTCAGCTCCGTTTTCGGCCATCGGACGTTTACGCACAGCCTGCTGTTTCTGCTCATCATGTTTTTTATCACAGCCACATATATTCCAGATCAAAACATATCAACCGGACTGATGATCGGAATGGCGAGCCACTTGATCCTTGACGCTTGGACGGTGAACGGAATTAAACTGCTATTCCCATCAACGATTCGCGTGAGGCTCCCATTATATATGAAGACAGGCAGTTTTTCTGAGCAGCTTGTGTTAGCCGGCCTGACAATTGCTTCATGTTACTACTTTTATATGCTGTTTCATGGACGCATGATTTAAACGTGAGTGCTGACGCTTGTTCTAACGGGCTGTTTTTAGTAGATTTTACATAAGAAGCATTTCATGCAGATGACCAAGAAAACGTGAGGAGCCATATTAATGAAAGGAACCTTTTTTCATAATCAGCGGTTTTTATGTATTTCAATCGTATTCATGTGGGTGAAAACGTATGCGATTTATAAACTCGGCTTTCATTTGCAGATTGATTCCCTATTGGAGGAGCTAATACTGCTGATCAATCCGCTCAGCTTTATCCTTCCTTTATTCGGGATTGGCCTGCTCCTGAAAGATATCAAGCAGCGGGTCTTTTTGCTGATTGCCAATTTGGTTCTGACTGCCATCTTGATCTCCAATACGATTTTTTACGGCTTTTATATCGATTTTATTACCATCCCGGTTTTGTTTCAGGCCAGTAACATGAGCGATATGGGCAGCAGTGTAAAAGAACTGTTCAACCCTTTGTTTATCGCTCTGTTTGCGGATATGGTTTGTTTGCTGCTGCTTGCCCGAAAAGAGAAGAAACCGCAGACAAAAGCAGCCCCCCGCACGATTAAACGGTACTATGCCGCTTCCTGCGGCTTGATTCTCTGCACTCTGGCACTTGCAGAAGTACAGCAGCCGAAGCTTTTGTCACATTCCTTTGACCGGGAAATGCTCGTCAAAAGCATCGGGCTGTTTCAATTCCATATATACGATACGGTTTCTCAGACTGTAAATGTAAGCGCGAAGGCATTTGCCAATGAAGACAGCATGACTGCGATTAAAAACTATACAGAGGCTGATTACAGCAAGCCTGACCAAAGCAAATTCGGGCTGGCGAAGGGGCGCAACGTTATCTTTGTAACGCTTGAATCGACCCAAAGCTTTGTTTTGAATGAAAAGGTAAATGGAAAAGAAATCACCCCGTTTATGAATGATTTCATCAAAAAAAGCTATTCCTTTGATCATTTCTATCAGCAAACAGAACAAGGCAAAACATCCGATTCAGAATTCATCGTCGCTAATTCGCTGTATCCTTCCCTTAGCGGCGCCGTCTTTTTCACAAAAAGCGACCATCAATTTCACACGATGTACAAATCGCTGAAACAACATGATTATTACTCAGCTGTTTTTCACGCCAACCATAAAACATTTTGGAACCGAGATGTGATGTACGAGACATTTGGGATTGACCGCTTTTTTGATGTTGATGATTTCCATGTCACTCCCGGGACATCGACAAGCTGGGGCCTGAAGGATAAGGAATTTTTAGAACAGTCAGCCGGCAAGCTCAAAAGTCTGCCGCAGCCGTTTTACAGCAATTTCATCACGCTGACGAATCATTTTCCGTTTGAGATTGATGAAAAGGATCAGCTGATAGATGAATTTGATTCAAGCAGTGACCTGTTAAACCGCTATGTAACCACGGTGCGCTATGAAGATGAGGCGTTGAAGCACTTTATCAAAAAACTGAAGGATGAAGGTTTATACGAAAATTCGATGATTGTATTCATGGGAGATCATTATGGCATTTCTGAAGCCCATAATGAGGCGATGGCAGCATTTTTAGGGAAAGATGAAATTACGCCGTATGACAACGTTCAGCTCCAGCGGGTGCCATTTATCATACATATCCCGGGAATCACAGATCAAAAGCCGGAAACCATCCATGATGCCGGAGGACAGGTCGACGTTAGGCCGACACTGATGCATCTTCTCGGCATTGAGACAAAGGGCGATATCCAATTCGGCAATGATTTGCTGTCAAACGACCGAACGCCATTCACCGTGCTGCGAAACGGCAGTTTTATTACGAACGACTATATCTATACAAAAAACACGTGCTACAGCCAACAAACAGGGAAAGTGCTGGAAGACCAGGACGCATGCCTCCCTTATAAAGAGAAAGCAACTGAAGAGCTGTCTCTCTCTGATAAAATTTTAAACGGTGACCTGCTCAGGTTTTCTGAATGACAAAATCCCTCTTTACAGAGGGATTTTTCACGTTTCAAACATCACTTTTCCAGTCAGATTCGTTTGATAGCCGTTTAAATGAGATAGACTCGCTTTGTAGTCCTCAGAGTTCAAGATCTCCTTCACAGCTTTCACCAGCTGCTCCTGTTTTTTCAAAACGACGATATCATATTGTTCGTCGATGAGCGGGATAAAATCCACACTGCCCATATGTGCCGCGTGCTGCGCTCCGATTCCCGCGTCAGCCTGTCCGCTTGAGACTTGTGAAGCGACTGCGTAATGATCGGTCACGATATCGCCGTATCCCTTTATGTCAGCCGGATTCACACCAAGTAAGCCAAGCTGTTCATCAAGCAGCACTCTGGCGCCCGAACCCTTTTCCCTGTTGATCATCCGAATATCTGCCCTTCTTAGGTCATCCCAGCCTTGAATGTTTTTTGGATTCCCTTTTTGCACATACAGTCCGGCTTTGCGGAGAACGGCGTTGATCAGGCAAAACGGTTCGCCTGACAAGATCCGTTTTGCATAAGGCGCATTATATTGCCCCGTTTCCGCATCATACAAATGCAGGCTGACAATGTCACACTTGCCTTGATACATATCAATCAGGCTGTTTAAGCTCCCTTTGTATTTCCTAAGCGGCGTCTCCTGAATCGCATTCTCCAAATGTTTGCTGAGCAGATCCATCGAAATGTCCTGTCCGCTGATCATGACATTCTTTCTGCCATCCGGTTCCGCCTCCTGCATCTGTTTCGGCTCTTCGGCAACGGCAATGGGCTGAGACATTCTCATATTCGTTTTGTATTGCTTTAAATCTTCTTCGTCAACACGCATCTGCCTTCCGACACGGTAAGCAGGAAGCACGCCTTTTTTAATTAAATCATAAACGGTCAGCTTTGATACCTTCAGCAGACCTGCAACTTCTTCTATTGTATAGGAAGAGGTTTCATTCATTATCATCACCTCCCTATTTTATTATACCTTTTCAACGAATGTATAAAAACCCACATAAACCAAACATAATCAGTTATAATTAGATATAACTAATTATAAGGGGTGCAATCATGTTTAAAAAATATTTCATGTTAACAGCAGCCTTAACGGCTATTCTGCTTTCAGCAGGCTGCACCGCAAACCAGTCTTCAACGGATAGCGAGAAAAACGTAACGTTAACCATTTCAGCTGCTGCCAGTGCACAGGATGCGCTTGAGGAAATCCAACAGAACTATGAAAAAGAACATCAACACATCACAATCCAAAATAACTATGGCTCATCAGGCGCCTTGCAAAAACAGATTTCTCAAGGAGCAGGGGCAGATCTGTTCTTCTCAGCTGCTGAGGATAAATTTCAAAAGCTGGTGGATGACGGCGATATCGCCAAAAAAGACAGCACTGATTTAGTTGGCAATGAAATCGTGCTGGTCGTGCCGAAAAACGGAGATTCGCCTGTGACAAGTTTCAGCAATCTGGCTAATTCAGAAAAAATCGCCCTCGGGACGCCGGAATCCGTGCCGGCAGGAGCTTACGGGAAAGAATCACTGACAAAGCTGTCTCTATGGGACAAAGTAAAGGATAAGATCGTTTACGGAAAAGACGTCCGCCAAGTTCTTTCTTATGTTGAAACCGGCAATGTGGACGCAGGCATTGTTTATAAAACAGATGCCCTGATCTCAAAAAAAGTCAACATCATTGACGAGGCAAAAGCAGATACCCACAGCCCGATTGTCTATCCGCTAGGGATCGTAAAAGCTACAAAACACCGTAAGGAAGCGAAGGAATTTTACGATTACCTGCAATCCGATGAAGCAATGAAAGTATTTGAGAAATATGGTTTTACTGCTAAGTAACATAAGCGCTTCAGCGTTTTTCACACCTATTGTGCTTTCCTTTCAGGTCGCGGCAGTTGCCGGAATTGCTGTCATTATTCTCGGAACACTGGCGGGGGCATGGATGTCGCGGGCAACATTTTTCGGAAAAACGGCGCTCGAAACATTGTTTATGCTTCCGCTCGTTCTTCCGCCTACTGTTGTCGGTTTTATCTTGATCGTCATTTTCGGAAAGCACAGTTTTATCGGACAGGCCATCGAGTGGGTCTTTCATCAGCCTGTCATCTTCACCTGGTGGGCTGCTGTAATCGCCTCGGCTGTTGTGGCCTTTCCGCTTATGTATCAATCCGCCAAAACCGGATTTGCTGACATTGATCGCGATATACAGGGAGCTGCAATGGTAGACGGCGCCGGCAGATGGAAGGTATTTATCCATATTTCCATCCCGCTCACCTATCCCTCATTGCTGACCGGAAGCATCCTCAGCCTTGCACGGGCGCTCGGAGAGTTTGGCGCAACACTCATGTTTGCAGGAAACATCCCCGGTGTTACGCAAACATTGCCGACAGCTATTTATGTCGCATTGGATTCCGGCAACAATACCCTTGCTTGGGCGTGGGTCGTCTGTATTGTCGTCATTTCCTTTTTGATGCTGTTTTTTATTCAGCAGAAAAAAACACACTAAAAAACTCCCCATCTTGGGGAGTTTTTTATTAAAACAGAAGCTCATCGGGATTTGGGCCGACACGCTCATCTTTGTTTAACGCGTCGATTTTATCCATGTCTTCCTGGGACAATTCAAAATCAAAGATATCAGCATTTTCGATAATGCGGTGTTCTTTGATAGATTTCGGAATCGTGACAACCTCGTGCTGCAGATCCCAGCGCAAAATCACTTGAGCCACAGATTTATTGTGTTTTTCAGCAATCTCTGCAAGCACTTCGTTATCCAAAAGCTGTCCCTGCATGAGCGGAGACCATGCTTCCAGCTGGATGCCTTGATGTTTACAATAGTCTCTTAATTCTTTTTGCGTCAAACGCGGGTGAAATTCCACTTGGTTTACCATCGGTTTGATTTCAGCGTCTTTCAGCAATTCTTCTAAATGATGAACTTGGAAATTGCTGACGCCGATCGCGCGGATTTTTCCGTCCTTGTACAGCTTTTCAAGCGCGCGCCACGTATCTTTATATTTATCCTTGCCAGGCCAGTGGATTAAATATAGATCTAAGTAATCTAGCTGAAGTCTTTCCAGGCTTTTTTCAAAGGCAGCAAGCGTTGTTTCGTAGCCTTGGTCTTCATTCCATACTTTTGATGTAATGAAGAGCTCTTCTCTTGCCACACCGGATTCTTTAATTCCAATGCCAACGCCTTCTTCATTTTTGTAGACAGCTGCTGTATCAATGCTGCGGTAACCGTTTTTAATCGCCGCTTTCACAGATTCAGTCGCTTCACTTCCGTTTTCTACTTTAAAAACACCTAGACCGAACCAAGGCATTTCAACTCCGTTATGTAACTTTACAGTATCTTTTAAACTTGTTGCCACTTGAACATCCACCCTTTCATTGAAATATAAGCGTCTATATTATCTCACACTCCTCCGAGCCGATACCAATAATACGCTTAAAATCCTCTTTCTGTTTCTTTTCTCACATCAAGGGCAGCCGCACACTATTTTTTCCTATTTGAATGAGGTGGGAATCCATTATTGTAAACACATATAAAAAACAAAGGAAACAACTTGAAACGTATTCGTATCCCAATGACACTCGCGCTCGGTGCCGCTTTGACAATTGCCCTTTTGTCCTTTTCTTCAGCTGAAGAAAAAACCCGCTCCGAAGACCACGACGGCCGGAACATCTGCCGCTGAGATCGGTTTGCATGTAAACCTTGATGTGCTTGGCATTGCCAATCAGATTGCTGACGCTATTAAATCCGCACAGAACCGGGATGGATTTGTGAAAAACCTTATGGAGTCTTCCTTCTACGCTTCCGGCCAGAAATACAACGTTATGGTATTTAATTTGAGCCAGAAATATGTAGATCACTTAAACGGTGTGCAATTTTACGGTTCAGCCGTTTACGACGGCATGACGTACGGCATTTGGGTATTTGAAGATGGAACCTTTACAAACAAAGGTGATGGCGGCTGGATCAACTGGGCCTTTAGAGGCTGGTTTGATCGGGATGGCATCACTGTCGAATTCCATCGTCCTTAATATAGAAAAAAGCTGACGCTCTAGCGCCAGCTTTTTTGCTTCATCTATTCGCCGCCTTCAAGCATGGCGGCTTCCACATCATTAATGTATTGGCGAAGCTCGTGGGAGATGTCCCGGGAAATTTCCCGCTTCTCGAAGAGTGTTTGAATTTCATTTCTGATCGCCTGGACAGCCTTCAACTTCACTTCCAGTTTTTGAGCTTCAAATTGGGCACTAGATTTCAGGTCGTGATGGCTGTGTTCCAGCCTGAAAATTAACTGTTTATAAAACGCAATGACAGATAAAAGCACTTCTTTATGTTCTTCCGTCTTATGTTTTTCAAGATATGCAATTGCTGCCTTCGCCGTTTTCACTCTCGTTGCCTGTATCAGTCCCGCTTCATTTAAAATCGACATCTCCGGCTTTTTATGTTCACCAAAGAAAATCCAATACATCAGCCGCTTGAGCCTTGTTTTTGATAACCCGACTTTAAATGGGTTGCCATACAAAATTTCTAATTCATTAAACCGATCTTGCAGCACGTTTGCCGTTTCTTCCGGAATGTCTCCCCGCTCTCGCATTTCCATCAACGCCTCTTGCTCAGCGATAATGGCTTGCGCCCTGAGTTTTCGCTCTAGCTTTTTAATACGATTGGATGATGTATACTGCTGAAAACGAAGATTTTTCATCTTTTCATTGTATTCCCCTATCACCGCCAGAGAGGCTGTTTTGTTTGTATCATTCATGTCCTCTTTTATCGTTTGGAGAGCTATTTTAATTAATTTGCGTCTCGCCGTCAGCCATTTTTCATTTCGTTTCTCATCCTCTTCTTCTTTTTCCGCCAAAAGAGGCAGGACAACGGCGGCAATGGCTAAAGTGCATAAGATGACGCCGGCCGCTAAAAAGAGAATCAGATTTCTTTCCGGAAACGGTGTGCCATCCTCCAGAAAATAGGGAATAGAGAAAGAACCCGCAAGCGTTACAGCTCCGCGCACCCCTGAAATCGAAAGCAACAGTGTCGAACGAAGACCCGGTTTATAAATGTTTTGATCCTTATTAAAGAACCACTTCCCGTTCCAGAAGAACAGCACCCACAGAAATCTTAGCAGCATTAGCGTAAATGTGATCACCAGGATATAGCTAATCACCTGCATGTTGCTCACTGCGGTGTCATTAAAGATGACAGAAATGACGTCCGGAATCTGTGCCCCGAGGATAACGAAGACCAGGCCATTCAAAATAAATAAAATAATGTTCCATGTACTCGAGGAGACGATTTGCAGTTTGGCCATCGCTGATGATTCCAGACGATCCTGTTCAACCGCATGGATGATTCCACCCGCCACAACAGCTAAAATACCGGAAACGCCGATTTCTTCCGCTGCCAAATAAATCACAAACGGCGTCAGAATTTGAATCAGCATATGCATCGTGACATCCTGCATGCCGAGACGGCGCAAAAAGAGGCGAAAGCGGATAATCAAGAATGAAATGACAACTCCGCACAGCAAGCCCCCAAGAGAAATAAAGACAAAGCTGACAGCCGCTTGCGCTAATGAAAATGTACCGGTCACTGCTGCCGCAATCGCAAACTTAAAGGCCACCAGACCTGATGCATCATTCATCAGCCCCTCCCCTTCAAGCAGGCGAAGAATCCCTTTTGGCATTTTCACTCTTCCTGATAATGCGCTGACAGCGACGACATCAGTCGGTGAAAGAATGGCCGCAAGTCCAAAAGCCGCTGCCAGCGGAATAGCAGGAATCATCCAGTGAATCGTGTATCCGCCTACAATCACAGTCGCAAATACAAGGCCGAGTGCAAGCAATAAAATCGGTGCGCGTAAATTCCAAAGCTCCGCCCGCGGCGTTCTCTTTCCATCATTAAATAGGAGAGGCGCGATAAACAGAACAAAAAACAATTCGGTGTTTAACTCAAAATGAAGCCCCTGTTGAAATGAGGCCGCAAGAATCCCCAGCGCCACTTGAATCAGAGGCACGGGAATAAACGGAATAAACCGATTCACGATATTGGATATCGCAATAATCGTTAATAAAACGAGAACAACTAAAAATATGTCCAAAGACATGACCTCCTTCGTCTGCTGTGTTCCATAGATCGTCGGTAAATGCTTGGCTAAAAGAGGCTGAATCTCGGACGGCCTTACATCCGAGAGGTGATACCGCAGGAGTTCTCTCCACTTCTCTTCTTTTATAGTACCCTTTTCAGGATATAATTTCTCACGATATGCTCATAGTGAACTTTTTTGCAACAGGGCAAAACACAACCAAAAAGAGACAGGGGGCCGTCCCTGTCTCTCGTCTTTCTTTATCAATGATGAAAATTCGTGCCGTCCGTTGTCGCTTTAATAATGCCGGCGCGTATGACAAAGTCACCGAAGTGCTCGCCTTCCTCGCGTTCTTTCGCATAACGGGAAAGAAGGACGCGCAGCTCGCTTAAAATGTCTGCTTCACCGATATTTTCACGGTACATTTTGCTTAAACGGCTTCCGTCAAATGCGGCGCCAAGATACATATTGTATTTGCCCGGCGCCTTTCCGATAAATCCGATCTCTCCGAGTGCATGGCGTGCACACCCGTTCGGGCACCCTGTCATGCGAATGGTGATTTCCTGATCACGAAGGCCGTTTTCGTCAATGATCTCTTCAACCTTATCTAAAAGGGTCGGCAAATAACGTTCTGCTTCAGCCATTGCCAATCCGCAGGTCGGAAGCGCCACGCATGCCATAGAGCCGCGGCGGAGCGCTGAATGATGCTTGCCGTCAGTGAGTCCGTATTGCGCAATTAATGCACTGATTTCATCTTTTTGATCGCTTGAAACGTTCGCGATAATCAAGTTCTGATTAGATGTCAGACGAAACTCGCCTGTATGAACTTTGGCGATTTCCCGCAAGCCTGTCATCAGCTTATAATCATCGTAATCCGTTATACGGCCGCCTTCGACAAACAGCGTAAAATGCCATTTATCCTCAATGCCTTCCACCCAGCCGTAGCGGTCGCCGTTATGATCGAAATGATAAGGCTTTGCTTCTTCCAGACTCCAGCCAAGACGGTTTTCCAATTCTTCTTTTACAGTTTCTAAACCGAGGCGGTCAACGGTGTACTTGAACCGCGCATTTTTGCGGACAGAACGGTTTCCGTAATCACGCTGAATCGTAATCGTTTTTTCAGCAACGTCATACATTTGCTCAGGGCGGCAGAAGCCGATCACCTTGGCTAATTGCGGATATGTTGCTGTGTCGCCATGCGTCATTCCCATACCGCCGCCGATTGCCACGTTAAAACCGATCAGTTCGCCATCTTCGACAATCGCAATGAATCCGAGATCTTGTGAAAAGACGTCAATATCATTGGACGGCGGAACGGCAATACCGATTTTAAATTTCCGCGGCAGATAGAGCGGGCCGTACATTGGCTCGACTTCTTCCTCAGGCGTGCCGGCCACTCTCTCCTCGTCCAGCCAAATTTCATGATAGGCTCTCGTCCGCGGCAGCAGATCGTCACTTAATTTTTTAGACCACTCATATACCTCTGAGTGGATGTCAGACTGATAAGGATTCGATGCGCACATCACATTGCGGTTTACGTCTCCGCAAGCCGCGATTGTATCCAACAGAGCGGAGTGGATCGTCTGAATGGTTTTCTTCATGTTCCATTTCAGAATTCCATGCATTTGGAATGTTTCACGGGTCGTCAGCTTTAATGTGCCGTTCCCGTATTTCTGGGAAAGATCATCCATGACAAGCCATTGTTCCGGTGTTGAAACGCCTCCTGGCATACGCACGCGCAGCATGAACTGATATGCCGGTTCAAGCTTTTGCTTTTGGCGTTCATTGCGAAGGTCACGGTCATCCTGCAAATAACTGCCGTGGTGTTTCATCAGGCGGTTGTCATCATCCGGAATTCCGGCACTGATCCGGTCCAGCATCACTTCTTTCAGTGTCCCGCGCAAATAGTCACTTTCTTGTTTTATGCGTTCAACATCACTTGGAGAGCCGTCCGGTGCTTTTAAGATTTTGGTCACCATGTTGAAAAAACCCCTTTCAAGTCAAATCAGTATACATCACGCTGATAGCGTTTTTGCTGCTGCATGTCGGCAAGGTAAGCTTCCGCTTCTTCGCGGCTCATATTGCCTTCTTTCTCGATAATATCAAGTAATGTGTGATGGACGTCATGCGCCATGTGCTTTTCATCACCGCAAATGTAGACAGCCGCGCCAGCTTGAATCCATTCGAACAATTCCGCGCTCTGTTCAAGCATGCGGTGCTGAACATATACTTTTTCTTCCGTATCACGTGAGAACGCCACATCCATTTTTGTCAAAACGCCGTCTTTGATCCAATTCTGCCACTCTGTCTGATAAAGGAAATCCGTGACAAAGTGCTGATCGCCAAAGAACATCCATGCTTTACCTTCCGCTCCCGTCTCCTCACGCTCCTGCATAAAGGAACGGAACGGAGCGACGCCTGTCCCAGGGCCAACCATGATAATTGGTGTTTCAGGATCATTCGGAAGCTTAAAGTTTTGATTATGCTGGACATAAACAGGCAGCGTGTCTCCCGGCTGCAGACGCTCCGCGCATAAAATCGAGCAGACGCCTTTTCGTTCACGGCCGTGCGCATCGTAGCGGACTGCGCCAATCGTTACATGTACTTCATCCGGATTTGCTGATAAACTGCTCGCGATTGAATAGAGACGGGCCGGCATTTTTCGCAGAATCGAAACAAACTCCTGCGCCGATACGCTGAACTGTCCGTAATCACGAACGAGATCAAGCAAATCGCGTCCTTCAAGATACGCTTTTACGTTACCCTCATTTCCCGGGGCTAATAGCTCTCTAAGCTCATCGCTCCCCGACAGCTGGGCAGCCTGTTCAAGAAGCGGTTTTGTGAGAACGGTAATCTCATAGTGAGAAATGAGCGCTTCTTTGAGTGGGCGCACATCACCTTGCTTATTCAGCGTCACAATTTCTTCGGGGTCCCAATTCATTTCCTTCAGCAGCAGCTCAACAAGCTCCGGATCGTTTTCCGGATAGACGCCGAGGCTGTCACCAGGCTCGTATGTCAGGCCAGATCCTTCAAGAGATAGCTCGATATGGCGTGTTTCTTTATTTGATCCTCGGCCGTTCAAATTTATGTTTTCTAACACTTCAGCCCGAAACGGGTTTGTTCTGGAGTAAGAAGACTCACCGCTTTGAGGCGAAGCTGCTCCTGGCGCAGGCGCGGCGCTTCCGCCACCGGCTTCACTTAAGCCCTCACATACACTCCCAAGCCATTCAGCTGCCGGCTCATCATAGTCAAGATCGCAATCAACGCGCGGAGAAATACGTTTTCCCCCGAGTTCTTCTAAGCGCTGATCAAATTCCTTCCCTGTCTGGCAGAAGAATTCGTACGAGCTGTCACCAAGCGCCAAAACAGAAAAACGAAGGTCTTCAAGCTTAGGCGCCCGTCTTCCATGCAGAAATTCATGAAACGACAGCGCGTTATCAGGCGGCTCGCCTTCACCGTGCGTGCTGACAACGATCAAAAGATTGTTTATTTTCTTCAGCTGATTCGGCTTAAAATCGCTCATAGATGAGACGGTCACTTGAAATCCGCGCTCCTCAAGCTGCTTGCCGGCATGTTCTGCAAGTCCCTGTGCGTTTCCCGTCTGTGAACCGTAAAGAACGGTCACTTCTTTTGAAACGGCCGGTGCCGCCGCTTCTGCAGACACCGCAGCCGCAGGCGCCCCCTCGGTTTCTTGTGCGGAAACAGATTGTGCGGATAAATATCCGCTCAGCCAGATTTTCTGAGATTCGGTCAAAGTTGGCAGAAGGCGGTTAAGGAGCTCTGCCTGCTCCTGATTAAACGGACTGTTCATTACCTGAAGTTGCAACGTATCCACCTCACAAAGTTATAAACTGATCGAAAATTGCATCTAATTGAACTTTACCGGAATACTAGGCTTAAGTAAAATATATTTACATGATGATAACGATTAAGATTCCTAATGATAAAACCGCTTTGTTTCATTCAAATTGCAGAGAAAACCCTAAACATAGTTTTAGGAAGGACGAGCAACGGGGCAGGCGATGGGTGAGAGCGGCATTCGGCCGGATGCTCTGGTTTTTACCCGAAGAGTTTTTTCACGTGATCACCAATGCGCGGGGGTATCGGCATGCTAAAAAAGAGAAGGCTCCCCTTCTCTTCATTCAGCATCCTGGTATAAATGAGGCGGCATAGCCGTTACAAACGGACTTGCCTTACCTGTATAAAACACCGTCAGCGAATGCATCGCCCGTGTGCAGGCAGTGTATAAGAGCCTGCGGTCGTGCTCGGTATGATAATGTTCTTCTGAAGCATCATAGACAAGGACTGCGTCAAACTCAATACCCTTCGCTAAATACACTGGAATAACACAAACTCCCTTTTGAAATGTTTGATTTTCTTTATGAATCAGCCTGGCATCTATATATTCGCTTATATTTGCGTGCGCCTGTATACATTGCCTCGCAGTCTTGCAAATAATGGCTATTGTTTCGTGCCCTTGCTTCTTAAGCCTCTCCATTTCTTTCGTAAGCTTTTGACAAAGGTCTTCACGCCCTTCGCTTTTAAAAATGAGAGGCATTTCCCCGTTTCTGTTAAAAGGCTCAATGTCCTCTCCATCCTCAAGAATCGCTTTTGTTAACTCGACAATCTGCCTTGTCGATCTGTACGTTCTCTTTAAACGAACATATTCAGCCGGCTCATCTTCAAAGCTCGCATCCATACGCTTTGGGCCATGTATAGTATGGGCGTAGATGGACTGATTGATATCGCCGAGCACTGTCATGCTGGCGGCCGGAAAAATGCTTCTCATATACGCCAGCTGAAACGGTGAATAGTCCTGGGCTTCGTCGATAAAAAGGTGTTTGATTTTCATATTTTTCTTTCTGCCTTCGATCAAATCCTGCAAATAAAGAAACGGCGCCGCGTCCTCATAGAGCAATTGATTTTCCGCAAATGCCGCTCGGGTCTGCTCCCCTATTGGCGCCGTCTTCTCATGCTGAGATGTCCCTCCCCAGCCGGAAAACAATTGCAGATACAGCTGTTTCACATCAAGAAATGCGAGGAGCCTGATTGCCTGTTTGAGCGGGTTAAACGCCTTTTTCACAATGATGGCGGCAAGCAGCTGCTGCTCTCTTTGATAATCGTTAAACGTGCTCTCACTGAACCGTTTCCTTTCCTGCAGTTTTTTGTACACGTCCAGATAATCCTCTTTGTCGAGCAGCTCAGCTTCCTGAATGACCCAATCTTTGCGCCGTTCCTTTTTCTCAAATGTATGAAGCTCACTCAGCAGCCACTTTGCCGTTTGCTCTATCCGGTTCGGAATGGATTGTCGTTGATCCAGTGAGTAAAAATAGGACTGAATGTGTTCCTTAGTGATCAGTTTTTGTCCGCGGAAGACGATATTTTTAAAGATCATCCCTTCGGTGGACAGCCAGCTGACATATTCATCAATGAATTGCTGAAAAGATAAGCCCGCCTTCCATGTGATTCCCGAAAGCCTTGATAGAAAACCCCCTTCCTTTGATTTGGCCAGGCAATATTCGAGCTGATCAAAGGGGCTTTCACATCGGAACGTGCGGCCAAGCCGGCGCTCGATATATTCCTGAAACGTCGCCTGCTCCATATTCTCTTCCCCTAACTCGGGCAAAACAGAAGAGACGTAGCTGTTAAATAAAAAATTGGGAGAAAATAAAACGATTTGTCCGGCATCAATGACACCGCGGTGCCTGTATAACAAATAAGCGACACGCTGAAGCGCTGCCGAGGTTTTCCCGCTGCCGGCCGCTCCCTGCACGATCAGGAATTTGCTTTTTTCATTACGGATAATCTGATTTTGTTCTTTCTGAATCGTAGACACGATGTTTTTCATTTGGGTATCAGATTGATGGCTTAAGACCTCTTGCAGCATTTCATCACCAATCGTCATATCAGTATTAAACATCGCCTTGAGAGCGCCGTTTTTAATGATAAATTGTCGTTTCAGCACCATTTCGCCTTCTATCGTTTCACCGGGCACTTCATACTCCGCTTTTCCTGGGGAATAATTGTAGTACATACTGGATATCGGCGCCCTCCAGTCATATATCAAAAAGTGTTCTTCCTTCTCATCCATACAAGAAGCTAAGCCGATATAAATTGGCTCCGCCTGTTCTTCGCCGGTTTCAATAAAATCAATCCGCCCGAAATAAGGTGATGCTTTTAATTGATGAATTCGTTTGAGCTGCTGATCCATGCGCCGGTGATTCCGTTCCCGATCAGACAGCAGCTCCGCCTGCTGCTTCATGCTAGCCATCGTTTCAACGGCTTCATGGGTATCATCAAAATTGACCGTAACATCCTCCCAAAAGCTTTTTCTTAATCCGATAATATCATGCTTCAACCCGCCTGCTGATGTTTCGAGAAACCGCTCTTTTTTGCCGAGTTCCTGCAGTACCTCATCTATTCTTGACTGCTCTTCCTTCCATTCTTTATCCTGCTGATTCATGGACGGCACCTCCAGAAAATAGTTGACAAACACAGATGAAATACTGTAAAATAAAATTGGATATAAATTATATTTATGACAAAAACAAACAAATACAATTTATCTTAGCACATGTACCCAATCTCAATCAAGGTTTGGGTTATTTATATGCAAAAAAACCGATTTCAATTGAAATCGGTTTTTCCTGTTAGTTATCTAAACGAAAAGAACGGTTTGGCAGCTTCCACTTAAACATGTAGGAACAAACACGGCAAACGACGAGCACGAAAAACAGAACGTACAAGCCAAACGAGTTTCCAAGCCAGCCCAAGCCGACGATTAAACCGCCGAGAGCCGCCCAGACCGCATAAATTTCTGCTTTCAGCACAAGCGGTTTGCGTCCGGCAAGAAGATCGCGGATGATTCCGCCGCCGCTTCCCGTCAGGACCGCAGCCACGATGACGGCACTAAGCGGGTGGCCCATTTTGACGGCATACAGCGCGCCTTGGATGGCGAAAGCCGCGAGACCGATTGCATCTGATAAATTGCCCCACTTGTTCCAATGCCTCAGCAGCAGCTTCGGAAACAGAAACACAATCGTAATGGACAGGAGGGCGATTTGAAAGTATGCGCCCTGCTCCCATAATGCCGACACCGGAACACCGATTAGCAAATTACGGATCGCTCCTCCTCCAAAGGCTGTGACAATTCCTAATATATAAACTCCTAAAATATCATATTCTTCTTCCATCGCAACGATTGCGCCGCTGACTGCAAACGCAATGATGCCAATCACACTGAGCAGCTCCCAAGCCATTCTGATGACTCCCTTTATGTTTGTTAAATTTTCTGACGACCTCTAGATTTTATAATCGCTCAAGCGTAAAATCAATAACATTTTCACAATAAAAAAAGATAAATATAGAGAGAATTCGCCAAACGCTGTAGAGCTGCCATTTACAGAGAAAAAGCGCCCGGCATACGCGGACGCTTTATTGGTTATTCAGATTTTTCGCCTTTCAGCAGACACATAAAAACAATAATCAGAATAAAAGCAATCAGGGCCAGAAACGGAATGGTCATAAAACCAAACCAGTTAATGTATTGGCCTGAGCACGGCACACCGCTTACACACGGCTTAATGCCGGAAAAGCCCGGCACTTTCTGCTCTAAGTAATGCATGATGGAAATAAACGCCCCGATAATCGCCATCGGAAGCACATATTTTTTTACGCGAGTGTCCCCTTGAAAGGTGGCGATGCCTAAAATCAGGACAAGCGGATACATCAGGATACGCTGGTACCAGCACAGTTCACATGGAATGAACTTTTTGATTTCACTGAAATACAGGCTGCCGAGCATGGCAATAAGAGCGACAACCCAGGAAGCATATAAACATACGATTCTATTTTTCATATGATTACTTCCCTTTCAGCTCTTTTTCTATTGTCTCTTTGATTTCATCATAATCCGCAAATTTTTTGATCACTTTATCATTAACGTAAATCGTCGGGGTTGCTTTTATGTTCATTTTTTGATTAAGTTCGGAATCTCTTTCCACCTGAGAAGCGAATGTTTCCTTATCAAGATTATCCTTGAGCGTCTCAGGATTGACCTTTGTGGTGCTTTTGGCAAGATCACCGAGAACGCCCGGGGTCACCCACTCCTGTCCTGTATCCGGCTGTTTATCGAACAGCTTTTCATGGAATGCCCAGAAAGAGTCAGGATCTTCTTTCCATACTTCTTCTGACGCGAGAGCCGCTAATCTTGAACCTTTTCCATGAAACATGACGTTCACGAATGAAAATTTCACATCGCCCTTATCAATAAAGTCTTTTTGTATTTTTGGGAAGATGTCACTGTTAAACATTTTACAGGACGGACATTTGTAATCTCCGAATTCAACTACAGTTACCGGTGCATCATCCTTGCCGAGCACAGGCTGGCCTTTGATAGACGGCTGTCCGGAAACCGCTTCATTGCCTTGTTCCGTTTTGTTATTAATCATGACAATGGCTGCTAGCAAGACAACAACCACAACCGTAAGGATGACCGCGAATTTCGCAGAAGACTGCTGTTTCTTTTTCACTCCGACACCTCATCGTTTTAAAATTATAAAAAAGAAGCGGATCGCAATTGACCCACTTCTTTATTTTAACAAGACAAGCGCTGATAAGAAAACCCCGAAAAAATGAATTCTCTCCGACAATTTAACTGTTTTTGAGACGCATGACGCGCATGGCGTTTGCCACAGCGAGCAGCGTAACGCCGACATCTGAGAAAACCGCTTCCCACATGGTTGCAATTCCGAATGCTCCGAGAATGAGAAAGATCGCTTTCACGCCTAAAGCAAAGCTGATGTTTTGCCATACGATCCGCCGTGTCCGTTTGGCAATCCGAATCGCTTCGGCTATTTTTGAAGGCTGATCTGTCATGAGCACGACGTCTGCTGCTTCTACAGCGGCGTCTGAGCCAAGGCCGCCCATGGCCGCTCCAATATCCGCGCGCGCAAGCACCGGCGTATCATTGATGCCGTCACCGACAAAAATGAGTTTTTCATTTGGCGATAGCTTGGCTTCTAATGCTTCGACCTGCGCGACTTTATCCTGCGGCAAGAGCTCCGCATATACCTCGTCGATGCCCAGCTGTTTTCCGACCATATCTCCCGTTTGTTTTGAATCACCTGTCAGCATCACCGTCTGTTTGATTCCAAGCGACTTCAAATCAGCAATCGCCTGTGCTGCGTCTTCTTTTGCTTCATCCGCTATGATGATTGCTCCGGCATAGTGTTGGTCGACAGCTACGTGTACGATTGTTCCCGCATGTTCATCCGGGACGCCTTTCACCTGTTCTCTTTCCATGAGCTTCTGGTTCCCGGCAAGGATTTCTGTTCCGTTTACTTTTGCAAAAATGCCATGGCCGGATATTTCCTCGTATGACTCTATCGCGTCAGAAGAAAGCGTCTTTCCGTAAGCTTTACGCACAGATTCAGCGATCGGATGCTGGGAATGAAGCTCAGCATATGCCGCCGTTTCAAGTAATTTGTCCTTTGTGAATCCTTCAGCAGGTTTGATTTCTGTCACTTCAAAGCTGCCTTTTGTTAATGTTCCCGTTTTATCAAACACCGCGTATTTGACTTGATTCAAGGCTTCTAAGTAATTGCTTCCCTTCACTAGCACTCCGGCCTTTGAGGCTGCGCCGACTCCGCCGAAGAACCCGAGCGGTATGGAGACAACAAGCGCGCATGGACAAGAAATCACTAAGAAAATCAGCGCGCGGTACACCCAATCGGAAAGTAGGGCGCCGGGAATCACCAGCGGCGGGACAAAGGCCAGCAATGCCGCGATGATCACGACAGCGGGTGTGTAATACTTGGCAAACTTCGTAATAAAGTTTTCTGTCCGGGCTTTATGGCTGCTCGCATTCTGAACCAAATCTAATATTTTTGATACCGCAGACTCCTGATAGCCCTTTGTGACTTCAATATGCAGAACGCCGTTTTGATTGATAAAGCCTGACATCACATCTTGTCCTTCCGCAGCTTTTCTCGGAACGGACTCACCTGTCAATGCAGACGTATCAACCATCGCTGATCCTTGCACAACTTTACCGTCAAGGGGTATGCTTTCGCCCGGATTGACCACAATGATGTCTCCTAGCTTCACGTCTTCCGGAGAAACCAGTTCGATGCCGTTCTCTGTTTTGACATTGGCGTAATCAGGCCGTATATCCATTAACGCGCTGATTGATTTTCTGGACCTGCTGACCGCGGCTCCTTGAAAAAGCTCACCGATTTGGTAAA
The DNA here is from genome assembly GCF_004116955.1 of Bacillus vallismortis. NCBI lineage: Bacteria > Bacillati > Bacillota > Bacilli > Caryophanales > Bacillaceae > Bacillus > Bacillus vallismortis. Next base: position 111,600 of record NZ_CP026362.1, on the reverse strand, counting down.
ACAGCATAACGGCAACACCCTCAGGATATTGCTGGATCAGAAAAGCGCCGATTGTGGCAAGGGCCATTAAAAAATGCTCATCAAACACCTGGCCGCGGCTGATGTTTTTCATTGCCCGGATGACGATATCACCGCCGATAATCAAATAGGCAGCAAGGAAAAGGAAAAATTCGATGGTTCCGGATTGAACGGCATAGGCCGCTGCTCCTAACATGACAGCCGCCGCCACTCTAATCAGCATATTGTTCATGCGATTGCGAAAGCCGTCTTCAGCCGATTTCTTTTTATGCTTTTGGCGAACCGTTACATGCGGATCGATTGATTTTACTTTTTTCTCCACCTTATGGGTGACCCATTGCTCTTCTTTCCCACCGGCTGAGACAGTCAAGGTGCTAGCCGCAAAATTTACCGCGCATCCGTCTATGCCCTTTATGCCTTTAATTCCGTTTTCGATTTTTTGGGCACAATTGCTGCAATCTAAACCGTCCAGAACGTATTCCTGTTTCACTAGTCTCACCTTACCTTCCGAATTAGGGTTCCCTCTTCAAAGCGTATCAATGAGTGCTTTTATCGATCTTATATGCTCATATGCTCATATATTAGTTGTATCTATTATATGATGTTTCCCAAAAAAGTGTCAATGAAAAACAAAAACCGGCATATCGCCGGTTTTTCATTTTACTTTCTGCAGACGAAGAGCGTTCAGAACTACGGAAACGGAGCTGAATGCCATTGCTGCTCCCGCGATCCATGGTGCTAAAAATCCAAGTGCTGCGATTGGGATGCCGAGGCTGTTATAGCCAAGCGCCCAGAATAAGTTTTGTTTAATGTTTTTCATTGTCAATCTGCTCATGCGGATTGCGTCGGCAATGCTGTTCAGATCGCCGCGAATCAGCGTAATGTCCGCTGTTTCCATGGCGATATCCGTGCCGGTTCCAATCGCCATGCCGATGTCAGCTGTGGCAAGCGCCGGCGCATCGTTAATTCCGTCACCTACCATGGCCGTCTGGTGGCCTTCTTTTTGCAGGCGGGCGATTTCCGCCGCCTTTTGTTCAGGAAGAACTTCCGCAATGACACTCGTAATTCCCGCTTCCTTCGCGATGGCTTCTGCGGTTCTGCGATTATCTCCTGTCATCATAATGACATCCAGACCCAACGCTTTCAGACGGGCCACTGCCTCTCGTGACGTGTCTTTTATCGTATCGGCAACAGCCACAAGCCCCGCTGGTTCACCATCAATAGAGACAAGCATAACCGTTTTCCCTTCTGCCTCTAGCTCTTCCATTTGGGAAAGGAAAGCTCCATGCTCGATTTTTTCGCTCTCCATTAACTTTCTTGTGCCAACGAGAATGGTCTTGCCTCCGGCTTCAGCTAAAATGCCTGCGCCGATTTTTGCTTCAAAGCTGGTCAGCTTCGGTATCTCAAGCCCTTTTTCTTTCACGCCGGCAACAATTGCTTCGCCGAGCGGATGCTCCGAGCCCGTTTCGGCTGCCGCCGCAAATCGAAGCAGGTCTGTTTCTGCAAAACGGCCGAATGGAATGGCATCTGTCAGCTGCGGCTTCCCGTTTGTGACAGTTCCGGTTTTATCAAGAACAATCGTATCTAAACGATGGGTTTTTTCTAAATGCTCTCCGCCTTTAAAGAGAATCCCGAATTCAGCCGCGCGGCCAGATCCAGCCATAATGCTCGTCGGAGTGGCGAGGCCGAGAGCGCAAGGACAGGCAATGACGAGAACCGCAATGAACTTGCTGATCGCGTCACCAAAATCACCGGGAGCCGCCCAAAGATACCAAATCAGGAAAGTGAGTACGGCAATCCCCAATACAATGGGCACAAAAATGCCGGAGATCTGATCAGCGAGACGCTGGATCGGCGCTTTTGACCCTTGTGCTTCCTCGACAATTTTGATGATATGAGAAAGGGCAGTATCCTTTCCGACGTTGACAGCTTTGATTTTCAGGAATCCGTTTGAGTTAACGGTTGCGCCTGTCACGCTGTCACCCGGATGTTTATCAACAGGAAGGCTTTCTCCTGTAATCATCGATTCATCTACAGCCGACCGGCCTTCCACTACTTCTCCGTCGACAGGAATCCGTTCGCCCGGTTTGACATAAACAATGTCGTTTGCCAGCACTTCATCTATCGGAATGATTCGCTCCTGTCCGTCTCTTACGACAGTTGCTGTTTTCGCTTGGAGCTTCATCAGCTTTTTAATGGCATCCGAAGAACGGCCTTTTGCTTTTGTTTCAAACAGCTTCCCTAATAAAATCAGCGTCAGCAATATCGCGCTTGTTTCATAGTAAAGGCCGGCTGTATGGCCATGTGAGCCGATGCTTTGGATCGTAATATAAAGGCTGTAAGCGTAAGCAGCCGTTGTCCCGAGCGCGACTAAAACATCCATATTGGCGCTTTTATTTTTGAGCGCCTTATACGCACCCATATAAAACGGCCAGCCGATCAGAAACTGAACTGGTGTCGCCAGCGCAAACTGCATCCACGGATTGAGGAATAGATCCGGCACCCAAATGAACGAGGTAAACGTAAAATGGCTCACCATCGCCCAAAGAAGCGGAAACGACAGAATCGCTGAAAAGATCAGTCTCGTCGTTTGCTTCCGTTCCTCTTTCTTTTTAGAGGCTGCGGAATCCCGTTCCTCATCGCCCTTCGGCTTAAGCTTATATCCCAGCTTATCTACGGCTTCTTTCAAATCGCCGACAGACGCTTCTTTTGAATTGTACTCGACTGTAACCGTTTCTAAAGCAAAGTTTACAGGAGCATTTGTGACGCCTTCTATTTTGTTAAGCCGCTTTTCAATCCGATTGGCGCAGGCCGCACAGGTCATGCCTTCAATACCGAATTCAGCTTTTTCTGTTATGACGTGATAGCCCAGTTTTTCTATTTTATCCTGAATCGCTGCAGGCCCTGTTTCAGCGGGATCGAAGGTGATATTTGATGTTTCCGTTGCCAAATTGACGTTGGCATCCGTGACACCCGGCATCCGCTTGAGGCCTTTTTCAATTCTCGATGCGCATGCCGCACAGGTCATCCCAGCTACCTGCATCGCGATTTCCTTTTGTTCACTCAACACACTCACTCCTTTATATACACCCGGGGGGTATATAAAAATGAAAGAAATACCGCGCCTCCATATAGGCGCGATACCTTCAATTAATCGGCTACATCATAGCCTTGGTCTTCAATTGCATCCGCAATGTCTTTGACTGATACTTTGCCGGCATCAAACGAAACATCGACTTTTCCCGCTTCCAGATTGACATCAACAGCACTGACGCCGTCCAGTTCTCCTACGCTCGTTTTCACTGCTTTGACACAGTGCTGGCAAGACATTCCTTCTACATGCAATGTTTTTTGTTCCATAAGAATTCCTCCTGGTTTATTCTTTCTGCTTTCATCCTACCATACCCCCGTAGGGTATTACAATAAAAAAACCTTTATGACTTTGTGAACTTTTTAAATACGTCCAAAAGCTCAGAAATAGCATGTTCCCCGTCTCCGCTTTTGATGGCATCCGCTACACAATGATGGGCGTGGTCCTCGAGCAAGTGGAGCGCCACATTTTTCATTGCCGCCTGAACTGCAGAAATCTGCACCAGAATGTCTACACAATATCTATCATTTTCCACCATATTTTGAATGCCTCTGACCTGTCCCTCTATCCGCTTCAGCCGGTTTGTGATTTGATCCTTTTCCTTCGAGCTTTTATGGTTTAATGCTTTATGTTCGTTATGCTTCTCCATGCGTACACCTCTGTTTCTTATATTAATTCCCATTATACTGATTGTCTAAACTGTTGTCTAAGTTTGCCGCGGCAAAAAAATGAATCAGTTGGGTTTTACCATTTGATCGGAAGGGTATATACCTCTTGTGAAAACGCTTTTAAAGGAGAGAAGAAAAGTGGATACGATAAAGGTTGGGATATTAGGGTACGGACTGTCCGGTTCCGTTTTTCACGCGCCGCTGCTTGCTGTTCTGGATGAGTATCATATCAGCAAAGTCATGACATCGCGGACTGAAGAAGTGAAACGGGATTTCCCGGATGCTGACGTTGTGCATGAACTGGAGGAAATAACAAATGACCCGGCCATTGAGCTAGTCATTGTCACCACCCCGAGCGGCCTTCATTTCGAGCACGCTATGGCTTGCATTCAGGCCGGAAAACATGTTGTGATGGAAAAGCCGATGACAGCGACAGCTGAAGAAGGGGAAAAATTAAAACAAGCTGCCGATGGCAAAGGTGTATTGTTAAGTGTATACCATAATAGACGCTGGGATAATGATTTCTTAACCATTAAAAAGCTGATTGAGGACAAATCACTTGAAGAAATCAATACATATCTAGTCTCCTATGACTGCTACAAACCCGAGGTTCAAGAGCGGTGGCGTGAAAAAGAAGGAGCCGCAACCGGCACGCTGTATGATCTCGGCTCCCACATCATAGACCAAACCTTGCATTTGTTCGGGATGCCAAAAGCTGTTACGGCGAACGTGATGGTCCAGCGTGAAAACGCCGAAGCTGTTGATTATTTTCATGTAATGATGGATTACGGCAAACTCCAAGCGATTCTTTATGGAGGATCAATCGTTCCGGCAAACGGACCTCGTTATCAAATCCATGGACAGCATTCCAGCTTTATCAAATACGGCATTGATGGACAGGAAGCCGCACTCAGAGCGGGAAGTAAACCGGAGGATGACAGCTGGGGTGCGGATGATCCGGCGTTTTACGGACAGCTGACAACCATTCATGGCCAGAATAAAAAAACAGAAACCATCCCTTCGGTAAACGGCTCCTACCTTACCTATTACCGCAAAATAGCGGAAAGCATTCGGGAAGGCGCCGCACTGCCTGTCACCGCTGAGGAAGGAATTGATGTCATCCGCATCATTGAAGCCGCGATGAAAAGCAGTGAAGAAAAACGAACCATTATACTTGAGCAATAAACAAAAGGCCTCCCCTTTTGATCAGGGGAGACCTTTTCATTAAAACGTTTTTCCTGCTTCTTTCGCGCGCGCAATCGCGTCTTCTTTGATTTGTTGTGCTTTATCAGGCTCCGCATTATGTCCCTCTACGAAAATGCCATCGAAGGATGGTACGCCGAAGAAGTTCATCATGATGCCGATGTAGCGGTGGCCCATTTCCATTTCAGCCGCAGGGCCCTCTGAATAGTAGCCGCCGCGTGCTTGAATATGGATTGCTTTTTTATCAGTTAACAAGCCGACAGGACCTTGTTCAGTGTATTTGAATGATTTTCCTGCAACAGCAACAGAATCAAGGTACGCTTTCATCACAGGCGGGAATGAGAAGTTCCATAAAGGAGTAACGAATACATACTTGTCAGCAGACGCAAATTGATCGCTAAGCTCTCCCAGACGTCCGACTTTTGCTTTTTCGCCTTCAGAAAGCTCTTCAAAGCCTGTGCCTGATTGCAGCTTGCCCCAGCCGCTGAAAACGTCCGCGTCAATGTGCGGAATATTTTCTTTGTACAAATCAATATGTACAACTTCATCATTTGGATTCGCTTCTTTGTAAGATTCAATAAATGCTTTGCCTGTTGCCATACTGTAAGATGTTGCTTCATCATGAGGATGAGCAGTAATATACAATACTTTTGCCATGTTTACCAGCCCTTTCGTTTTTAAAAAATCACACATTCATTATTATCATACAGATGCTTTATCATTATTCTGTCTCTCTTATACTTTATTATAAGGACAACAAAAATTACTTTCAAGTGATATATCTCGAATTAAAGATTCTTTCACTCTTACACAACTCATTTTTCAAAAGCTGTCTTCAAGCCTAAATAAAGTACGGAAAGCTCATTGCTGATCCGCGGGTAATAAGAAACATGCGGCACTTGTATGTCCGCCGGCATCCTTTTCAACAAAGCGGATCTCTCAGCCTGTTCAAAAAAAGACCGCAGCAGGTTGATCTTTTCTTCAGAAAACGGAGCAGGCGGCCGATGATGGGCTTGGGCCGAGAGTAAATAATAACCTAAGTGCTGAACACCGGAAATGGCAGGCCAGAGCTTATCCACATTTGTCTGAGGAAAATCCCCAAGCGCCTTGTCATACGCGTCCCGAAGCCTGACCAGGCTCACCCGCAACTTGTGTTCGTCTGCTTTCTGACCGGTTAACAGTTTCTCCATAAACTGCCCTTCCAGCCGGATCACATCCCGCATCAGTTCAGGCAGCCGTTTCGTTGAAAACCGTCTCCATAAAAGGATCGTTCCCAATAGCCCAATAATGCTGCCGACTGCTACATCGGTCAGCCTCGCTATCATAAAATAACCCACATCCGCGCCGCCATGCATGCTTTCTGTAATGACAAGCGCATTTGCGGTCAAAAAAGGAACCGCCAGCGCATAATTGCGGACAATCATCATCTCAAGCAGAAATTGCAGCACTGCAATACAAAACGCAATATAAATACCGCCTGGCTCAACAAACAGAATGGCGCCTGCCAGCCCAACACCGATCACGGTTCCAATTGAGCGCTGAATGGCCCTGTGAAGCGTCAAAACCACAGTTGCGCCAAGCATGACCGCTGCTGCCGAAAGCGGAATCCAATAGGAACGCGCAAAGCCGAATGCCAGAGCAAACAGATCGGCGGTAATCAGGACGATCCCGTACTGTAACGCACGTATCAAAACCGGAGACTGCCAGCCAAAAGCATTTCTCAAAAAGAAAAAAGGTCCTGGCAGGCGGCCCGGTTCCCCGCCCAGCTGCTCATCAAACCGTCCTGATGCTATCCGCAAAGCCTCATTGATTTCTTCAAACAGCTTCCGTCTTGGCTCAGATTCATGTTCCTTGATTTCAAACGCACTGCAATCACGGGCATGCCCCAGCGTATCTCCGGCTTGTCGGAGCGCTTTTTCAATTTGTGCCGTCTCTCCATCTGGCGTTTCAGCTGAAAAATGAATAATGGCAAGGAACATGTCATCAGCTTTTTCGAGCAGGCGGAAAAAGCGTTCATCATGCTGCGATTTTTTTCTCCAGTTCCCTTTCCTGAGAACGGTTTGACGAGCTGTTCTGAGCATAAGCACCGTTTGATGCTGCGTGTTATGAAAGTCCTTCGTGCCAACCGCAGAAAGACATGATGCCAGCTGGTGATATGTTTTTTGCAGCACCGCCCTCTCCGGTCCATGTTTGTTCCATAGCCAGCCGCTTAAGGAGATGCCCGTGGCGAAAATGCCGCCAAGAAACGTCAATCCCGCTCTGAACAGCGTTTGTGAAGGATCGGCTGGCATTCCGGAGCTGACCAAAAAAGCAAGGACAAAAAACATCGGCGCAGGGCCTTGTATACCGAGTGCGCTAAAAATAAACATCGCCGTTGCGCCGATCAGCCCCAGGACAGCTGCCATCCCCCAAACCGTCCCGGACAAAAGCGTCCCCAATCCAAATGAGAAGGCGATTCCAAGAGAAACCAAAAGCAGCTTCAAAGCGCGTTTTTTGTACGATTCTCCACCCGCGTATAAATAAACAAAGCCCCCGATGCTTGCAATTAATCCATAATCCGTGCGGCCCGCCAGTGCGCCGACCAGCACAGGAATTCCTGAAGCGACGCCTGACCCAATCGCCTTTTTCCAAGGAAAAGGGGTCGCGCGAATGCGAAACGCATCCTTCACGATGCTTGGCATGGTTCTTTGATTGTTCCCAGCAGTTTTGTTCATTTGACAAAATCCTTTTCGATGAATGTACAGAACTCTTCCCGTTTATCAGCTTTAGTATGTCCCAAAAACGCAAAAAAAGCAGAGACCGTACCGTCTCTGCCTGCTTTACCTCAATTTATCCGAAATATCCTGAATCGGCTTGATCCAGTTGCTGTATGTCAGCTCTGATGCTTTTTTCCGATCCTTCTCTTTACATGCCTGAATAATTTGTTCATGTTCTTCAATCGAATTTTGCGGCGATTCAAAAAAAAGATATTCGAGCCGAAGAATATGCATATGAAGAACGGATGTGAAATTGCGGATATATTCATTATCGGCCGTATCAATCATGACATCATGAAACGCTTTATCAATCCCAAGCACTTCATAGATTTCATTTCGGTCAATCGCCACCTTCATTTGCTGATTGATCGCAGCCATCTCTTCCAAATGGGATGGCTGGATGTTTTCCATTGCCAGTTCGACAGCGGTGGACTGGAGAGCCGCCATTGGCGGATACACCTTAAACACATCGTTTTTTTCAATTTGTGAGATTCTTGTTTCTCTTCCCGGTGACATTTCAACAAAGCCTTGTACCGCCAATAATTGCAGAGCTTCTCTAACCGGCGTTCTGCTGATGCCCAGCGCTTTCGCTAACTCGTCGTCATTGATTTTTTCGCCGGGAGCAAGAATGCCTTCCACGATCCATTTTTGAATTTGTTCCAATGCAATCGTTTTAGCAGTTTGTCTGACAGGTTTCGAGATATTTGATGGGATTGGCATAAAATCACCTCTGAATATTGGTTTGTTTTTTTAGCGCCGCTGTTTTGCCCGTGCTCTTCTTTTGCGATAAAACAAAAATCATCACCAAAATACACGCCGCCCCTAGCGCTTGATATAATCCGAAGGACACGCCGAGCCACAGAATGGAGGATGCCACTGCCGCAACCGGCTCAGTGCACCCAAGCATGCTCGCTTCTTGCGGGAATAAGTATTTCAAGCTTGTCAAATACATATAAAAACCCAATAGCGTTCCGAAGATCACAATAAAACCGACTAATAAGCTCGCAGACACTGTCCATCCCTGCATATCAACGTCCCATGGGGGATGGATAAAGCTCATGCCAATGCCTCCGATCAGCATTCCCCAGCCAACCACGAGAGCAGAACCCCACTTTTTCAAAAGAGAGCTGGAGTACAGCGTATAAAAGGCCAAAGCCGCGGCAGAAAGCAGTCCCCATATCACAGATAAAGACGAGACGGTTAATTGATTGACATTGCCGTTGGTCAGCAGTAAAAAAGTGCCTCCCAAAGCCAGCACAAGCGCGAACATATCCGCTAACTGAAAGGAATTCTTCCGGGTCACAAGCAAAAACAGCATAATCAAAACGGGCGCCAAATACTGTAACAGCGTAGCCACAGCAGCATTTCCGGTTCCGATCGAAGCTAAAAATGTATACTGAACGCCCAGCATGCCAGCAATCCCGAAAACAATCAGCTGGATAGCCGATTTCTTATCCTTCCATATCCCCCACACAGCACGTCTGTTTTTGCCGGCACATATCAGCATCAACAGAAGTACACCTGATAAAAGCAAACGCACGGTGACAAGCCACTCCACCGACACATCACTTGTTTCAAACAAATGCTGGGCAGCCGTCCCAGATAACCCCCAAAATGCAGCTCCGACTATAACCATAAAAAAACCGTATATCCGTTGTTTTTGAGTCGCCAATGCGCACCCTCCTGATAGGTAATATGCAATATATTACATATTATATCGTTTCGCTTTTCTGAATACAAAGGTTTTCACAAAAAAACCTCTCCTCAGGAAGAGGTTTAAAAGACACTGCGGACCAAACCGCCGTCCGCACGAAGCGCCGCGCCATTGATCGCGAAGGAAAGCGGGCTGCTTAAAAGTGTAACGAAGTGGGCAATTTCCTCCGGACGGATCAGTCTTTGCATGATGGATGTCGGCCGATGTTCTTTCATAAAACGCGCCTCAGCTTCTTGAACAGTCAGGTTTTCACCAGGATACAGCGAATTCACCATCGTATTCCAACAGAATGGGTTTATTTTATTTTAATTTCGCTTCAAGTTTTGCTTTTGCAGCTGGCCCGTAAATACCGTCAGCCTTTAATCCATTCATTAGTTAGAAGTGTTTCACTGCGTCATCAGTTCCCAAAAAATAAGCCAAATAGGAAAATTGACACAGATCAAATGATTCATTTCACACTTTTGAATCACATCGCTGTCTATTTCTTCATTTTCCCATGGTAATATCTTGTTGGGGTTATTGAAACGAAAGGATATGAACATGAAAGTATTTGAAGCCAAATCACTGCTTTCAGAAGCAGATAAACGCGCAAAGGAATACAAAGAATTAAGAAGTCAAATGGTCAATCTAAAAAAAGCTTTTAAAGCTGTAGCTAATTTAGATGACGGCGAGTTTTCCGGCAAAGGCGCTAACAACATTAAAGCATTTTATCAAGACCACGCAGGTGTAGCTGATAATTGGATTGACTTACTTGATATGAAAATTGCTTTCTTGACAAGCATTTCAGGCACTCTAGAGGACGCCAGCTTATCTGATGCATATATAGAAGAATCCTTCTTAGAACACGAGCTGGCTAACGCCTACACAAAATCAAAATCGATTATGTCTGAACAAAAGAAAGCCATGAAAGACATCTTACATGATATCGACGATATCCTTCCGCTTGATCTGTTTTCAACTGAAGACTTTAAAGACGAACTCGCCGATGCTGAGAATAAACGCAAAAAAATCGTCGATAAATTAGGCAGCGTGGACGAAGCGCTTGTTTCTGAATATGCCCAATCAGAGCCTAACGAGCAATTCATCAAGAAGGACTTCCAAAAGCTTGAGGAATCCACAGGCAAAGGCAAGAGTGCTACACCTATCCACTACAATGCCAAAGCGTATAGAGAAAGTGATATACATAAGAAAAAAGGCGATATCGAGAAACAGACAGAAGCTTATTTGACGATTAAGAAGGATGAAGCGAAAGAACGAGAAATCAAAGAGCTGAAAAAGAAGCTAGCTGACGGAGTGACGGATCCGGATGAATACTTAGACATCGCCAAGAAGGTCGGCTATGAGAACCTGACACCAGAACAGCTCCAGTACGCAGTGCAGCTGGAACAAGCAAAACAGCTGAAGGACGTCGGTGAAAGTGTAATCAATGCCGGTAAGACAGTAATTGATTTCGTCGACGGGGTTAATGATGGAATTAACGATGCGATTGACGATACGATATATGGTGTCAAAGACTTCGTTGTGGGCGCATGGGACTATTCGCAGCTCCCTACCGAACTAAAACTCGCAAAAACAATTACAACAGTTTTAAGCGTACCTTCTTATTCTAAAATCATCTGGACAAACCTTGCCGACTCATGGAATGATAAAATGATAAATGGCAATGCATACGAAAAAGGGCATTATATCAGTTATGTGGCAGGAAATATCGTTGGTACAAAAGGCGCGGGTTCCGCAGTGCAAACCACGACCAAACTTTCTAAAGTAGGTAAAGTGGTTGAAGGTGGAACAGCCGCTGCTCATGTCAATAAAGGAATAAACAAAGGCAAATCTTATCTCAATTCTTTCGTTAAAAATAAGAATGATCTTGCACTTGTTGGGATTGCTCAAGACATCGATCATACGTTTAACGCAAAAAATACTCCTCTACTAAAAAGTATGATTGAAGATAAAAAAGAGAGTGTTCTCAGAAGATCTGAACGTTCTAACAACATGGGTATAGGTAATGTCAAACAAGGCGATAGTACCCCTCTCGCACCTGGTGGAGGATTAGCTGCTCATGAAGCAAAAGGCGGGCATCTTATAGAAAGACATGTTGGGAAGACTGATGGCGAATTATTTCAACGTCTAATAAAAGATACAAAAATCTCTGGGTCTTCTTCATTTAAAGATAGAGCTACTGCAGAAAAAGTCGCCAGTTCAGTTCTAAGTGATCCAAAAAACATTACTAAAATAAAAAAATGGCTCTCTAATCCTAACAGTAGACGTACTCTTCCTTTAAGATACAAAGGTGATGGAGAAGTTCTCGGCAGAAGAGTAGAAAAAGGTTCAAATGTTGCTAAGGATGCTACCAACGCTACAATAGTATTGAAAAAGAGTAAAAATGGGGAATTTATTTTAACTGGCTATCCTACAAAATAAAAGGAGTTCTGAATAACAATGTACGATAATTATGATACTCTGGAAGAATTAAGTGATTTTTTAGAAGGAACATTTCACCAGGACATGGGTTCACCAGAACAAGCTCTGAAAGAATTTATAGCTGAATCAAGTAAAGAATGCTTAGTTTTCACAATAAAATTTTGTGAAGAGTTTTTAAATGAAAACATATCTGATCAAGAGAAAGAAAGTTTTATAAAATCATATACGGAGATTTATTTTCCGGCAATTGATTTAACTCCTTTACAATGGTTGAAAAAAGTAATTACAGAAATAAAAGAGGCTATATAAGCAGTGATTGAAATTAAAGTTTCTGATCCTGTATTTAGATTTCTCGGCGGACATTTCCACCAAGATATAGAATCTCCTGAAGATGCTCTTAATGAATATCTAAATGAAGCATCACAAAAGCTAAAAGAAAGAGATTTAATAGCACTAACTGAGTTTGTAAATAGTAAATATTCTGAAGCAATTTATAGAAGAAGCAGCGGATGGTATATACTTTCCTGAAGATGATTTAACACCATTAGAATGGCTTAAGCAAGTCACTGAACAAATTAGAAAACACCTTAAAACAGCATAGTTGAAAAAAAGCCCTCTTTTAAGAAGGGCTCAGCTTGTAGAGAAAACGACGTTTTTTCTACAAGCTTTTTTGTTTTTTGCTGTTTCCTTAGTTATTCAGCGGATTTCAAAAACTCAAAAAGAGCTCCCACATACCTAGCCCTGCTTGGCTAGGTATGTGGCAATCTTCTTCATGTTCTGGCATGCGGCTGTGAGGAGAACTTGTTCACTCACATTCCGTTTTCCCCTCAACCTGCAATAGCGAAGCCCATGCAGCTGTTTTGAATCTGCAAAGCTTCGCTCTATTTTTTCTTTTCTTTTTTTATAGAGGGTTTTTCCTGAAACAGATAAACGATTTTGTCTGACCTTTTCTTTATGGTCCTCCCATACATGCCGGGTGATGATCTTCTGGCGGTTCTTTGATCTTGTGCATTGCGCAAGCAATGGGCATGCGGAACAGGTTTCAGGATTTGATTTATATGACCTGTAGCCTTTTCGGTCAGTTGTTGAGTATGTAAGTACCTGCTGGTTCGGGCAAATGTAACTGTCTTGTTCACTGTCATAATGAAACTTCCATTTTGGAAACAAGCCTCTAGTAGGGTGATATCGTCTATGGGCAATAACGCCAAAAATATGGCGGTCGGCTAACCCTTTACAGATCGGAGTCGTTAAATAACCAGAATCAAGAGCGACGGCTTCTACTTCAAAATGAAATCGTGCAATTTGGTGATCTAATCGGTCAAGATAAGGCACAGAATCATGGACATTTCCAGGCGTAACATAGGCGTCGGTGATAATGTTATGTTTCATATCCGTTGTTCGGTGATCTAAGTAAAAGAAACCCTCCGGTTTGTTTTCACGATACATATATCCACTTTCCGGATCAGTGGTACTGTGGCGGATCTCTTTTTCAGCTTTCACCTCCTCTTTGGCCGGTAATGGCTTTTTTCCGTGCTCCTCCCGATCTTCTTGAATGGCTTCATTTAAATCTTTGATATAGTTTTGTGTATCCTGTTCAATCGTTTTTCTTGTGTATTTGTGCTTGTTGGCATTGGCTTTCAGATGAGTTGAATCGGTGAATAGGACACGTCCACCCACCATGTCATGATTGATGGCCTGAAGAACGATCTCATCAAAAATGTCTTGGAAAATCGTTGTATCTTTAAAGCGTGTGCGTCTGTTCCAGCTGATGGTGGAGTGGTGCGGAACTGGGTCATTGATATTCAGGCCCAAAAACCATCTGTACGCCATATTGTAGTAAATTTCTTTTTCAAGCTGTCTTTCTGAACGGATACCGTAGAGGTAGCCGATAAACATCATTTTGAATAAAATCAGCGGGTCGAGTGAGGGGCGGCCTTTGTTTTCGCTGTAGTAAGGCTTAACCTTTTCAATGATAAAAGAGAAGTCTATGTGTTTATCAATTTTTCGAAGCAAATGATCCTCTTCGACGAGTTGGTCAAGCAGAACAAATTCGGCTGCGTTTTGAGAAGAATTTCTTGTGTAGAACATGAGAAAGACACCGTCCTTTTTAGTCTTTCTTTTATTTTATTACAGAAGAATGGATATTTTAAGGAAAAATAAAGGCTGTCGAGATTTTCTCGACAGCCTGAGCCCTCTTTTAAGAAGGGCTTCTTTTATTAATTCAATTCCGCTACAGTTTTTGGTCCATAAATGCCTCAGCTTTTAATCCATTCATCAGCTAGAACCGTCTAACGGCGTCGGCGATTTTCAGTTCGTAATAGCTATCGATAAAATATAACGGTAACTTTATTCTTACAGGATATCCAACCAAATAGAAAAAGAGGAAGTATCATGGATGACAGTTATGATTTATTAGACGAATTAGAAAATTTTTTAGGTGCAACATTTCATCAAGATATCAGATCCCCTGAACACGCATTAGACGAATTTATTGAGGAAATGAGTAAAGAAGGTTTGCTATTTACAGTTAAATTTTGCGAAGAGTTTCTAAATAGCGATCTAACTAAAGAAGAAAAGGAAGACATTATAAAGTGTAATGCAGAAATATATTTCCCGACAATTGGATTACCACCTATAGAATGGTTCAAAAGTGTATTAGAAAAACTAAAAGGAGCTATTTAAAAGAAACACTGAAAGGCCCCCATTTTAAGAGGGCCTTTTTATATTACTTCAATTTCGCTTCAATTTTCGCCTTAGTTTTCGGACTGTAGATGCCGTCAGCAGTCAGGCCATTCACTGACTGGAACCGTTTGACTGCATTTGCTGTTTTCGGACCATACACACCGTCAATACCGTTATTCTTCGCCCCTTTATCCGGATAGAAATAAAGAGCTGCAAGCGCTCTTTGAATCTTAGTAACGTCGTCTCCTTTTCTCATCGGCTTTGTAACTTTAAAGATGCCAGAAGGCAGCGCATATGCCGTTTTTTTGCTGCTTGGTTTAGCGCTTGAGCCTGTGAGCTTTAATACTTGGCAACCCTTGATCAAGTTCGTGTTCTTGATACCGTTCAAGCTTTGAAGGGTTGCCATACTTACGCCTGTTTTCTGTGCAATGACAGAAAGAGCATCACCTTTCTTCACGGTGTACGTCGCCCCGTTAGCCTTTGTTTTTGTTTTCGTAGGAGAAGATGCTTTTTCACCACCAAGGCATTCTAATTCTGCAGCAATGCAATGGCCGTCTTCACTTGTTCCCATCTGCCTTCTGACAAAATACGGTGCGGGCAATACTTGCCTTTCCAGTCTTGATGCTTTCGTACACGATCAATACCCCAGCCGCGCTCTTTAAGCAACTGCGCTACAAACTTAATAGCCAGCTTTTCTGCCGCCTCATATTTAGCGCCTCCTGACTTGCTGTAACAGACTTCAACGCCAGACTGTAGTGCCGAAACAGGCGCTAGAGCAATGAAAAGACAAAAAAAGCGCTAAAAAGACAGCGCCGGCATCAGATTATAGGGTTTTGGTTCTTTTTAGCATAGCGACCAGTACAATTGACTGACTCAACGAAAAAACCGCAGTGCCTTCGAAAGCTTTAAAAGCCTTGATAGCACTGCGGTTTCAAAGTATGTATGGAGACGGTGGGAGTCGAACCCACGTCCAGAAACATCGATTACTTAAGCGTCTACGAGCGTAGCCTGCACATTTATGGTTTCACTCATCTTCTTGCCTGCGGGCGGGCCTTCCGAGAGCTAGTCTGTTCATCTCTTCTTACGTTCTCAGACGGGAACGCAAGCGTAGCCTACTTGGATGTGCTCTTCACAGACACATAGGCAATGTCAGGAAGAGCTCGCTGCGCTTATTAGGCAGCTAATGCTACGTTTTGGTTAAAACTGTTAGTTTTGCCAGTTATATTTAGATGCGTGTTTACGAGATCGCCTCTCGGCTCGCAGCTCAAGCTCGATCCATCCCTGTCGAATCCGTAACGTCCCCTTGTGATAAGGGAAATACGGGAGAAAATATCAAGCTCTCACTCAAACTGGCTATAGTCTTATTATAACATGATCACGGCGCTTTTCAATTGTCAAATCCTTGAAAAAAGCAGCTTTGTGATCTGATCGTGAACACAGTATAGCACAGGCCTGATTTTTGAATCAAGCACTATGCCTTCAGAAGCCTTTTTGACTGTCTCTGAACGCTCTTTCGATTTCCCGCTTCGCGTCCTTGCGCTTCAGGTCTTCCCGTTTGTCATAGTTCTTCTTCCCTTTTCCAAGGCCGAGAAGCACTTTGGCAAAGCCGTTTTTCAAATACAGCTTTAGCGGAACGAGAGAATAGCCTTTTTCCTTTGTTAAACCGATCAGCTTATTAATCTCTTTGCGATGCATTAACAGCTTTCTCGTCCGGAGCGGATCGTGGTTGTAGCGGTTTCCCTGCTCGTACGGGCTGACGTGCATATTGTGGAGAAACACTTCTCCCCGTTCGATTTTGGCGAAGGAATCCTTAAGGTTTACGCGGCCGGCGCGAATCGATTTGATTTCGGTTCCTTGCAGAACGATGCCTGTTTCATAGGTTTCTTCTATAAAATAATCGTGATTGGCTTTCTTATTTTGAGATAATACTTTTCCTGACCCTTTTGGCATGCCAGAACCTCCTCTCTCTAAGGAAAAACTGTCCACCTTTTGCGATACGCTCTATTTTACCAAATGTCACGTACCTCTACAATGAAAAGCTGTTTCCGAAAGAAAGCAAATAGAGCGGCGCGGCCCTATTTGCTGGTTGAGCTGTTATTTCTTCTTTTTCCGTTTCTGTTTCGGCGCGTTTTGAAAACCGCGTTTTTTCTTTTTTGGCTTCGGCTTCGTGAACCATTCCCCTTTTTCCTCAGATGGAGCTGGAGAAACAGGCGAATTGGTGCTTTGGACGCGTTTTCTGGCAGGCTTTCCGCGTTTTCTGCTCCGGCTGCTGTCCAGTTCCTTAGGACGACGCGGAGAGCCTTTCATGCCGACGATTTCAAAATCAATGTTGCGCTCGTCTTTATTGACATCGACCACCTTGACCGTGATTTCATCTCCAATGCGGAAGACGTTTCCTGTCCGCTCGCCGATCATTGCAAAATGCTGCTCGTCAAAGCGGTAGTAGTCATCGGTCATAAAGCTGACGTGGACGAGCCCTTCGATTGTATTCGGCAGCTCGACGAACATTCCGAAGTTTGTCACGGAACTGATCATGCCGTCAAACTCTTCACCGATTTTATCAAGCATGTATTCCGCTTTTTTCAGATCATCCGTTTCACGCTCGGCGTCAACTGCCCGGCGCTCCATTGATGATGTATGTTCGGCGATATCCGGCAGGCGTTCAGCCCACTTTTCCTGTGTCGCTTCATCGACTTTTCCGTTGATTAAATACGTTCGGATCAGACGGTGAACGATTAAGTCTGGGTAACGGCGGATCGGCGATGTGAAGTGCGTATAGAATTCCGTTGACAGACCGAAGTGCCCTAAGCTTTGCGGATCATATTTCGCCTGTTTCATCGAACGGAGCATGACAGTGGATATCACTGTTTCCTCAGGCCTGTCACGCACAGCGTCCAGAACGCTTTGCAGCGCGCGCGGATGAATATCTCCCGCGGTTCCTTTCACTACATAGCCAAATGTCGTGACGAACTCTAAAAACTTTTGCAGCTTTTCAGCATTCGGCTCTTCGTGAATCCGGTAAATAAACGGTACGTTCATCCAATGGAAATGCTCCGCTACTGTTTCATTCGCCACAAGCATAAATTCTTCAATCAGCTTCTCGGCGACTGAGCGTTCTCTGATGACAACATCTTTCACCGCTCCTTCTTCATCGACAAGCACCTTTGCTTCTTTGAAATCAAAATCAACGGCGCCGCGGTTCATCCGCTTATCACGCAGGATTTGAGCCAGGCGCTCCATGTCTTTGAACATGGGAACAAGAGGCTCGTATTTTTGTTTCAGCTCTTCATCATCGTCAACAAGAATTTGATTCACATCTGAATACGTCATTCTTTCTGTTGTTTTGATGACACTTTGGAAGATCTCGTGCTCCGTGACCTGCCCTTGGCTGTTAATGGTCATTTCACAAGAAAGGGTCAGGCGGTCAACCTTTGGATTTAAGGAACAAATGCCGTTTGACAGTCTGTGCGGTATCATTGGGATGACACGGTCAACCAAATACACACTCGTCCCTCTTTCTAGCGCTTCTTTGTCAATCGGCGAGTTTTCGGTTACGTAATGGCTGACATCGGCAATGTGCACGCCAAGCTTATAGCTTCCGTCATCAAGCTTTGTCACTGTAACTGCATCATCCAAATCCTTCGCGTCCGCACCGTCAATGGTGACAATCACCTGGTCACGAAGATCGCGGCGGTCTTTCAAGTCTTTTTCATCAATCGTATCAGGCGTGCTTGTCGCCTGTTCCATGGCATCTGCAGGAAATTCTCCCGGCAGGCCGTGCTTATGAATCACCGATAAAATATCGATGCCCGGGTCATTTTTGTGGCCGAGAATGGTTTCAATCTCGCCCTCTGCGTTCATGCGGCCTTCAGGATAGCTTGTCAGCTTGACAACAACCTTATGCCCTTCCGCCGCACCGTTTTTCCCATTTTTCGGGATAAAGATGTCACTCGTGATTTTTTTATCATCCGGAACAACAAAGCCGAAGTTTCTTGTTTCGGTATACGTACCGACAACCCGCTGAATCGCTCTTTCTAAAATGCGGATGACGGTCCCTTCCTGTCTGGAGCCGCTTGACTGTGAATTCAAGCGAACCATGACGATATCACCGTTCATTGCCGTATTCAGCTCATTAGGCGGGATAAACACATCGCTTAACGACGTATCCTCTGGCAGCAAAAAGGCGAATCCCTTTGCATGTGCTGAGATCTTTCCTTTTATTAAATTCATCTTTTCCGGAATCCCGTAGCGGTCGCTTCTCGTTCGTACGATAAGCCCTTTGTCTTCCAAGGCGACTAACGCTTTGACGAGTTCTTTAAACTCCTCGGCTTCCGTAATATTTAACATCTCCTCTAGTTCCTGAACAGTCAGAGGCTTGTACGCCTCTTCCTTCATAAACGAGAGAAGCTTATCCATAAATGCTTCTTTTTCCATTATTCAACCTCCTGTTGATTACCAATCGAGCTTCTCTAAAAATTCATACACATCCTGATGGACGAGGTCTCGTTCTTTGTCTAGCGTAATGACATGGCCTGACTCCTCGTACCATTTCAGGTGTTTATTATCAGTTTCCACTTCGTTGTAAATGATATTGGCGCTTTCGGTATTAATCATGTGATCATGTCGGGCCTGCACCACAAATGTCGGTGAATAAATCATATCGACATTGTTCCGCACATCAGCAATTAAGTTTTGCAGTGCCTTGAGCGTATTCATCGGCGTTTTTTCGAATTCCTTCATTTCCTCTTCAATTTGCTCTGGGCTTTTCCCCTCGAATTTTTTGTAATTGCGAGCGTATGAAAGGACGCCCTCGTACATGACCTCTTCACTCTTAATATGCATTGGCGCGCACATTGGGACAATTCCCTTTATGGGTACAGTGTAACCCAATTTCAGCGAAAAAACCCCGCCAAGCGACAGTCCGCAGGCAGCAATGCTCTCATAACCTTCAGATTTTAAGTATTCATAGCCGTCCATGACGTTTTTCCACCAGTCTTCAGGCCCCGTATGTACTAATTCTTCAGGAGGGACGCCGTGTCCTTCATATTGAGGCGCATGGCACGTATAGCCCCGTTCATTTAAGTAACGCCCCAGCATTCTGACATCCGCCGTATTTCCTGTAAAGCCGTGCAGCAACAGCACCGCTTTGTCTCCGCCTTTAAAT
Source organism: Bacillus vallismortis (assembly GCF_004116955.1). NCBI lineage: Bacteria > Bacillati > Bacillota > Bacilli > Caryophanales > Bacillaceae > Bacillus > Bacillus vallismortis. The sequence goes on along the minus strand of NZ_CP026362.1, from coordinate 91,883 downwards.
GTAAATGGTTTTGGTGTCACAACTTTCATGCTCAGTCTTCCTTTCTATCTGCACGATCATTTTAGTTTTCCACAGTTTGCCCAGAAAAAAACGCTCTGAATATCACCAGAAACGTGAAAAAGGCCTGACTTCACATCAGACCTTATACAAACATTGCCCTATAGGATATAAGCAAGCGCAATCGTTAACACGAAAAACAAGACTGCCAGCACAACCGTGATGCGGTGCAAAATCAAATCAAGACCTCTTGCTTTTTGTTTCCCGAAGAGCTGCTCCGCTCCGCCTGAAATCGCACCAGATAATCCGGCACTTTTACTGGATTGAAGCAAAACGACAATAATAAGTGCAATGCTGACGATAACCAATAAGGTAATCAAAACCGCGTGCATCCCATACACCTCCAGACTCACTGGCCTACATTACTTCTATTTTACATGAAAAGGGTTGGCATGTCACGCTGTATCAAACGCCAAAAGGCGGGATAAGACGTATAATCTTGGTTACCCTATGCATATGAAAAGGTCAAAGGAGAAAAACAATGCCCCTTATCAGCATAGCCAGCAGAAAACATCTTTATTATGAGGAATATGGACAAGGAATTCCTATTATTTTTATCCACCCGCCGGGCATGGGACGTAAGGTTTTTTATTATCAGCGCCTTCTCTCCGAGCATTTCAGGGTGATTTTTCCCGATTTAAGCGGCCACGGCGACAGTGATCACGCGGATCAGCCAGCCTCCATCTCTTATTATGCAAACGAGATCGTGCAATTCATGGACGCTCTTCACATGGATAAGGCTGTATTATTCGGGTATTCCGCCGGCGGGTTAATCGCCCAGCATATCGGCTTTACCCGCCCGGACAAAATATCTCATCTTGTTCTGTCCGGCGCTTACCCCGCTGTTCATCACGTAATCGGAGAGAAGATTCACAAGACGGGGATGTATCTGCTCGAGAAGAACGCCGGTTTGCTCATCAATATCCTTGCTGTCAGCCACACAAAAAACAAAGAAATTCGACATCTATTAGCAGGCCATATGAAAAAAGCGGACCTTGTCCATTGGCATCAATATTATCAGGATTCGCTCCGCTACAACTGCATTGAACAGCTGCCTACTTTACACATGCCAATGCTGTTTATGTACGGCGGCCTGCGGGACTGGACCTTCCCTGCCTCAAGCTATTACCGCAAAGCTTGCAGCCATGCCGAATTTTTTAGGTTGGAATATCAGGGGCATCAACTGCCGACAAAACAATGGAAAACATGCAATGAACTGGTGACAGGGTTTGTGCTGACCCATCATTCTTAAGGATAGAAAACGCTTGGTCTCCTTGCGTTTTTTGGGTTCTTTCATTGACTTTTGTCAATAAAATCATAGTAAAAAAGATCCTCAAATTTCAAGTTAAAATAATGAAGCATTTTACCGATCACAAGCTGCCCCGGCCGTCTTTCTCCATTCAGCACGCGGCTCAGTGTGGCGGGTGAGACCCCGATTTCCAGCGCAAGCTGATTAAGGGAGTAATCGTTATTGACCATATACTGCAAGACATAATCACGTCTAATCTGTATCTTTTCTACTGGCATTTTCCTCACCTTCCATTCCTGGGAAACTTTTTTCTATACTTTTACATTACGGCTTATGTTAACTTTTGTCAATACATTTCCAACCCAACTATTCCCTTTAGTCAATAAACATACTAAAATATGAGTAACAGTGAGGGACGGGGTGAGATACATGGAAAGCTTTGGCGAACAATTGCGGTCATTGCGCGAAGAGAGAAAATTAACAGTCAACCAGCTGGCGACTTATTCAGGCGTAAGCGCGGCCGGCATCTCCAGAATCGAAAATGGCAAACGGGGCGTACCCAAACCCGCCACCATCAAAAAACTGGCGGAAGCCTTAAAAATTCCTTATGAAGGGCTTATGTATAAGGCAGGTTACATCGAAGAAGTACATGAAGCCAGGGCTCCTTATGAAACGAAGTGCAAGCTGCTTGAAAAAGCGGAGGCCTATGGCTTGAAAAATCTAGCTCTTCTTGAAAAAGAAAAGTGGCAATATCTCAATAAAGAAGATTTGCTCATGCTTGATCATTATTTTTCGTTTATTTCAGACGAAGCCAAAAAACGTTCTGCTGACTAATCCTTGATAGAAATGAGGCGATCACCATGTCACCGTTCGGACAGCAATTGCGGGAGCTGCGCCGCGCCCGCAAACTGACAGTGAATCAGCTCGCGGTATACTCAGGCATCAGCTCGGCAACCATATCAAAAATTGAAAACGGCAAGCGGGGCACGCCAAAACCTGCCACTATCAAAAAACTGGCGGCCGTATTGAAAGTGCCCTACGAAAACCTGATGACGGCAGCAGGACATATTCGGGCCTTTCCAGAAGAAATCCGCGAAGCTTCGGAAAGCTATCAATCTGTTTATGGCATTTATCAGACGGCTGTCACTCGCGGAGTGGAGCACCTCCCGATTTTCAATAGCCAAAAATGGGGATATCTCTCCAAACAGGATATTGAACATCTCAGCAAATACTTCGATTTTTTAGCCTCGGAAGCAAAAAATCGAACCTCTTCTTCATAATCCCCTGTATCTCTCTTCGTGCATTTTATCAATCACGCTTGGATACCTTCGCTCGTCATTTGCGTTATAATAGTGACAGACGAGGTGAAAAGTATGAACCAATCAGAAATGTGTCCTAGATTTGAAAAAGCAGTCGACATCTTGAGTAAACGCTGGGTCGCTTTGATCGTATTTCAGCTCTTGAACGGATCGCAGCGATTTAGCGAAATTGAAGCAGCACTTCCAAATCTAAGCGGCAGAGTTCTGTCAGAACGGCTGAAAGAACTTGAGCTTGAAGGAGTGGTGAAGCGGGATGTCATCCCCGAAACTCCGGTTCGCATCGAATATTCATTGACCGATAAAGGAAAAGCGCTAGCCCCCATTTTGGGTGAGATTTCGAAATGGGCGACGGATTGGATTGACCCTTCCTTTCACTGATGAATAGTAAAAACGGATCATCTCGATATGAGATATCCGTTTTTTTATTTTTATTTATTTCCAGATGAAAAATCAATTTCTCTGCCGATATATAGTACATCACAGTACTTATAAAGGAGAACACGTATATGCGATTGACGATTTCCCGCAAATTTAGCCTGGTATTTTTGACACTGATCCTGATCAATTTACTGATAGGCGGAATAGGCGCTTTTAATATGCAGCATATCATTCAAAAGACAGATGAAATCAACACACGATGGATCGATGGAATTAAGCAAATTACATCAATTAATTATTTGACGGAACACCTCTCTTCGAAAGAAAAAGACTTTCTCATTTATACAGAGAAAGAAAAAATGGATACGCTTGAAAAAGAGATGAGCCAAATCCTCAACGAGCTCAATCAAACGCTCGATAACTATGAAAAAACAATTTTCAGTAATAGCAGCAAAGAACGAAAGCTTTTCGAAGAACTCTCAGCTGAAGTGGACGCATATGCTGCGATTCATGGGCAGATTTTAGAGAGCGGCCGGACCAATGATATGGATAAAGCAAGAGGGCTGCTGACGCAGACTGAAGCTAAATTTGAGGACTTAAAAACAACAATCACCCAGCTTGTTGAACTGAATAAAGAAGGCAGCAACACAGCTGTGAAACAAGCCAAGGATGCTTATCATAAAGGACTCATTTATTCGGCTGTCCTTCTAACAGCTTCCATTGTTATCAGTGTTATGATTTGGTTATATATCAATCGCAGCATTGTGAAACCGATCATTCGCATGAAGAAATCCGCGAACGAAATTGCTGTAGGGAATCTGTCGAATGACATAGAGCCGCTCAACTCAAAAGACGAGCTGGGCGATCTGAACGAAGCGCTGCAAAAAATGGTAGGCAATCTGAGAGATATCGTCGGGTACTCAAAGGAAATCTCAAGCCGGGTTCTTTCCTCTTCACAGGTACTGACAACAGCAACAAATGAAACGAGATCCGGCAGCAAACATATTACCGAAACGATGAACGAAATGGCAGAGGGCTCTGAACAGCAGGCCCAAGACGCCGTGACGATTGCCGAATCGATGAACGAGTTCACCGAAAGCATTGACAAAGCCTATAATCACGGCATGACCATCAGCGATACGTCTCAAAATGTTCTCGGACTCGCGGTAAGCGGAAATGAAAATATGGCTACGTCATTGCAGCAAATGAAAACGATCCATCATATCGTTCAGGAAGCCGTTCATAAAGTGAAATCGCTGGAGCAGCATTCCCAGGATATCAACAAGCTCGTTCAGGTCATCAATGGCATTGCCGAGCAAACGAATTTGCTGTCACTAAACGCCGCGATTGAAGCTGCCCGCGCGGGAGAAAGCGGCAAAGGCTTTGCCGTTGTGGCAGAGGAGGTCAGAAAGCTGGCTGACGGCGTTTCTGATTCCGTGCAGGATATTACCCGGATTGTAGGCGGCACACAGCAGGAAATCCACGCTGTCATCAAGTATTTAGAAAGCAGCTTTACAGAAGTCGAAAAAGGAACAGAAAATCTGACAGACACCGGACAGGCTATGCAGCAAATCAAGCATTCCGTCACCAATGTCGCAGAAAGCATTAAGGAAGTAACGAATGGCCTGAAGCAATTAACAAACCAATCGATTACCATCAATCAATCGATCGAAAATATCGCTTCTGTATCTGAAGAGTCGGCCGCCGGCATTGAAGAAACATTTTCAATTACCGAGCAATCCGCCCACTCTATGGATCAAGTGCTCCAGAATGCCGAAGAGCTTGAGCAGCTGGCGAAGGAGCTCAATGAGAAGATGGATCAGTTCACCATTTAAAAATAACCCACGTCCCGTTAGGGCGTGGGTTTATTCCTTATTTAAGGGAATTTTGACTCGAACCTCTCCTCCACCCGCTTTCGTATTTCCAAGAGCAAGTTCTCCGTTGTGAAGGTTCACTGCATTTTTAGCAAACGTCAATCCCATTCCATAATGTCCTTTAGCATGGCGGCTCTTATCATCCATGTAAAAGAGTTCTGTTGCTTTTTTTAATGCTATTTCAGAAAATCCGCTTCCTGTATCTCTCACAAAAAAATAAAAAGACTCAGAATCGCATTTTGCATATACTGAGACGGTTCCGCCTTCCGGTGTATAGTCAACTGCATTTGTTAAGATGTTCAATAATGCCCTATGTAACAATTGCCGGTCTATTTGCGCTTCTTTCAATAGATGTTCTTTTTTGAACACAATGTTTATCTTTTTATTTCCTTTATAGGCGGATATATCTTTCTGTAACGTTTCTGTCAGCTTCTCTACAGATGCTTTCTCAAAATGAACCGTTAAGGAATCCTCTGTTTTCGATAGGTGAATGAGCTGATAAATATATTGTTCAATTTGATTTCCTGCTCCAAGAATATATTTTGTATACTCAGCTTGCTCTTCGTTTTGTTTTGACAAGCTGAGTAATTCAGCATTTCCCTTAATAATCGTAATCGGAATCTTGATGTCATGCGCCAAAGCGCCTATTTGTTCTTTTTTGTTTTTTTCCAAACGCCACTGTGCCTCAAGTGAGGACTGAAGTGCATCTCTCATTTCAATCAAAGAATCAATCACATCATCGAATTCCTTAATATGTGTAAATTCGGGAGTGAATTGCAAATTTTGCTCTTTTATATATCGGGTGATGACGTTCAATGTCTCAAAATGCTTTCTTAACCGATTCGCAAAGTAAGTTGTTATAATAGAAATCACTATAATGAGCAAGATAATCAAAATACAAATACTCGTTAATTCATAATTAGGAAGGTATTTTCTTAGTAAAGGCGAACCGAAATCGGCTCGTAATGAATACTGCAAAACACAATATTCATTACCTCTATCAATCACCATATATCCTTTTTGCTTATAATTGACATACGGTTTTTTTTCAATCTTTTTTTTGACCAGCTGCAGATCTTTTTCTTGAATAGTTCCAGCCGTTTTTTGTTTTGTTTCTTTGTCAAGGATGGCATATGACATTGTATCAGGAATCATATCGGCAGTTACTTCGTCGATGGTTTCCAGCTTCGGCGCAAGTTTTTCCGCTTCCCGTTCATTATAATTCGCTGGGTGTGAGAAACCTGTATTCATCGCGATCGTATTCACAAAAATATATAGCAGTGCAAGTACGACCAAGCTCACACATAGGGTCACCATATACTTTACCAGTTCTCTAAGAAGCGTTTTCCGGCTCTTCACACCTATTCCCATTTGTACCCAACGCCCCATACTGTTTTGATGGGATCTGCATGATGCTCTTTACATTTTTTTCGAATCGTTCTGATAAATTCAGTAATGGTTGAATACAAGGCATTCCCCTCTAATCCATATATCTCCTCGTAAATTTGTTCTCTCGAAAATGTTCTCCCTTTATGTTGAGCTAAAAATTCACAGATTTTATATTCATTTTTTGTTAGGTTGAGTTTGTTGTTATTGATAAATACCTCTTTACTATCAAAATCAAATAAAAAACCGGAGATCACTCTCTTCGATTGGTGTTTATCTCTCTGTTCCCTTCTTAAGTGAGCATTCACTCGGGCACTAAGCTCTTTAACGCCGAACGGCTTTGTAATATAATCATCTCCACCGGTAATAAGCCCTTTTACTATCGCTTCCTCTTCCGTTTTAGCTGTGAGGAATAAAATGGGACAATCAACCAAAGGCCGTATTTGTTCACATAACTCAAATCCGTCAATATCCGGCATCATTACATCTAGCAAAATTAAATCATATCCTTGAAATACATCGGGCGGCTGTCCATGAACGTGCTCTAAAATGTCAACTTGATGCTGGTCACGGCGCAGAATATTTTGTATCAGGACAAGAATATCTTTTTCATCATCGACAGCAAGGATTTTTGCCATTTCCCGGCCCCCTCATACTATTCAAATGTTTTTCTGCCTTCCCATTTACTAAACCAAATAAGACTGGCAATAATTGTACATATTATACCAAAAACCATGATCAATACACCTGAATGTATTTCATGCATTAACAAAGGGTGATTCCCTTGATTTACTTCTTTAAAGTGAAGTAATCCATGTAAATCTGACAATCTAATCCCCCAAGCCCACGGGTTATATTTCCATACCGCATCGCCTAGTCCAGTGTTCATTAGAGCTGTCATGAGCAGGCCGGCTCCTCCTATCAGGACAGAAGCTCCCATTCCAAACATACAGCTAATAAAAAAGTAAATACAATATAGGACTACACTGCCCGCAACTAGCCAGGCACCACCCATTATAAACATATCGTAAGACAAATCCGGCACGTTTAAAATAAACTTTAGCCCTATGAAATAGATCAATAGCGCTAAACCAATAGAGAAAACCTCCATGATAAGCAGCATGAACAATTTACTGACATAAGCTATCACTTTCGGAGCAGTGCTCCCTAGTAACACATGAAATTTCCCCGCCTGTTCTTCTAAGGTTGCAGTCATTCCGCACAGCACCCCGATGAGCAGCGGCAATGCTACTCCAATAGCTTCCATAAAAGACTTATACAAGTGAAATTGGCTTTGATCTCTCCCATAAAAATAGAGGATCAATACGCATGAACAAACGATTGGAATAATAAAATGCAGCCACATAAAGGAGGTGTGCTTGGTTTTCTGGAAATCGGCTTGTAAACACCTCAAAAGCACTCTCACCTTACATCGCCCCCTGCTTTTTTGTTCTGTAATCGATGGAAGGAGCAAATGAACGGCTAGTGAAAAATGCCAGTATCAAAAATAATAGAATAGAAATCACTATAGCAGGAGGGATGACCAGCCAACTCAATAAAGGATCATTATTCTCAAGCAGCAGGCCATTAGGGTGAATACCAATAGTTGGAGCCATCATTCGAATTGGCCAGCTCCACGGAATGAACCACCAAAAGGAACGAGAGGCCGGCATAATGCCCAGAACGAAGGTTCCTATCAGATTTAACATGACCGCTATTGTCAACCCCCACTTTTTGGCCACAAATAAACAGAGTGGTATCTGCCAAAGACTTGTTAACCATAGCAACAAGCTTGCAGCGATTGTAGAAAGCGTAATAATGGCAAAATCAGCTATAACGAATCCCATGAGTAACATAAAAATCAAAAATACAATCTGAGATAATAGTGAATAAATGACAATAATGATAATTTTAGCATACCATACTTTCCCCAGATTTATAGGCAATGAATACGTCCCATTATAATCGGAGGCCTTTTTTTCTTTTTGATGAGATAAAGAACAAAATAAAGCAATCATTACCGGCATAAACAAAATAGACCACCAGTTATAAGTGCCTGATACAAAAAACTGAACGTTCATTAAAAAAGAAAAACCTATATTAAGAAGAGGTACAAAGATAATCATTTTTCTAGAAAACGTCCTCTTAAACTTTAGGTTTTCGGCTTTTATATAATTTATCATCTTTTGACACCTTCTTTTTCACGGCTTGCCTTTACCACTTCCATAAATAAGTGCTCCAAATCATCCGCCTCGTTTATTTTCCCCTCGTACCCGAGATGACCGCCGACGATAATGCCGATATGGTCTGCAATTTGCTCTACTTCTGAAAGAATGTGACTAGATAAAATGACCGTGATTCCCTCCTGAGGAAATGAGCGAATAAGGTCTCTAAGTTCCTGTATTCCTATTGGATCTAACCCGTTCGTAGGTTCATCAAGAATTAATAATGTAGGGTGATTTAATAGGGCGATTGCAATTCCAAGCCGCTGCCTCATTCCCATCGAAAACTGCCCTGCTCTTTTCTTCCCAGCATGCAGCATATCCACAGTCTTTAGCACACTGTGTATGCGATCTTCGGGAAGGCCGAGCAGCGTGGCATGTACTTTCACATTTTCAAATGCTGTTAAATTATCGTAAAGAGGCGGAGATTCTATTAACGATCCGATATTTTGCAGATCAGATCGTTTCCATTTATGTCCGTCAAAGAAAACCTCACCTGACGTTTTCCGTAAAATTCCCGTTAAAATTTTTAGGGTTGTCGATTTTCCAGCTCCATTTGGTCCCAGCAGGCCGTAAATGCTGTTTTTTTGAACAGTTAGTGAAACATCTGAAACAGCTGTTTCTTTGCCAAACCTTTTTGTAAGACTTTTGGTTTCTAATAAGACTGTACTCATGTCACTCTCTCCCTTATTCCGTTTCATTCTTTATCAAGACCGCTCGATAATACTCACGATTAAACTCAACAATGATTTCCTCGTTGACATCGGTTTCCTCGTTTATACTGTAAACCTTCCCATAGCGTAAAGGTTTTTTCTCTCTGATTTCATCCGGGTCATTAGAGATATACGGTTCTTTTAGTTCTTCTTCCGACCATCTCTTTCCATCACCATCTACAAAGAAAGTTTGGCCTATAGCCCCTATTACTTTTCCTTTTTTGTCTTCATCAACTTTATCTTTCAGCTGATAAAGTTTATCGTCATAGACCACTTGATCGAGTTTTCCCTTATCAATCAAGCTCTCCATTGTTTCAGATGTCTCGTTTTCGTTGTCATCAGTAAAATGCATTGTTTTTTTCGTTTCTTCAACAACCTTATCTTTAAACTTTGTGAATGATTGACAAGCCGATAACGTACATAAAACAATGAAACAGCCTAACAGGTTTACACATCTTTTCAAAAACAACATACACCACCTCAATCTTATGAAATTTCCCAATCGCTGTTAATTACCGACTTTATTTAGCCATATGAAGATGCTTTTTTACCGGATGCAGACCATTCTAGAATACTTTTATCAAAATTTAATCAAAAAACATTTCCAAGTGGAAACTTTAGGCATTTGGGGGCCAGCTCCACGATCACATGCCAAATAAAAAAAGTGTGATCAGATCACACTTCCTCACTCTAGACAAAACTATTCATCTCCAAATTAAAATGATTGTCTTCAAATATTCTTAACTAAAATCCCTGTTAAGAACCCTTGATTCATTCATCTCTTGTCAATGGTCCCTTTATCCCCCATGAAGCTGAATATAAAAAACGGGTGTGAGATATAACTCTTTCACACCCGTTGCTTTTCACATGTCTCAACTCTAAAAAGATAAGTATGTATGACGCTCAGAAGTGCAAGGAGTCGAGGCAAAGTGATTAGTGGTTTTACTTATTTAGAGATTTTGCAGTTACAAGTAAGTGTTTGTAGGAAGCAAGTTTGCAATGCACCCGTTACACATCCTGGTGTGCAAAGTGATTCACTTTTCCATTGAGGAGTGATTTTAGAGTCTTGTTTAGAGACTTTTACAACATCCAAATCGAAATCATCGAACTTTGACATATTGGTCACCTCCTTTCAATACCTATATAGTAACGGAAAAATATCAAGATTTTATCATTTTTTCCTTTTTTTATTAAATTAATAATGCTTTTGTCCAATCTGTTTTTGATCCTAATTCCATATTTAACATCCCTAACCCTACACCTACAGCGCCATCCAACAGACCAACGTACTGCAAAGGCACCACTTCGTCCCCTTCCATTGATTCATAGTTATGGAATCCAAAGATATAATCCTTGTCATAGAAGCTCATAATCTTTTGTTTGATCTCTTGAAGCTCTTCCTTAAAATACTCTTGTCCGGTGAGTTGATTGACGGCCAGCATAATCTGACCGATACCGCTATAACCATGGCATACGGTAGGTGAATAAATTCCCTTTATATCAGATATTGTGTATCTTAAATTTTGTACTCCGATATTTAAAAGTTCAGGATTTTGAAGTGCTTTTCCAGCTTTAACAATCGCCAGACATACACCAGGTCTCCCATAACACCAAGCATCTCTGCTAAAATTGACTGCGTTAGGCGGAGATCCGTTTTGATACTCCTCAAAGCTAATAATTCCCTTCCAAAACAAGCGGTCTTGCTCTTCTTTTTCGGAAAATCGCAGTAGGAAGTCCACCATTTTTTCAATCGCGCGTTCTTGCCCCTTTACTTCAATTCCTTGCATGAGTGCTGAAGACAGAACACAAATAGGACCAGGTATTCCATGTGCTAATCCCATATTAAAATTGCCGTTAGGATAAGCTTTTTTTTCAATATCAGTAAACTGATGTTGAGAAGGAATATGCCACCCAGGAACTGTTTCTCCATCTACGGTAATGTCTTCGGTTAACCTAACCAGATAGGTTAACATATCAATTAACAAGTCTCCCATAGCCTTATCTTCTTGAAATAGCAGCAGATAGCTTGCAATGCCGCTAACTCCTTCTATCACATCGTAGTCACTCATATACACTTGCCGCTGCTCAAAATCAGCAAGCAATTGAGGTACGGTTTCAGCCAAATAGTCGTTAATACTAGAAATCAAACCATTATAATAGGTGAAATGTTGCGATAAACAGACTGCTGCCAGCCCAATGCCAGCTGCTCCAGAAAACATTGAAGGAGTATGCAGCCCGTTTTCTTTTATTTCATTTACTAAAATCGACAAATATTGATGTCCTAGGTCGTCCCATCCTTCCTCAGGAAAATGGGCGTGCAATTCGGCATATAGCATGCAAATGCCAGGTATCCCGTGACTCAAAGCAGTTGACTTCCAAGGGATCAGCGGAACTTCACCGATGCTGCGAAAATTATCTTTTTGATTCACTATTTCAAGCACTTTATCGTAATTAGAAATTTGACGAGCCATTTCTTTCACAATTTCAACTTCTATCCCTGATACAGTGCCTCTTTCCATTTGGTGCCTTCCTCCTCTAATGGATTCATATAGTTCTCGGATTCATCCATTTTTTTATATAACGGACATGTTTTTAATAGCTCTTCATGTGATCCTATTCCTACAATTTCTCCTTCATCCATTACAATGATTCGATCTGCAAGTTTGGCAGCAACTAATCGATGGGAAATAAAGATTCCTATTTTATCTTTTGACAAGCTGAAAAAAGTATCGAAGGTTTCTTTTTCTGCAATTGGATCCAGCGCAGAACTGGGCTCATCCAAAATATACAAGGAAGCCTCCCTAAAATAAGCTCTTGCCAAAGCAATCTTTTGCCATTGTCCGCCGGATAACTGTCTTCCTTCATCAAACCATAGTCCGAGCTGTGTATCGAATTGATAGGAAGAATGGCTTTTTAAGAAATCGGCCTTTACAACATCGAGAACTTCATGCATTTTGTTTGTTTGATGTAGTTTATCAATTTGTCCGAATCCTATATTTTCTTTTAATGTCATTTCGTATTTCATAAAGTCTTGAAATAGCGCTGCAATTTGGTTCATATAACTTTCCATATCCAGTTCTTTAATATTTGTTCCATTAATCAAAATGTCGCCCTGCTGAACTTCATATAGGCCGGTAAGGAGCTTAATGAATGTACTTTTCCCTGATCCGTTTGGCCCGACAATGGCTACACGTTCTCCTTTATGCAAGGAAACGTTAATATGTTTCAGTGTCTGTTCTCCTTGGTTGGGATAGATAAAGCTGACATTTTGAAAAACAACAGAATGAATAGGCTCAACAATTGGCTTCTTGTGACCTTGACTTTTCTCTTCTTTTAATTCCAGAAATTCATACAATTGATTCATATAGAGATTGCTGTTATAGATCGAATAAATGCTTGTCATGATAGATTGTGAGTGATTTTGCACCAGCGAAACCGATCTGATATAGCTCATTACATTACCGACCATTATTTTTCCCGCAAAAGCAGACATGATGGCAATAAAAATAATGACAGCTCCAACTAATTGCACTGCAATCTCATATATGAGGTTCAAATACGTTTTCTTTCTTAATATCTTTGTATCTTGTTCTATAAATGATTTTTTGATATCCCAGTACTTGTTTAATAAATAATCCTTAAGGTTATACAATTTTAATTCTTTAAAAGAAAAGTCATGTGTGAGTATATAGCTGATATACCAAGACTTTCTTTCCTTTCCTGCCCTTTTCCAGTGTATAAAAAATTCTTCCTGCCCAATTTTCAAGAAATAGAAAAGAGAAATGACCGGAATAACCAACAACAGGAGTGAGACTTTAGGATTCCATGACATCAAAAACGCAATTGATGAGAGCAGCGTCACAAAGGATGTGATCATTGTAATGATGGCTTGAATAATCTGATAGGGTTTATAACTGATCTCTTTCGTTACCCTCTCTAATTTGTCATATATTTCCGGGTTTTCAAAGTCCTTGAGAGCTAAATTACTGCTCTTTTTCATAACTTTATAGTTAAGCTTATAACCAATATTTAATTGAAATTTGCCATTATAAAATTCGGAAACCTGCGAAATGAGCTCCGAAAAAAAAGATACCCCTAGATATGTCAAGAAAATGGTAATAACAATTGAAACATCTTTCCGGATCGTCACAAGGGAATTAATCAGTTCTTGTGAAATATATAGTGAAACAATTGGCAGAATACCGGTAATAATGCTGAATACTATCAACTTTAAAAACAGTGATTTTTCTAAGGTGAAAATCAACTTGAACGTCTTAGGCATTTGTTTCATGATAAACAGCAGCTCTTTTAGCTTCAGTTGTTCCTTTACTTCCATACTAAACTACCATTCATCTTGTGATATCGTTGCGCATATAAAGAATGTCTGCATAAGGTAAGAATTTTATTTTCTAGTTCTCTGTCAGTTCCAAATAAACGATTGCAATGCAGATGGATGACACTTCCTATGCGTGAATAAATCTCATCTTTGTTATCAAATGCCTGTTTGATTAAACTTGCATAATGAGCTGCGGCCATTTTTCTTGCTTTCAACGTTTCATATAGTATTCTGCCATCACTTGTTTTCTTGAGATGATCCCAATCTCGATCAGAATTGCACATCTCAATATACAGTTCTCGATCCTTTTTAAATTCAGTACGATACTCATTCTGCAAGGAATTTCTCTCTAAAAAAGTTAACTGTTCTTCAAACGTTAGCTCGAACTGTTCTAAAAACTGTATAACCGAAACCATGCCTGCAATTTCCTTGCTTATCGCTATATCTTTCATCCGGTGCATTCTAATTATCGTTTCAACAACTTTGCTGTCTTCACAGAAAAGTTGTTCTGCAGCGTCCATTAGATATAATCCGCCATATCGTTCTATCTCCCGCTCGTATTGAGTGATAACAAACTCTGAAGCCAGCCCTTTTTCTCTTAAGCTTTTCAGCCAATTCAATAGTTGAGGAAACAAGCTGTACAGCACTTCGGCTTTTCCATTCAATCTAAATCTTACATGGGGCTTTGGATCCCGATACCTCATAAAGAAATGTCTGACTGGATATTGATCAGAAATCTGGTTATAAAAATCCGCTATTTCAAAAGCAATTAACTCTTCTTCCCTTGTTTGTTTACAATAAAGCTTAATAAACAGCCAATCTTCAAATGGCATTTTTACTCTGTCGGAACCACTTTCCTCTATTGCGTTAAGAATCGGTAAATTCAATGGTTTTTCTGGCTGTTTTCTGAGCAGCGGAACGACGATTTCTCCAGAATAGACATGTTGGTCTCTATCCATCAATGCATCTTCATCATGCTCAGCAGCCATAAGTTGTAATGGCTGGTTATGGTCCGTTTTTTTCAGTTCCCAGAAAAAAACCTCCAAAGTACGTTCATCCTCTATATCAATCAATAATCGATTGTCTGCGTTAACGATATAAAATGTTTGCGGCAGTTCATAAGTACGATGAAATTCAAAAAAAGCAGATTTCATCTCTTCTAGTGATGAATTCGAGTGCATGCTTACATCACTTTTGTATATCAGCCATTGTTCGCATGATAAGGTTATCTCTTTATATTTGATTTCAGGGATATACTTGAAATCACTATAGATGCCAACCCAAGGGAAGTCACTCCATTTTCTTTTTCCGTCCCTTGAAATTTCTAATAAGAATCGTATAGCGTTTGTCATTAACAACGGATTAAACATATGATTTGATTCAAAAGACAGAATTTCGCCAGTTGTTTTATGTCTAGCATAAAAGATATCGTTCTTATTGATTCCAATTAGAATATCTTCTGCTTTGACGGAATCATTAAGATGCAGAGCGCTATTCGTAAAAAGAGACATTTCTTTTTCTCGGTAGCTTACATTTCTAGTTACATTTCCAGACCTGACCTGATTAGGTACAATACTCAACTCACAAACTTTCGAATGTTTCTCTGTTAACTCTTTCTCCTTGTTATGTAAGGCCTCTATGACTCCACTGATTGAATCAGACATATAGGAAAACCTGCCAAATGTTTTCCCTGCGCGGGTTGACCCCACGTTAGGGCCTAAATAAAGCATGACTTTCCCATTTCGTAATTTAACAAAGAAATTGAGCTCAAGTGATAAAGGGATCTCTTCATCAGAAATGGTAGCGTTGCATATGCTATGGAATGTTTCGTCATTTAATTGAATAGGAGCTTTCTTTCTAACTGATTCAAAATACTTTCTCAGGAAAAATTGTTTCATTTCAGGTGAAAATTGATCCGGAAATGATGTTTCTTCAAAGAATTCATTAGCAGGATTCGTATAGGTAGCAGGCGCACCGATGCCAGTGTTTGAACAAAGCATTTCTAAAAGCGGAACTTCTCTTTCATATCCATAGCGCTCCAAAAAAACATGTTTGTACTTTTCTAAGTGGTCTACATTCTTCGCGGAGGGAGAAGCCATATAAGTAAACATGCTGGCCAATTCACTTATGGCAAGAGATGTTTCATGATCTAGTTGAATAGAGGAGTCTGCTAATCCAGCGTCTACTTGCAGAGGAGATGATGTCTTTATGAGTTTATCCATTGTTTCAATCAGATTTACATACTGATGCTCCCCCTCTCCGATCGCGATTCGATTATATGTATCTATCTGATATTGAATGTTCTTACAAGCCTGAATGAGATCATTCGGAATATGGCTGTTTTCCGCTTGAACAATTACATACTGAAATTGATCTGAAACAGTCATTGGCGGACGTAAATTTGATATCAAGAACTCTTTGTCAATAAGGTCTGTTACATACTGATTAATTTTATTGATTGGGGTATTTGGATAGTTATCTACCAAACAACGGATCATATCTTGATAAGCAGCAGATTCACCACAAAGTTCTTTTACCAAATGGAAAACCGAAGTCGCCCGAACACTAACTTCTTCAGATTTTCCATCTGTACTGTACAACAAGTAAGCCCGGTCACCTTTCATATAGCAAGCGGAATTTAATGTGAAAGAAAGCCGATCGGTGTATTCATTTTCCAATTTTCTAATGAGTTGATAGAGCCACTTAAAATCAACCCGAGCCTTTTTGTAAAATGAGTGTTGGTCAAAAGACAATTGATTTTTATTGGCGAAAGACCCTATTCCCACCGAAGAAAAAAGGCCAAAAGGTGTGGTTCTCGTTGCTCTTCTTGTTGCATACTTCAAAATAGCCTGCTGAAAGTTGCGCTTTTTTTTCCCTTTTAATTTATTCGGCGATTGCAGGAAAGTATGTATTGTTTCGTAAAGCGTCCTGCTGGATACCAGTATTTGTTCACGAAACAATGAATCGTTGCAAAGGTCATATAATAACTGATCGATATCGTGAGAATTCTCATTTTTTAAATCTTGATGTACTAAAGGAATCCGAATCATATAATGATCTATAGGTGTATATAAGGATTTCATATTAGTCTATAGCCCCCCATATTTATCCACTTTATATAATAACAACAATTCTACATCCCTCTGCAGAGTCCTCCATTTTATTCTATTTAAACCAAAATTATTACAATACTCTACTTATACTTTACATTCTAAAAATCAAAAAAATATCAAGATTCACCCAATAAATACCATAAAAAAAGGACTCTTTTCCCTATCTCAGAAAAGAATCCTTTTTGCTTAGGTCTACACATTTATTACCTTGCTTCTGTTTTTTTGTTTCACTGGATTCAACACCCTTTCAATCCAAGCCATAATTAAATCTGCTCCTATAGCCATCACCGCAGTCGGTATCGCGCCGGCGAGAATAATCGCAGTTCCGTTTGTGGCGTTTGAGCCGCGGACGATCATGTCCCCAAGGCCGCCGGCGCCGACAAATGTGCCGATTGCCGTAATCCCAATGGCAATGACGAGAGCCGTGCGCAAGCCTGCCATAATAACGGAAAGCGCGAGCGGAAGCTCAACCATCCGGAGCACCTGGAATTTCGTCATGCCCATTGCTTTTCCCGATTCTAAGTAGGCGTATTCAATGCTGATAATGCCTGTGTAGGTATTTCGAATAATCGGCAGAAGGGAATAGAGAAATAATGATACAATCACAGTGTTTGCGCCGAGCCCCATGACAAGCATCAAGACGGCCAGCATGGCAAGCGCCGGGATGGTCTGAATAACGTTTGTGACGGCAAACACCCAGGCTGACAAGCGGCGATAATGCGCAATAAGGATTCCGACCGGAACCCCGGCGACAGCGGCAAACACGACGCCGTAAGCCGACATGAGAAAATGGCGGCTGAATTCTTCCATGACGTAGCTTCCGTTTTGCGTGTAATACGTCATTAACTGTTCAAGCACGTTCATTGCCTTCGTCCCCCTTTCACGATTCGAAGTAGTGATGCGTTTCTAAATATTCCTTGGCAACGACAGACGGTTCTTTTAGATTGCCATCGACTTCGTAGTTGAGCTTTTGCATTGTGGCTGTGTCGATTTTCCCGATCATTTTCTGGATCACGCCTTCCAGCTCAGGATGTTCTTTTAGAACATGTTCCGGAACAACCGGAGAGCAGTCGTACGGCGGGAAAAATTGTTTATCATCCTTTAGCATTTTGAGGCCATAGGACTTGATTCTTCCGTCTGTGGAATACGCGAGCACAATATCCATTTTTCCGTTTTTCACCGCGTCATACACAAGGCCAATCTGCATTGGATACGTGCCGCCGAATGCCATGCCGTAAGTTTTTGTAAAATCTTTATAGCCGTTTCCCTTGAGCTTCATCCAATAGTTATCAACGCCCAGCTTTAATTGCGGCGCCCATTTTTTCACGTCTGATACGTTTTCTAAATGATATTGATTCGCCAGCTCCTCGCTGACCGTAAAGGCATATGTATTATCAAACCCGTATGAGCCATACCATTTTAAATCATACCTTTTTTTAAACTCCCGCTGTATCAGCGCCAGCGCTTTACCCGGATCTTTTTCAGGTTCCATTCTCAGCGTGCCTGTCAGCGCGTCGCCTGTATATCTTGTGGCCGCGATATCAATTTCCCCGTTCATTAAGGCCTGCTGCTGCACCGCGTTGGACCCGAGATTTTTAATGGTTGTTGTTTTCAGGTCGGTATGGTGTTCGATCAGCTGCCCGAGCATGCTGGCGATGATTTCTGATTCGCTCATGCTTTGCGCGCCGATTTTAACCGTCTGGTCTGAAGCGGCGCTTAGCCCTGGAAGCGAACAGCCACTCAACGTCAGCATTGTTGCGAGCGTTAAACCGATCATCCATTTGAGAGATTTTCTATTCATGAGCCGCCTCCTTATGAAACTTCCTTCAATCTCTGCATGCCGGCAGGTGTCAGTTTTCGTTCAGCCACCGCCAGCACGTAATCAATCACAATCGCCAATATCGTGACAGGCACAGCGCCCCCGATGATATATTCCGGCTGATATAAATTCAATCCGATAAAAATATAATCACCCAATCCGCCGCCTCCGATAAAGGAAGCAAGCGTTGCCCAGCCGATTAAGTAAATCGCCGAGGTTCTGATTCCCGCCATGATGACAGGCGCGGCAAGCGGCAGTTCCACCAAGCGGACTTGTTCAGCCGGCGTCATTCCGATGCCTTTGCCAGACTCGAGCAGATTTTTGTTGACGCCGCGTATGCCGGTATACGTGTTGCGCAGAATCGGCAGTACGGAATAGAAAAACAATGCCACAATGGCTGGAACCTTCCCCACACCCAAGAGCGGAATAAAGAAAGCGAGAATCGCCAGACTCGGCAGTGTCTGAAAGATATTGACGATACCGATAATCGCGCCGGCTCCCTTCTTCATTCTAGTCAGCACAACCCCGAGGGGTACGGCAACGATTACGCCTAAGATGACAGCAATGAGCGATATTGTGATATGTTCATATGTTTTATAAAGGAGTTCGCCCCCGTTGGTTTGCAAAAATTGAATAATATGATGCATGACTTGTTGCCTCCTTATGACAATACCGCGAGCTGCTTTTCTTCTCCCCAGAGGGAGTCATATACAATGTCGACCAGACTCGCTCTAGTCACTATTCCGATTAAGCGCCGGTTTTCATCCACAACAGGGACATATTTGACACCCCGTTTTAAAATTTTGCGGACCGTGTCACGCAGCAATGTCCCGCCCAATACGGTGTAAAGGTCTTCATGTAAAACCTCTCCTACGAGATTGGCTTTTTTCCGGCATTGATCAATGATCTCAACATCCACATAGCCTTGCAGAACGTGCTCGTCATCGACAACAAGCAGTGAATCGACACGCTCCTGCCTCATCAGCTGAATCGCTTCAGAAAGCGTTTTATCCGCGGTGATCGTTACAGGCTGTGTGTTCATAATCTGGTCGACCCGTTCCACATCCGGGCTGGCTGACTGAATCAGCCGCTCCTTGCCGATAAATTCCTCAACAAATACGTCTGCTGGATTTCTCAAAATGCCATCGGGCGTTCCAACTTGAACGATTTCTCCCGCTTTTAAAATCACAATCCGGTCTGCCAGCTTAATCGCTTCATCCATATCGTGGGTAACAAATACGATGGTTTTATGTAAGGTTTTTTGCAGTTTTTTAAATTCTTCCTGAAGGGAATCCCTCGTAATCGGGTCAAGCGCCCCAAACGGTTCATCCATTAAGATAAGCGGCGGCTCCGCGGCAAGTGCCCGTAATACACCAATTCGCTGCTGCTGTCCTCCGCTTAATTCATGAGGGTAACGGTCCAAATATTCTGGCCCCATATCGACCAATTTCAAAAGCTCACGCGCACGCTCTTTCCGCTTGTGCTCCGGCCATTTCAGCAGTTTAGGGACAAGTGAAATGTTTTGCTGAATGGTCATATGTGGAAACAAGCCAATCTGCTGAATGACATAGCCGATCTTACGCCTTAACTCTACGGGGTCCTGTTCTATGATGTTTTCGCCATCAATAAAAATCTTGCCGGCGGAAGGCTCAATTAATCGGTTTATCATTTTCATTGTTGTTGTTTTCCCGCAGCCGCTCGGGCCGATAAAACAGATAAATTCGCCTTTTTCAATCTTTAGATTCACGTTGTTAACGGCTTTTTTGCCGCCCTTGTATGTTTTCGAGACATTTTCTAATGTCAGCAAACATCGCACCTCCAAAATTAAGTTTATTCAATTCGTTCAGTTCATATTTAATTTTTCAGACAATTGAATGCTTCCCATTATAGAATAAAGTTTATAAAATAAAAAGTTTACAATTTGTTCATATTGTTTATAAAGTATGTGTAAGCGCTGATTTACCCGCATTGACCTATGATGATCTCCTTATTGCTCCAATTTCCTGCCGAATTCTCTTGTTACAGCTTTTCCGCCATATCAAAAATGTGGTATATTGACATCGGAATTGTTAGCTGAAAGGATTGAAACCGTTGGAGAAAGATCCGTTAACGATCATTGAACAAGCCGAGGACCATTTAATAGAAAGAATCGCGGAAAACATGCATGCATTTGGAATGCCCTCTACCGTCGGGCGTGTGCTGGGCATTATTTATATGAATCGAAAACCGATGACGCTGACCGAATTGTCTGAAGCGACCGGCATGAGCAAAACACGTATGAGCCAAGTTGTCCGGGAAATGCTAGATGCCAACATTGCCGAGAAAGTGTTTGAAAAGGGCGTGCGAAAAGATTTATATGAGGTTGAGCAGGATTACTATCAAACATTTATCACGCTGTTTACAGCCACTTGGAGCAAAATCGTCAGCAAGAACAAAATGATGCATAAAAAACTCAATCGGGAGCTGCTTAGCATGTTGGATGAAGAGCTTACTCCTGAAGCGGAAGAGAAAGTGAATGAGCTGCTGAAAGAACTAAAAGAATGGCTCGATTATTACAATTGGCTCGGCCGTTTGATTGAGTTTTTTGAGTCTGAAGAAATATTCAAACATGTACCGAAGCCCTAAAAACGCCCTGTTTCCCACAAGGCGTTTTTTCTTATGCGGCGCCGGCCAGGTTTTTCTTCTTTTTCTTTTTCATCGGGCTTAACGCGCGTTCAAGCCAGCCCATGACCAAATCGGCAATCACCGCCATCAGAGCCGTGGGGATGGCGCCCGCTAATATGATCGCGGTTCCGTTTGTTGCGTTTGATCCCCTGACAATGATATCACCGAGACCGCCCGCGCCGACAAATGTCCCGATGGCGGTAATGCCGATGGCAATGACAAGCGCGGTGCGCAGGCCGGCCATTATGACAGAAAGCGCAAGCGGTAGTTCGACCATCCGCAGCACTTGACATTTTGTCATTCCCATCGCTTTTCCGGATTCAAGATAGGCATGATCAATGCTGATAATGCCTGTATACGTGTTTCTGATAATCGGCAGAAGAGAATAAAGAAATAATGACAATATCACCGTATTAGCGCCCAGCCCCATGACAAGCATCAGCACGGCGAGCATAGCGAGAGCCGGGATGGTCTGAATGACGTTCGTCACCGCAAAAACCCATCCGCTTAATCTTCTGTATCTGGCTATCAGGATGCCGAGCGGAACACCAACAATGGCAGCAAATAAAACGCCATACACCGACATCAGAAAATGGCGGTAAAACTCCTGCAGCACGTAACCGCCGTTTTGCGAATAGTAGTTGCCAAGCTGCTGTAGTACTTCCATATGATCCGCCTCTTTTCTTAGTCAAAATAATGATGTTTCTCTAAAAATTCCTTTGCTACGACAGACGGCTCCTTCAGCTTGCCATCCACCTCATAGTTAAGCCCCTGCATCGTTTCCGTATCGATTTGCCCAATCAGCTTGTTAATCACACCTTCAAGCTCCGGATGCTCCTTGAGCACCTTTTCCGGAATCACCGGTGAACAGTCATACGGCGGGAAGAAACGCTTATCATCTTTTAAGATTTTCAAGTCATAGGCTTTAATCCGTCCATCCGTTGAATAAGCCAGAACGGCGTCCATTTTCCCGTTTTTGACTGCGTCATAGACTAGCCCGATCTGCATGGGATAAGTTGTGCCGAACTCAAAGCCATATGTGCTGACAAAGCCTTTATACCCATCGCCTTTTCGTTTCAGCCAAGCATTGTCGACGCCTAATTTATACTGGGAGGCATTTTTCTTCAGGTCAGACACGGTGTGAATATGCTCCTTTTCCGCAAACGTTTTTGTTACGGTGAAGGCATATGTGTTATCAAAGCCGTAGGAATCAAACCATTTATAAGAAAAGCGCTTTTGAAACTCGTTCTGCACAATGTTCAGCGCTTTTTTCGGATCTTTCTCCGCTTCCTTGCCGAGGGTGCTTGTTAAATCTGTTCCGGAATAGCGCGTGGCAGAAATATCAATGTCACCGCCCAGCATCGCTTGGTGCTGAACATAGTTTGACCCGAGATTTTTCACTAAAGCGGTATTCAAATCTGTATCATGTTCAATAAGCTGCGCGATCATATTCGCTACAATTTCTGATTCTGTCATGCTTTGTGCGCCGATTTTGATCGTGTCGTTTGAAGCGCCGCCGAGCCCCGGCAGAGAACAGCCGCCAAGCAGCAGGACAAAGGCGAGAGCGGGCGCGACTAGCCATTTGATTTTTTTCGTTTTCAACAGAGCCAACTCCTTATGAAACTTCCTTCATTCCTTGCAGTCCTTTCGGCGTCACCCTTCGTTCTGCGACAGCCAGCACATAATCAATCATAACCGCCAGGATCGTGACCGGGACGGCCCCGCCAATGATATATTCAGGCTGATACAGGTTCAGGCCGGTAAAAATGTAATCACCGAGACCGCCTCCCCCGATAAAGGACGCAAGTGTCGCCCAGCCAATTAAGTAGATCGTTGACGTGCGGATTCCCGCCATGATGATTGGGATCGCCAGCGGGATTTCGACAAGCCGAATCTGCTCCCAGCCGGTCATGCCAATCCCTTTGCCCGATTCCAGCAGATTTTTGTTGACACCTTTGATACCGGTATACGTATTGCGCAAGATCGGCAGCACAGAATAGAAAAATAAAGCGGCAATCGCAGGCACTTTCCCTACGCCGAGAAGCGGAATAAAAAAGGCTAAAATCGCCAGGCTCGGCAAGGTTTGCACAATGTTGGCGACGCCTATTATCGCGCCTGCGCCCTTTTTCATTCTAGTGAGAGCGACACCGAGCGGCACTGCAACGATAATGCCTAATACAACGGCTATGAGTGAAATGTATACATGTTCTCCTGTTTTATACAGCAGCTCTCCGCCGTTCGTTTGCAGAAAAGCCATCATTTGATTCATCTTAAAAGAGCTCCTTTCCTGGTCAGATCGTCATAAGCTGGTCTGCCTCGCCCCATATCGAATCGTATACGATATCAACAAGGCTCGCTCTTGTCACAATCCCCGCTAAATGGTTCTGTTCATCCACCACCGGGACATACTTGAAGCCCTGCTTTAAGATTTTCCGGACCGTATCGCGAAGTAGCGCCCCTTTTTGCACGGTATATATATCTGAGCGGTATACATCGCCAACGACGCTCGCTTTTTTGCGGTTTTGATCAATCATTTCCACATCAACGTAGCCCTTCAACACATTCTGCCGGTCCACAACGAGCAGCGAGTCGACACGCTTTTCTCTCATCAGCTGAATCGCCTGGGAGAGCGTTTTGTCCGCAGATATCGTCACAGGCGTTCTGTTCATCATTTGCTCCACCCGCTCGATATCCGGCCTTGACTGGATCAGGCGTTCTTTCCCGATAAACTCTTCAACAAATTCATTGGCCGGGTTCCTGAGAATCTCATCAGGTGTGCCGATTTGAACGATTTCGCCCGCTTTTAAAATCACGATCCGGTCAGCAAGCTTAATCGCTTCGTCCATATCGTGGGTGACAAACACAATCGTTTTGTTTAAGGTTCTCTGCAGTTTTTTGAATTCTTCCTGAAGGGAATCGCGCGTAATCGGATCAAGGGCTCCGAACGGTTCATCCATTAAAATGAGAGGGGGTTCCGCAGCCAGTGCGCGCAGCACGCCGATTCTTTGCTGCTGTCCGCCACTGAGCTCATGGGGATAACGGTCTAAATATTCCGGGCCCATATCCACAAGCTTTAATAGCTCTCTCGCCCGTTCTTTCCGTTTTTCTTCAGGCCATTTCAGCAGTTTCGGTACGAGCGAGATGTTCTGCTGGATGGTCATGTGGGGGAACAAACCAATTTGTTGAATGACATAGCCGATTTTTCTCCTCAGCTCAACCGGGTCCTGTTCGATCATATTTTCTCCGTCGATCAAGATCTTTCCTGACGATGGTTCAATCAATCTATTAATCATTTTCATCGTCGTCGTTTTTCCGCAGCCGCTCGGGCCGATAAAACAGATGAATTCTCCCTTGGCTATCTCTAAATTAATGCTGTTCACAGCTTTTTTACCGCCTTTATATACTTTTGATACTTGTTCCAATTTCAGCAATCCGTGCACCTCCGCAGGTTTCCTATAAATTTTCTGAAAAGTATAATCTTTATTATAGTTTGAACTTTATAAAATAAAAAGTTTACAATGTGTCGAAATTATATGTTATTTACAGATTATTTATTGTTATGACCAAGATGGAAAGGATGTTCTTACAATTACGCCGGATACCTCCCTCTTCCTCTGCATTCAGCTATTTTCAACAGCTGGCAGAAATATGATATATTGACACCACCAATTTCCATTTGAAGGGATGATCAGCTGTGGAAAAAACTGCTCTCGACATCATTGAACATGCTGAAGAGCATCTCATTGAGAAGATTGCCGAAAATATGCAGACGTTTGGTATGCCTTCCACTGTCGGACGTGTGCTTGGGATTATTTATATGAATCGAAAACCGATGACATTAAACGAGCTGTCAGAGGCAACAGGCATGAGCAAAACACGGATGAGCCAGGTTGTCCGTGAAATGATCGATGCCAATATTGCCGAGAAGGTGTTTGAAAAAGGGGTAAGAAAAGACCTTTACGACGTTGAGCAGGATTATTATCAAACCTTCATTTCTTTATTTGCGGCAAACTGGACAAAGGCCGTGAGCAAAAACAAAGTGCTGTATAAAAAATTAAACCGGGAGCTGACTGATCTTTTGCAAAGGGACGGGCTTACCCCTGAAGCGGAAGAGAAAGTCAACCAGCTGCTGAATGAATTACGAGAATGGCTCCATTACTACGACTGGCTGAGCAGACTGATCGAATTCTTTGAGAGTGAGGAAGTTTTTCAATACGTGCCAAAACAAAAGAAAGCCGCTCCCTGAAGTAATAGAGCGGGTTTTTGAAGCATGCCCATCGGTGCCGTTCATTCCGGTTTCCTTTCTAAACGTGTGAACCAAAATTGCCAAAAAGGACTAGGTTCCCAATCTTTTTATAGGCTTATAGCCAGCAAGAAACCCTCCATGCTACAATAAGGTGATCATGTTAATAGGAAGGACGTATACAGATGTTCAAAAAAATTGCAGCAGATGCCCTTGGCTTATCTGATATCGGAAAAATTATCGAACCTCAGGATTATGACAAAACAGATGCTGATGACTATGTCATGCATGAAGACAATGAAAAAATATACTTCTTGATTAAAACGAAAGCAGACGAATACTGCTTTACGAATCTGGCTCTGATCCATGTGGACGGCGAACGCGCCACTTCCTCAAAACGAACGTTAAAACGCTATCCTTACTCTCAATTCAAAATGTCTGATGTTTTTCTGGAAACCGCGGGAAAAGTCGATCTCGATGTGGAAATCAAATTCAAGCTGGGCACTGAACACTTTGACATCGATGTGCACAAAGACCAAATTGAAAAGTTAAAAGATCTATATAAAGCACTGCTTCGCATTGCCGAAACAACCTATGAAAATGATATTTTAATCAATCAGGCGGAACAAAGCTTGGATAAAGCCGTAACGATTCTTCATCATACTCGCCCCGAGCACGTCAATCTTGAAACGCAATATAAAGAGCTGACCGAATTCGGATTCACTTGGCTGACATCCGTTCGCTCTCAATATCATATTAAGGATTTTGGAGATGTATTTGAGAAATACATTAATAACTAGCATAAAACAGACACGGCTTTTATGAGACTCGTGTCTTTTTCATGTGACATTTTTGTAGGAATACTGGTTACTTTACTACATTTTTCTTTTATAATAAAAATAGTAGTCTATTTTCCCTATATTACAGGTAAAGGAGTTATTTTATGTATTGTCCTCAATGCGGCCATCAAACAGATGGCGGAAAGTTTTGTGAGAAGTGCGGATCACCGCTCCCTGGTCAGTCAGGCCAGCAGCAGGCCGCGCAAACCGGAGCCGCTGCAAAGCAAGCGGCAAAACAGTTCGGTTCATTTGTTTTGGCCGTCCTGAAACGCCCTTATCAGGAATGTAAAACAACGGGCGGCGAACAGCTGATCAGCGCGATCATCACGTTGGTTCTTTTCAGTTTGCTGACCCCTTTGATGTTTTATATCCTTTTTTCAGACGGTCCCGGCAGCGTAAGCTTTACAGCCATCTTTTTAGAGCCAACCATTTATTTTGCCCTGTTTCTTTTCTTTTTGCATGCATTGATCTTTTTCGCCTTGAAAATCGCGGGAAACCACGTATCATT
Source organism: Bacillus vallismortis (assembly GCF_004116955.1). Classification (NCBI taxonomy): domain Bacteria; kingdom Bacillati; phylum Bacillota; class Bacilli; order Caryophanales; family Bacillaceae; genus Bacillus; species Bacillus vallismortis. The sequence continues at coordinate 65,163 of NZ_CP026362.1, read as the reverse complement.
CAAAGATTCATTTTCCAGATTTGGCGCGTTTCTTATTCCGTTTACGGCTATATTGGTTCTTGCCCTTTTATTGTTTTTATTGCATACAGACATTTGCTTCACTATTTTAGCCGTCGGTTTAATCGGTGCATTCTTTGCCATTCCTCCTGCGATGCTGATCAGTTACCAGCATTCATATAAAGGAAAGGTTGATGTCATTTACTCAACGATTGTCATTTATTTGATCACCTGCGTTACATTCCAGCTTATGATCGAACACTATATGAAAGAGATTTTCCGCTACATATTCTTTTAAAAAACAACCCCATCACCTGCTGGTGATGGGGTTGTTTTTATTGAATCGACGTTAAGTAAATTCTTCCGTTCTTCACTACGCCGGTATAGGTCCAGTTATAGGTTTTCAGTTTTGGACTGCCGCCTGATTTTGTGATATAGAATTCTTCATACGTCTTAATTGTAATAGCCGATCCATTTTGACTCCAGCTTTTCACTTCATAGTTATTAAAGTCTTCCGTTGTCCCCTCTTTATTTAATTTCGTTACAAGATGCTGTTGGTCAGAATAAAGAGAACTGCCTTTTTCAAGGCTGTCTTCCATCAGTGAGAAATGATTTTGATTCACGGCATCTGCCTGACTTTGCAAATAACTGCCCATAAATAATGTCACTTGTTCATCTGTAACATTACCGCTTGCAGAGCTTTCACTGTCTTTGTTTTTCGAGCCTTCCCAGGCGGACGTGTACGTCTCCGGCTTATCATTTTTGATTTTCTTTATATTTGTTCCAGCCGAATCGAATGTTGATTCTGCTTCTTCAAAAATCCACTTTTTCTGTTTTTTATCATAGGAAAGGAGATATTTGTAACTCGGACTGTCATCAGTCATTTCGGAATTTGTATAGTCGTTATACGAAGAAGACTGGTGCAGTTCTTTTCCTTTTACTGATACCTGCCACGTCCCGTCGTTTTTCTGAGAGAGAGCGAATGTATCCAGATCAAAATCAGTTTCTAAATATTTATCTTTTAAATAAGAATTCGTATATTTCAAAGAATCGACGGTATCCTTCGCCTGTGCCTTCCATTTGGCGCTCGCCTCTGTCATCTGGGCTGTATCCCCATCTGATAGCGCTTTGGAATACTGTTTCGTTGTTTTGACAATCGTTTTCATAATAGTTTCCTGTGTGTCTTGATCAGGAATTAACGTTAACTCCATTTCTTTATGGTCGATTGGCACGCCCGCTGTTTTTGTTTTTCCCCACGGAAACTCCGCTTCGACCGCAGCCGTCATGGATCCGTCTGTCAGAAGAGGGCCATATGTGACGGATTTGAACGGGTCCTTATGAATCGACTTGCCGTTAATCAGCAAATCACCCTTCCCGCTCTTGATGTCATCCGCTAAGCTGAATGTCACATCGTCTGCTTCCAATGAGAGATCAACACGAAAGCTGTTATCGCCAACAGCCTGAATGTCTTCCTTTTTCACGAGATCAACGACATCGTTTTTCAGTTTGGCTGAGACGGTATATTCGCCGGGAATGTATGGCCCGAGGGTTTGTGCTTGATCGGCTTTCTTTACCTGTCCGGCATCCTCTTTATTCACATATAGATCGGTATTTTTATAATTGCTGGTCACTTCAAAATAAACAGGTGCTATCTTTAAATCATAATGGTCAAATACGAGCAAGCTTTTCCCGTCTTGCTCCGCGTATACGATATCCTTTTGAGCTGTGTCCGCACGCAGCGATGCAAAAAGCTCATCTTTTTTATCAGGATGATCCTTTAAATAGGCAAGAAACGGCTTTACATTCTTTTTAGTCAACTTAAGCTTGTCATTTACCGGCGTAAGGAGGGACGCGATTTGCTCTTGATCCTCATCCTTTACAGCCTGTTCAAATTTATCGACTAACCTATCCTTTGAAGTAAAATACGCTCCGGTTTTATAGGCGGCGAATAATATAACGCACGCAGCGGCAATGCTGCTCCATAAGATGATGGTTTTCTTAGGGATTGGCTTGCGCGGCGCCTGCCTCATTTCAGCAGCGCCTGCTGTTTCTTTATGTGCCTGTCTGCTGCTCCCTCCGATCGGGGTGCCGCATTCTTTACAAAACTTGGCCCCTTCTTTATTTCTCTGACCGCATTCCTTACAAAACATGTGACGTTCCTCCTATTTTCGCTCCACTATTTTGTACATATTTCCTATGTTACATATTTTATAATAGAATGGTATCGAATTGGAGGAAATCATGAAAATATCTCTATAAACATATGAAAAGGTGGAATGATGATGCAACAGCTCACCATTCAAAAAGCGAAAAACTATGATGAATCGCTGTACAAGCTTCTGCTGCTCGCCGATCCGTCGAAAGAAATTGTTGATGAATATCTAGCCAGAGGAGAATGCTATACCGCTAATATAGCGGGTGAGTTAGCTGGTGTATACGTGATAATCACAACCAGACCGCAAACCGCAGAAATCGTTAACATTGCAGTAAAACCAACAATGCAAAAACAGGGCATTGGCAAGCTGCTGATCCGCGACGCCATTGAAAAAGCGAAACACATGGGAGCAAGGGTGATTGAGATTGGCACTGGGAATTCAAGCATGCATCAGCTGTCGCTTTATCAAAAATGCGGATTCCGCCTGCAGGGGATCGACCGTGATTTTTTTATCAGACACTACGAGGAGGAGATCTTTGAAAACGGCATTCAATGCCGCGATATGGTAAGGCTTTATTTGGATCTCTAAAGCATAAAAAAACCGCCGAGAGATACCTCGGCGGTCATTTTATTACTTGTTCAAGTTGTAGAACGTGTTAATGCCGTGGTATTGAGCAGTTTCAGCCAACTGATCTTCGATGCGAAGAAGCTGGTTGTATTTCGCAACACGGTCCGTACGAGACGGAGCACCTGTTTTGATTTGTCCTGCATTTGTTGCCACAGCGATGTCAGCGATTGTGCTGTCTTCTGTTTCACCAGAACGGTGAGAGATAACAGCTGTGTAGCCTGCGCGTTTCGCCATTTCGATCGCATCGAATGTTTCAGTCAATGTACCGATTTGGTTTACTTTGATCAGGATTGAGTTGCCTACGCCGTTTTTGATACCTTCAGCAAGTTTTTTCGTGTTTGTAACGAAGAGGTCATCACCAACAAGCTGAACTTTTTTGCCAAGACGCTCAGTAAGAAGCTTGTGGCCTTCCCAGTCGTTTTCGTCAAGTCCGTCTTCGATAGAGATGATTGGGTATTTAGAAACCATTTCTTCGTACCAGTCAACCATTTCAGCAGATGTTTTCACAACGCCTTCGCCAGACAGATGGTATTTGCCGTCTTCTTTGTTGTAGAACTCAGAAGATGCAGCATCCATTGCAAGCTTCACTTCTTCGCCAGGTTTGAAGCCGGCTTTTTCGATTGCTTCAACGATTGTTTGAAGCGCTTCTTCGTTAGAACCAAGGTTTGGAGCAAATCCGCCTTCATCACCTACAGCTGTGTTCATTCCTTTAGCAGAAAGAACTGATTTCAGGCTGTGGAAGATTTGAGCGCCCATGCGAAGTGCTTCACGGAAGTTAGGAGCACCTACAGGCATGATCATGAATTCTTGAATATCAACGTTGTTGTCAGCATGCTCTCCGCCGTTTACGATGTTCATCATCGGTACAGGGAGTGTTTTTGAGTTGAATCCTCCAAGGTATTGGTAAAGAGGAATCTGTAAGAAATCAGCAGCTGCGCGCGCACAAGCCATAGATACGCCAAGGATTGCGTTCGCACCAAGTTTGCCTTTGTTTTCAGTACCGTCAAGCTCGATTAAAAGCTGATCGATTGCGTTTTGTTCAGTTACATCAAAGCCAAGAAGCTCTGGAGAAATGATTTCGTTTACGTTGTTAACAGCCGTTAACACGCCTTTTCCAAGGTAACGGTCTTTGTCGCCGTCACGAAGCTCAACTGCTTCGTATTCACCTGTAGAAGCTCCGCTTGGCACTAATGCGCGGCCGAAAGCTCCTGTTTCTGTATATACTTCAACTTCAACTGTTGGGTTGCCGCGGGAGTCTAATACTTCGCGTGCATAAACATCAACAATGTATGGCATGAGTTTTGTCTCTCCTTTTGATTTCAAATTATTTTTGAATTAACGATGTTCCTGTCATTTCTTGCGGTTTTTCAACATCGAGAAGGTCTAACAACGTTGGTGCAAGGTCGCCTAGGATTCCGCCTTCACGCAGCGTGACGCCTTCTTTCGTCACAATGACAGGGACTGGGTTTGTCGTATGCGCAGTGTGCGGATCACCTGATTCTGTAATCAGAATGTCAGCATTACCGTGATCAGCGGTAATGATCGCGTGTCCGCCTTTAGCGAGAATCGCGTCAACGACTTCGCCTAAGCATTCGTCCACTGCTTCAATTGCTTTAATTGTTGGTTCAACCATTCCGGAGTGGCCGACCATATCAGGGTTTGCGAAGTTCAAAATGATCGCGTCATGCTTGTCAGCTTCAATCTCTTTGACAAGCGCGTCCTTCACTTCATACGCACTCATTTCAGGCTTCAAGTCATACGTTGCAACTTTAGGCGAGTTGATGAGAATACGCTCTTCACCCGGGAATTCAGCTTCACGGCCGCCGCTCATAAAGAACGTGACATGCGGATACTTTTCAGTCTCTGCAATTCGAAGCTGTTTTAATCCATTTTGAGATAATACTTCTCCGACTGTGTTATCAAGATTTATCGGTTTAAACGCTACATATCCGTCAACGGTTTCACTGAAGTGAGTCAGGCAGACGAAATGCAGGTTCTTCGGATAATTCTCGCCGCGATCGAAGTCACGGAAGTCTTTATTTGTGAACGTGTTGGAAATCTGGATGGCGCGGTCCGGTCTGAAATTATAGAAAATCACAGAATCGCCGTCTTGGATTGTCGCAACAGGCTCACCGTTTTCTTTTGTGATGACGGATGGAATCACGAACTCATCATAGATTCCGTTCGCATATGAATCATCAACAACATCCATTGCGCTGCGGTATGTCGGGCCTTCGCCGTACGCCATTGCGCGGTACGCTTTTTCTACACGGTCCCAGCGTTTGTCGCGGTCCATTGAGTAGTAGCGCCCGGAAACACTTGCGATTTCTCCGACACCGATTTCCTCGATTTGTTCGTTCAGCTGCTTAATGTACGTCTTCGCTGTTTGCGGCCCTACATCACGGCCGTCAAGGAAACCATGGATGTAAACCTTTGTCAGCCCTTCATTTTTCGCAAGCTTTAACAATGCGAACAAATGATTGATGTGGCTGTGCACACCGCCGTCTGATAAAAGGCCGAACAGGTGCAGGGCTTTATCGTTTTCTTTCGCGCTGTTAATCGCGTCAAGGAATGTTTGATTGCGTTCGAACTCCCCTTCGCGAATGGCAACATTTACGCGTGTTAAGCTTTGGTACACAATACGTCCCGCACCGATATTTAAGTGACCCACTTCGGAGTTCCCCATCTGTCCGTCAGGAAGACCTACAGCCTCGCCTGAAGCAGTCAATGTTTGATGAGGATACTGGTTCCAGTAGCGGTCAAAATTCGGTTTTTTCGCTAAAGCGACTGCGTTTCCTACTGTTTCGTTACGTAATCCGAACCCATCAAGAATGATGAGTGCAGCTGGTTTTTTACTCATATTGACCTTCCTCCAATAATTGAACGAATGACTGTGGCTCAAGGCTCGCGCCGCCGACCAAAGCACCGTCAATATCGGACTCTGCCATATATTCTTTAATGTTTGCAGGCTTTACGCTTCCGCCATATTGAATGCGAAGCTTGTCTGCAACTTCTTGACTGAAGCTTTCAGCGACGGTTTTACGGATATGCGCACACACGTCGTTCGCATCTTTTGCTGTAGAAGATTTGCCTGTTCCGATTGCCCAGATTGGCTCATACGCAATAACAGAAGCAGCAACTTGTTCTTCAGAAAGACCAGCAAGGCCTTTTTTTACTTGATCAGCAACAAGATCATTTGTTTTACCGGCTTCGCGCTCTTCAAGCGTTTCACCTACACAGATGATCGGCACAATGCCGTGTTTGAAAGCAGCATGTGCTTTTTTATTGACTGTTTCATCCGTTTCGGCGAACATTTCACGGCGCTCAGAGTGGCCGATGACGCAGTAGTCAACGCCAAGGTCGTTAAGAGCAACCGGACTGATTTCGCCTGTGAACGCGCCGCTTTCTTCGAAGTGCATGTTTTGTGCGCCGACTTTAAGGTCAGTGCCTTTCACAGCAGAAGTAAGCTTTTCTAAGAAAAGTGCTGGCGCGCAAACAACAGCTTCCGCTTTGTCTGCTGCTGGAATGGAAGATTTCACTTCTTCAACGAAGCTGACAGCTTCGCCGAGTGTTTTGTTCATTTTCCAGTTACCGGCGATAATTGGTTTTCTCATCTGTTCCACTTCCTTATAGCAGTTTTGAGATTATTTATCGTTAAGTGCAGCTACCCCTGGAAGCTCTTTGCCTTCCATAAACTCAAGGGATGCGCCGCCGCCTGTTGAGATGTGGCTCATTTTGTCAGCAAGGCCGAATTTTTCAACCGCTGCCGCAGAGTCTCCTCCGCCGATGACAGAGTATGTATCTTTCGCCTCTGCCAATGCTTCAGCAACCGCTTTTGTTCCTTGAGCGAACAAGTCGATTTCGAATACGCCCATCGGTCCGTTCCACACGACAAGTTTGCTGTTTTTGATGACGTCAGCATACGTTTCGCGTGTTTTTGTACCGATGTCGATTGCTTCTAAATCACTAGGGATTTCAGAGATCGGCACCATTTTCACGTTTGCATCGTTAGAGAAATCATCTGCAACGAGTACATCTTCAGGCATGTAGAAATTAACGCCTTTTTCTTTCGCGCGGTCCATAAATGACTTCGCAAGGTCGATTTTATCCTCTTCAAGAAGAGATTTGCCGACTTCATGGCCAAGCGCTTTAACGAATGTATAAGCAAGACCTCCGCCGATGATCAGGTTGTCTACTTTATCAAGAAGACTTTCGATCACGCCGATTTTGTCTTTTACTTTCGCTCCGCCGATGATCGCTGTGAACGGGCGGTCAGGGTTAGAAACCGCTTTTCCGAGTACGTCAAGCTCTTTTTCCATTAAGAAACCTGCAACTGCTGGCAGATGCTCGGCAATTCCAGCTGTAGATGCGTGAGCACGGTGGGCAGCACCAAATGCGTCATTTACATATACATCTGCAAGCTCAGCAAACGCTTTTGCAAGCTCAGGATCATTTTTCTCTTCACCAGGGTAGAAGCGCACGTTTTCCAATACAAGAACGTCTCCGTCCTTCATTTCGGAAATTTGTGCTTTTACAGCATCGCCGTAAGCTTCATCCGCTTTTTTCACTTCTTTGCCAAGCAGTTCGCCGAGACGTGCAGCGACAGGAGTTAAACGAAGCTCCTCAGCCACTTCGCCTTTCGGACGGCCTAAGTGGCTCGCCAGCAGGACTTTCGCGCCTTGTTCTGCAAGGTGTTTGATTGTTGGAAGCGCAGCACGGATACGTGTATCGTCTGTTACTTCCCCGTCTTTCATTGGAACGTTAAAGTCAACGCGGCAGAATACAACTTTGCCTTTTACGTCGATGTCTTTGAGAGTTTTCTTATTCATGCCTAGGAGATCCTCCTTCAAAGTGGTTTGCATACAGCACGAAAAACGTGAAACCGTCTGGTCAAGCGATAACTCCGCCAGGGCAGATCACAGTCTTTTTCGGCACAGGGCAGTTCGTCCAAAAGCCAGGGCAGCGGCCTTCGGCGAAAGCGCCGGCAAAAACTGATAAAAAACGCGGCCGTTTCTCTATCACAGAACGTTTTCTGAAAGCCGGTCTTCATGGAAAAAGGGAAAGGGAGTCCGTCCCCTTCCCTTGTCCGCTTTCATTATAGCGCTTCTATTCAAAAGAACCAAGTCAGGTCCTTTTTTCAGCTATAAATTAAAGACCTTGTTTTGCGATGTAAGCTGCAAGGTCAACAACGCGGTTAGAGTAGCCGCTTTCGTTATCGTACCAAGAGATTACTTTTACCATGCTGCCTTCCATAACCATTGTAGAAAGCGCATCGATTGTAGAAGAGTTTTTGTTTCCGTTGTAGTCGCCAGAAACTAATGGCTCTTCGCTGTAACCAAGGATTCCTTTAAGATCTCCTTCAGCCGCTTCTTTAAGAGCTGCGTTTACATCTTCAGCTGTTACTTCTTGGTTCAGTTCAGCAACCAAGTCAACTAGAGATACGTTTGGAGTAGGAACACGCATTGCTCCGCCGTTCAGTTTGCCTTTTAGTTCAGGAAGAACTAGAGAAACTGCTTTCGCAGCACCAGTTGATGTTGGGATGATGTTTTCAGCTGCTGCACGCGCACGACGGTAGTCTTTGTGCGGAAGATCAAGGATTTGCTGATCGTTCGTGTAAGAGTGAACAGTTGTCATCATACCGCGTTTGATGCCGAATTTGTCGTTAAGTACTTTTGCAAACGGCGCAAGGCAGTTTGTTGTGCAAGATGCGTTAGAGATAACATCGTGGTTAGCCGCATCGTATTTATCTTCGTTAACACCCATAACGATTGTGATATCTTCTTCGTTAGCAGGAGCAGAGATGATTACTTTTTTCGCGCCAGCTTCTAAGTGCTTCGCAGCGTCTGCGCGTTTTGTGAAGAAACCAGTAGATTCAACTACGATTTCAACGCCTTGTTTGCCCCAGCTAAGTTTAGCAGGATCGCGTTCTGCAGAAACTTCAATTGTTTTGCCGTTAACAACAAGGTTGTTACCGTCAACTGAAACTTCAGCGTCTAATTTTCCGTGTACAGAATCATATTGTAAAAGGTGAGCCAGCATATTAGCATCTGTTAAATCGTTAACCGCTACTACCTCAACTTCAGGATTGTTTAATGCTGCGCGGAATACGTTACGTCCAATACGACCAAAACCGTTAATACCGACTTTTACTGCCATGATTGTTTCCTCCTTTAAATAAGTGAGAGATATTTATATTGAGGGATTATTCATCCCTTAATAACTTCTTTGCGGCTCCTTCGTCTGTGACGAGAACCGTGTTGCGGGGCTTTTTAAAGTAAGCCTCGATCGCCTCGGCTTTTGATGAACCCCCTGCTACCGCAATAATATCGGGGATGGCGTCTATGTCATCCAGCTGCATTCCGACAGAATGCACTTTATGGACCACTTCGCCGTCCGCATTAAAATAGTAGCCAAACGCTTCTGTCACCGCGTCGTTATCATCTATTTTTTTTAAGTCTTCTAAAGGTGTGTTTCTCCGCTGAGCCATCGTTTTAGCTTCACCGATTCCGTGAACCAGCATACTCGCCGATTTAATCGTGTTCAGCACCTCTTTGACAGAAGGCTCTTCAATAATAGATGAATAGGCGCCTTGTGACAGCTGTCCCGGAACAAACAAAAGCCGGTAAGTGCCTGAAGCCTTCTCCGCCATATGCGCGCATATGGTGTTCGCCTGGTTTTTCACGTCTTCGCCTAAACCGCCTCTCGCAGGCACAAACAAAAGCTCGCGGTTTTTAGAATCCGGCGTCATCATGTCGGCGACAGCTTCAATTGTCGTACCGCCAGTTACAGCGACGATATTTTTGCCTGAAAATCTTTTTTTCATACATGTGACAGCTGCTCTTCCCATTTCTTTTTTGACCCAAGGGGATTGATCGCTGTCTCCGGACACGATAATGGCATCCTTTAGATTTAAACGTTCTTTTAATGTCTTTTCCAAAAGAGTCAAACCTAAAACATCTTTCATCGTATCTTCAAGAACCGAAAGCAGTTCATAGCCCTCTTCTGTCAAAGTCATGCCGTTTGTTTTGATATCGACCAGATTCTGTTCTTTTAAAAACTGAACCTCGCCCCTCAGCACACGTTCGCTGATTTCAAGACTGGCAGACAGGCTTCTTCGCCCGATGGGTTCTGTCAGCCTGATATACTGCAAGATTTCAAACCTCTTTTGCATAACGAGCAGAAGATCAGGCAATAATTTTTTTTGAGCTTGTAGTAACTGGTTCATGACTCAAACGTTCCTTCCTTTTTTTGCTGGACATTATATGTCCCGCTATGACAAAAAACGTCCCATCATAGCCAAAAAAAATTACCTCTGCTTTCTTTAATTATTTTAACAGGGTGGAATTGTTTATTCAACTGTTAAGAGCCAAATCATCGACAATATTCGCAGAGTTTTCATGCAGCAGTGTTTATCCAGCTATATTTTTCCCTATCTATCTTATCTTATACAGAAAACGAAAAAAGGTGCATCCCAACATAAAAAGCCCTTTCCAGCGAAAGGGCTTGATTCTATAAAGCGTTTTCATTTTATCCAGAGCTTTTCGATTTCTTCGAGCGATTTGTTCTTCGTTTCCGGGCAGATCGTTACGACAAACAGGAAGCAAAGGATGTTAATCACCGCAAAGATCCAGAATGTATAGGCGAGCCCGAATGAGTCGATCATCATCGGCACAAACTGTCCGATCGCCCAGTTTGCTCCCCATAAAAAGATGGTCGCAATCCCCGCGGCCCGCGCACGCAGGTGGTTCGGGAAGATTTCAGAAATCATAATCCATGTGATCGGTCCTACAGACACACAAAATGCCGCCACAAAACCTAAAATAAAGAAGATCAGCATAAGTCCGTTTGTTAACTGAAAGTAGAACGACGTTCCGATTAAGATCATAAAGATGGCCATAAAAGCAGATCCGATGGACATCAATTTTTTCCGTCCTACTTTATCAATCAACAGCACCGCAATAACGGTAAAAATAACTTCTACAACACCGACGATACAGGTTGCCACAAATCCGGCGTTTTGCCCGTATCCCATCATTTTAAAGATTTCCGGCCCATAGTAAGTGATCGCGTTCATGCCGATGACTTGGTTAAACAACGCCAGCAGGATTCCAATGATAAGCGCCTTTCTGAGACCCGGCTTAAACAGCTGGGACAACGATCCCATTTGTTCTATTTTTAAAGATTTCTCAATGTTCTTTAATTCTTCTTTTGCGACAGTTTCTCCATTAATACGTGTCAGTATCTTTAACGCTTCTGTTGTTTTGCCCGCTTTCGCCAGCCACCTCGGGCTTTCCGGCACGACGAGCAATACGAGGAAAAAGATCACGGACGGCACCATTCCATAAGCGAGCATCCATCTCCATCCGGTGTGCACGCCCCATTCGTATGTTCCGGAGCGCTGCACAGCGAGATTAATAAAGTACGTAGCGGAAATACCCAATATCGTAAAGAGCTGATATAAGGAGGAAAGGCTTCCGCGTATGGCGGGCGGCGCCGCTTCTGTAATGTACGTCACAGATAGAGATGATCCCATCCCAATCCCGAGGCCTCCGATAATCCTTGCAATGATTAAGGTAGATACATCTTGAGAAAGCGCTGAAACGATGGCCGATATCGCAAACAACAAAGCGGCTGTCATTAAAATTTTTCTCCGGCCGAACCTGTCGCTTAAAAATCCGGATATCCCGACGCCCGCCACTCCTCCGATCATAATGCTGGAAATCACAAGCCCTTCCATAAATGGAGTTAGGCTGTATAAATCTTTCAGAAAACCGATGGCGCCTGAAATCACTGCCGTGTCATAGCCGTACAGTAAGCCGCCAAGTCCAGCCGCGCATGAGATTAAAATAACAAACCCCATTGAATGGCCTCTTGTTACAGGAGCATTTGGTTCTAATTGAGTTGGAGTATTCTTCATTTCCCTGCCCTCCCGAGTGTTAAGTAAAGCGTTTACATTTACTTCTTTAATTGTACGTACTTATATAAAAATTTAAGGAAAATTTCATTTAATTAGTACGTACAAATATAGGATAATCCTGTTTGCATTTTCTGTCAATGTTTTCTTACAAAGAACGCTGTGATATACTAAAATTTGTCCGTATACATTTTGGAGGAATGGAAAAATGTTACCAAAATACGCGCAAGTAAAAGAAGAAATCAGTTCATGGATTAATCAAGGCAAAATACTGCCCGATCAAAAGATCCCTACCGAAAACGAATTAATGCAGCAATTCGGCGTCAGCCGGCATACCATCCGCAAAGCGATCGGAGACCTCGTATCACAAGGTCTGCTGTACAGCGTGCAAGGGGGAGGCACCTTTGTCGCTTCACGCTCCGCTAAGTCAGCGCTGCATTCCAATAAAACGATTGGTGTTCTGACAACCTACATATCAGACTATATTTTTCCGAGCATCATTCGGGGAATCGAGTCTTATTTAAGCGAGCAGGGCTATTCTATGCTTTTGACAAGCACAAACAACAATCCGGACAATGAACGAAGAGGATTAGAAAACCTCCTGTCACAGCATATTGACGGACTTATTGTGGAACCGACAAAAAGCGCCCTGCAAACCCCGAATATAGGCTACTATCTGAATTTGGAGAAAAACGGCATCCCTTTTGCGATGATGAACGCGTCATACGCCGAGCTTGCCGCGCCGAGTTTTACGTTAGATGATGTGAAAGGCGGGATGATGGCGGCGGATTACTTGCTTACTCTCGGCCACACGCACATGATGGGCATTTTCAAAGCTGATGATACGCAAGGTGTCAAGCGGATGAACGGATTTATACAGGCGCATCGGGAGCGGGAGTTATTTCCTTCTCCGGATATGATCGTGACCTTTACGACAGAGGAAAAGGAATCGAAGCTGTTGGAGAAAGTGAAAAAGACGCTGCAGAAAAACAGCAAAAACATGCCGACTGCTATTCTTTGCTATAACGATGAAATCGCGCTGAAGGTCATTGACATGCTGCGGGAGATGGATATTAAAGTGCCTGAAGATATGTCTATCGTTGGGTATGATGATTCGCATTTTGCCCAAATCTCCGAGGTGAAATTAACCTCTGTCAAGCACCCGAAATCCGCGCTTGGAAAAGCGGCCGCGAAATATGTCATTGACTGCTTAGAGCATAAAAAACCGAAGCAAGAGGATGTCGTATTTGAGCCTGAGTTGATCATTCGGCAATCGACCAGAAAACTGGATAAATAAAAAAAGCAATGTATGGGTCTTCCCGCTACATTGCTTTTTTTATAGCTGGTTATCTATTTTTCCACACGTCTGCGATGATTTCAAACGAACGCATTCTGTCTGCGTGTTCGAAGGTTTCTGAGTTGACCATAATTTCGTCAGCTTGCGTTGTGTTGACAAAGTCTTCGAGCTTCGCCTTCACTTCTTCCGGACCGCCGACAATCGTCGAGCTCAGCTGCTCATTGACCATCGCTTTTTCATACGGGCTCCAAATGCGATCCATATCCTCAACAGGCGGCTTCAGCTGGTTCGGCGTGCCGCGGACAAGGTCAAGAAATCTTTGGTAATGCGATGTCGCAAGGTGCTGCGCTTTCTCGTTTGTATCTGCCGCGATAATGGTAACGCCAACCATTGCATACGGTTCATCGAGCACTTCCGACGGCGTAAAGGAATTGCGGTACAGCTCCAGAGCGGGAACAGTATTTGCCGGCGAGAAATGGGCAGCGAATGCAAACGGAAGGCCCAGTTCACCTGCCAAACGGGCGCTGAAGCCGCTTGAACCCAGCAGCCAAATCGGAACATCAACGCCTTCTCCCGGAATGGCGCGGACTTGATTACGCACATTCCCCGATGGTTTAAAGTAATTGCGCAGTTCCTCTAATTGTTCTGGAAAATCTTCACCGCTGTTGATGTTTCTGCGGAGCGCTCTTGCTGTCAATTGGTCTGTTCCCGGCGCACGTCCGAGCCCCAGATCAATCCGTCCGGGATAAAGCGTTTCAAGTGTTCCGAATTGCTCAGCAATCACTAATGAAGAATGGTTCGGAAGCATAATGCCGCCGGAACCGACGCGGATTTTCTTTGTGCCTCCGGCAATATGGCCGATCAGGACCGCGGTGGCAGAGCTTGCGACACCTTCTATATTATGATGCTCAGCAAGCCAATAGCGGTGGTAGCCCCATTCCTCCGCACGGCGCGCCAAGTCCATGCTGTTTCGGAATGAATCCGCAACCGTTCCTCCCTGAACAACCGGAGATAAATTCAAAACAGAAAGCAAGGTATCTTTGCGTTGGTTGTTAGACATATTGTTCTCCTTTGCAAATGTGTTATCAGTAAACAGCCTCAAGCTGTCAAGTCATGAATGAAAGGACTTCTCTCACACCATAACACAACTGCATTCAGGAATAAAAGAATTTGATTCGATGAAATTCGAACAATATAAAAGAAACGATTTGCACTATTATTCAGCCCCAAACATTCCTGTGCCATCCCAATCATTCCTCGTTATTGCGCTAGGCTGGCTTGTTTCAGGAGAAGCAGCCAAGTCGCTTCCTTGATTCCCTTATGTCGGTCTTGGCCAGCTCTATTTTCCTGCATGAACCGCTCATCTTAAGCCTTTTGGCTGAACTTCGGATGTGACGAGCATCAGCCTCGGGAATTCAAAATCAAAAGCACACAGAAAGCGGCGGCGTAAATGAGTTGGCTGTACAATCATCAAAACCCTCTTGTCAGATGAGACAAGAGGGTTCCTTATTTACTGATGCTTGCGTCCTTTGACCACATATACAACTGTAATCAAAAGGTAGATCACCGCCGTAATGCTGGTAATGACAATTGACGTTGTCAGGATGACCCCGCTCAGAATGGCGAGTAACGCCAGAATCGCAAACCATGTGGTGTACGGAAACCACTTTACATAATAGGCCGGTGTTTCTGTTTGGTGTTTTCTTGATTTCAAATGGGCGAATCCGATGATCAGCCAAATGAATAATACGGTATACCCCAGTGATCCCATTAAGTAATCAAACGTTTGGCTTCCTGCGAATAGAGAAATCAAGACGCCAATATAAAGGGAGGAAGTGCACATCAGAATCGCAAACATTGGCACGTTTTTCGATGAAAGCTTCGAAAAGACCTTCGGAAGCCTTCCGTCACTTGCCTGAGTATACAAAATGCGTGATGATCCATATAAACCTGAATTCATGGAAGAAATGATCGCCAGCAGGATGACTGCGTTCATGATATGATCCGCGCCGGGAATGCCTACCATGTGAAAGACCATGACGAAGGGACTTTCCGGAACGGAATTGACTTTGTTCCATGGAATCAGGCTGACGATGATGAAAAACGGCAGCAGGTAGAACGCGACAATCCGTGTCAGTGTGCTGCGGACAGCTTTCGGGACAACTTTTTCCGGATTCTTTGTTTCGGCAAGCGTGACACCGATAATTTCTGTACCGCCGTAAGAGTAGATCACGACAAGCATCGCCGTAATGAGCCCTGTGCCGCCGTGCGGGAAAAATCCGCCGTGCTCTGTCAGGTTTGAGAACCCAGCAGCTGTATGATCACCGAATGATACAAATAACAGCAACAATCCTAATATAATAAAGAGAATAATAACGGTAATTTTGATCATTGCCAGCCAATATTCGGTTTCGGCGAAGATTTTAACAGAAAGCAAGTTCACAACCGTGACGACTAGAGATATCCCTAATGCCAGAACCCAGATCGGGCAGCCCGGCAGCCAATATTGAATAAAAATCGCAGCGACGACAGCTTCAGCCGCAATGTTGAGCACCCACATTTTCCAATATATCCAGTCCAAAAAATAAGCAGCGTAATTTCCTAACACCTGCTGGACAAGATCCCGGAAGGTTCTTGCATTTCGGTTGCGCACAGCCATTTCCGCGAGCCCTTGCATAACAAACAGCAAAATAATGCCGCCGAGCAGGTAAGCGATAATGACAGAAGGCCCCGCCACATCGATCGCCGAGCTGCTTCCTTTAAATAAACCTGCACCGATTGCTCCGCCCAGCGCCATCATCATAATATGGCGGGACGTCATCGTGCGTTTTAACGTCTGATTGTCCTTTTTCATCCTCTACTACCTCTCCTTCTCGTTTTCAAAAACAAAAAAGCCCGCCGTCTCCTATCTAATCTAATAGACAAAGAGACGACGAGCCTTAGGCTGACCGCGGTACCACTCTTGTTGATTCTTCATGAAGAATCCAGCTTTCGACCTGTAACGAAGGTTAGCCGTTAAAACATGGGGAATATTCTATCTATTCCGTTTCGCCTTACCACTCCCGGGCGAGTTCAAAGAAGTATCAGGCTGCGTCACACCACCCCGCAGCTCTCTTTTCTGACCGCTTTCTTTTACTGCTCCCAATCTATGTGTTTTCGTTTTCTGAAAAACTGAAATGTTATGTTCTGAATATACTAACATAATATACGTGCTTCTTTTTACACTGTCAATAACCCCATAGAAAAAAGAAATTGTTATTTTGTCCCTTTTCGAATGGCTTTCCAAAAGGATTCTGACTCGTTTCCTAATGCATAAACTGAGACACCTGCTATTTTGTACCGCTTTGCCAGATGGCTTTTCGTTTGGACAGTTTTTTCATTTTCATACCACACGACATGTTTATGCTTCTTTTCGTCAACGTAAGAAAACGTCATTGAACCTGATGTTTTGTTGAATATCGGTTTGGCTTTCTGCTTGTTGATGAGGGTCTTGAGTTCATTCCATTCTCTCATTGCGCTGCCGCTTTCATCTTCTATATCCCAGTCATAGCCGTACGCCGGAATTCCCATGATGACTTTATTGGCTTTGATTTTTTCGGCTGAAAATTGTAGAGAGCTTTTGATCCAGCCTGTGCTCGCCACCGATCCTGGTTCGCCCCAAATGCCGTGTTCGTCATAAGTCATGATTTGCACATAATCGGCATATTGACCGATTTTCGCATAATCATACGGCCAGCTCCAGTCGTCGCTTTGATCATCGGCGCTTTTGGCCGGAACGGAAACCATTGTTTTGATCTGTTTCTTTTTCAGAGCCTGTGAGACATCTTGAATGAAGCGTGAGTATGTGGATCGGTCAGCTGGGTTCACTGCTTCAAAGTCGATATTGATACCATAGTATGAGTGCTTTTTAGCCAGTGCGATTAACTGATCTGTGAATCGTTTTTTTGCTGTGTGATTCCTCATGACTCGACTCGCTAAGTCTCCGTCAAAATCGTAAATCGTGTCATTATAGTTTGAAATGACCGCCCATGTCTTGATGTTTTTCTTTTTCGCATATGTCAGCTGCTTGCTTGGGGCATCGCCAATGATTTGTCCGTTTTTTTCAAACGCAAACGTATCTGTGGCGATCGAATTCATGTATGTATGATATTTCACAAGAGAATTGTATGAGGCCGTATCCCCAGTCGTGTAGCCTAATGTCATGCCAGCCGCTTTCGCTTCTGCGTTTGAATACATAAACAGAATGATCGCAATCGCCAGTGAAACAGCTGCGATCAGCCATTTTTTCATTATATTTCCTCCTTTTGCAAGTCATACTCTTCTCATCGGCCAAACAATTGGAAGTTGAAGTTTTTCAAGCAGAAAGCCCGGCAACAAGCTGCCGGGCTTTAGCGTTAGCGGTCAGAGACGAGAAGATATGCGGCTTTTACAGGTCCGTGCACGCCGACAACCAAGTCCATTTCGATATCGGCCGAGTTGCTCGGTCCGGTAATGTAGTTGACGCAGGAGGGGACAGTGGTGCCGTCCGCAATGTTTTGGCGAATGATATCACTGGCTTGCGTCATTCTCGGCACAATGCTTGATTTTGGCACAATCGCAATGTAGGTCGTCGGCAGAAGGCTGACAGACCGGCCGATATCTTTTGAGGAGAAGAGGACAACCGTCCCCGACTCGGCCAGTGTGATTTCACTGAATGTAATTCCAACATTGGCTTGCTCCGCTTTTTTGATATTTTCTTCGCCTTTGTCAGCATCCCACTCCCAGACCGGCGTTCCATCGCTCGGCCAGTCTTTGGTGAGCAGGCTTTTTAGCCCGTATGCTTCAAAGCGCGGATCCTTCGGAATGATGACAGGGCCTCCGGAAAAGCGGCTGACTTGCTCGCGCAGGGCATCATATAAGCCGGTTGAATCCGTTTCAATCAGCTCTGTATGGATTTTGACACAATGGTTTTTGAGCACTGTGACCAAGTCATCCGCTGAATATCCTTCAAGTGTGCGATATTGCGGCTGATGCGCCCACTCAGGGACTGCCACGCCCCCTGTTCTTCTGTCACGTCCCAGGCGTGATGCGACCCGGTTTAAAAAGCTCTCTTGATTCTGAACGGTCCCCTTCGTCATGACTCCTCCTCCTTCGCGCGTTCACTCGTTTCTCTATCTGTAAACCAGTCTCTGAATCTCGATTTATGCGGTGCCGGGAAATCGCGGATCTGTGTCCAGCTTTTGAGCGGGCCGGGCCCTTTCGACATTTTTTCTCCCTCTGTAAAAGGCGTCATCGCGGCCGGCGCCCATTTTGATCCCATTTTATAAAGCGGCAAAGAGGACGCGCCAAGCCCGAAAGCTTTCATCGCGAGCTTTTCGCTGATCGGCGCCCTGCCTTCTTTTTCAACGATGTTCTGGCGATGCTTGAGAAGCAGCTCATGTAGCGGAATTTTGACCGGGCAGGCTTCTGAACAAGCCGCGCACAGCGTAGATGCGTACGGCAGCTCCTTATAATCGTCATAACCGCCGAGCAGCGGTGATAAAACCGCCCCGATCGGCCCCGAATAAATTGAGCCGTAAGAGTGCCCGCCTACATGGCGGTACACAGGGCAGACGTTGATACAGGCGGCACAGCGGATACATTGCAGGACAGACTGGAATTCCGTTCCGAGAATGTTGGACCGGCCATTATCAACAATGACTAGATGGAATTCCTCCGGCCCGTCTACTTCCCCTTCCAGCTTCGGGCCTGTCAGAGCCGTAATATAACTTGTCAGCCGCTGTCCGACAGCGCTTCTTGTCAGCATGCTGACAAGCACTTCGAATTCAGAAAATGTCGGGACAATCCGCTCCATTCCCATGACGGTGATTTGCGTTTTTGGCAATGTGCTCACAAGCCGTCCATTGCCTTCATTGGTCACAAGGCTGACAGAACCCGTATCAGCGATGGCGAAGTTACAGCCTGTAATGCCGATATCCGCTTCGAGAAACTTTTCCCGGAGGATGGCGCGCGCATGCATCACAAGCTCTTCCGGTTTTTCTGTATGTTGATAGTCCAGCCTTTCTTTAAACACATCGCGTATCTGTTCTTTATTTTTATGAAGGGCGGGCGCTACGATATGTGACGGCGGATCGTGATCGTCAATCTGCAAAATATACTCGCCAAGATCGGTTTCAACGACCTCACAGCCTTCCTTCTCCAGCACCTCATTCAGATTGATTTCCTCCGTGACCATTGATTTTGATTTTACGATCTTCTTTCCATTCTTCTTTTGAATAACGTCGCGAATATAAGAAGACGCCTCTTCCGATGTTTCCGCGAAATAAACATGCCCGCCTCGTTTCGCCACATTTTCGGCAAGCTGGCCGAGATAGAAATCGAGATTTTCAAGGACATGCTGCCTGATTTCCTCTGATAAGGAGCGCCATTCTTCCCAGTTTCCCAGCTCTTCGGCCGCTTCAAGGCGCCGTGTCCGCAGACGTTCCTGCGCACCAGAAACAGCACCTCTCATAAATTCATTATCAATCCCCTGTGATACCCGCTCTTTAAAAGCGTCAGTACCGATTTTCATCGCCATGATCCTTCCCCCTCTGAATCCAGTTTTATCTGCTGTTGAGCACTTCGGCGATGTGCATCACTTTGACATTTTTGTCTTTTCGGTCAAGCCGGCCCCCGATATTCATCAAACAGCCGCAGTCAGCTCCGATCAGTACCTCCGCACCCGTATCCTCCACGCATGCGACTTTTTCGTCGACCATCTGTTCAGAAATCTGCGCCATTTTGACGGAGAATGTTCCTCCGAATCCGCAGCAGTTATGTTTGCCCGGAAGCGCTGTGAACTCTAGGCCCTTCACATGGCTCAAGAGCTTCATCGGCTCCTCCCGAACTCCGAGCAGCCGCGACATATGGCACGACGTATGTAAGGTCGCTTTTGTATGAAGGCTCGCTCCGACATCCTCAACGCCAAGGACGTTCACGATAAAATCGGTCAGTTCATACGTTTTATCCGCCAGCTTTTTCGCTTTATCGGCCCATTGCGGGTCATCCTGAAACAGGTGCGGATATTCTCGGAACATCGTTGTGCAGGAACCGGAAGGACTGACGACATATTCGGAATCCTGGAACGTTTCGATCATCCGTTTCATTGCTTTTTTGGCGTCACTCACATAGCCGCTGTTATAAGCCGGCTGCCCGCAGCAGATCTGCCCCTCCGGAAAATCAACCTCACATCCAAGCCGCTCCAACAGCTCAACCGTCGCTTTTCCGACATTTGTTTGAAACATATCAACAAGACAAGTGACAAAAAGTGAGACTTTCATGATGAACCCCTCTCTCATCCCCATATATGATCTGGTCATCTGATGACCTGAGTTAAAATAACTATATGAATATCGTACACTATTCTGACAATGGAAGGAAAGGGTTTTCTGGGTATAATTTCATTTACGGGCTTATAAAAAAACACCCCTGATCCCTCAGGAGTGCCGTGATGCTGAAAACATATGGTTAGATCCAGCCTTTTTCCTCAGCAATGCTGGCGGCTTCTGTCCGGTTTTTCGCATCGAGCTTTTGGATGATTTCTGAAATATAGTTTCGGACTGTGCCTTGAGATAAATAGAGTTCAAGCGTAATATCTTTTGTTGTCTTGCCTAAAGCCGCCAGCCGCAGAATTTCTTGTTCTCTTACGGTGAGTGGATTTTCGTCTCGCATCATATTAAACGTCAGCTCCGGGCTGAAGACTCGTTTACCCTTTACACTCTTTCGGATGGCGTCGGCCAAATCGTCAATTTCGCCGTCTTTCAGGAGATAGCCATGTACGCCGGCTTTAACGGCGCGTTCAAAATAGCCGGGACGGGCAAAGGTTGTTAAAATAATAATCTTGCTGCCGCTGCCTTTTTGCATCAATTCCTCTGCCACATCCAACCCGCTCCGGGCCGGCATTTCAATGTCCATGATGCATACATCCGGCTCCAGCTCCAAAATGGCTTTGAACGCTTCTTCCCCGTTTCGTGCTTGTCCGATGACTTCCATATCCTCTTCTAAATCAAGCAGAGATCCCAAAGCGCCTAAAAGCATTCGCTGGTCCTCAGCAATCAACAGACGAATCATTCTTTTCGTCCTCCTATCAATCTGCTTTTTTAATAAGCGGAATCGTCAGTGTCAACACCGTTCCGTTATGAGCTGAAAGCGTTAATCCGCCCTCAATGAGCATCAGCCGCTCTTCCATTCCCCGCAGGCCATTCCCAAATGTGTTCTCCTTCGCCGCACCCTTTCCGTCATCCCGTATCACAACTTTCATTTTGTCAGCAAACTGAGAAATGGCAATGGCGCAGTGGGTGGCTTTGCTGTGCTTGATGATATTGGTCACAGCTTCCCGCATACACATACTGATCATATTTTGTGTGACGGGAGAGATCGCTGAAAAGTCTTCGTCCCCTTCGTATTGAAACGTAATGTTTCCCGATCTTAAGATGTGCTGAATGTTGGCGAGCTCCTCTGTCATCGTGACCGTTCTCATATCAGAAACCAGCTCCCGAACTTGCTTGAGTGCGGCTCTTGAACTGGTTTCCATTTCTTTTGCTTCAAGCCGGGTCCGTTCCGGATCAGATGTTGCCAGCCGCTGAATCAGCTGGCTTTTCAACGTAAGAAGCGAAAGGGTATGACCGAGCGTATCGTGGAGATCACGGGCGATTCGAACACGCTCCTCCCTTTTGGAGAGTTCTTTTATCTGTTCATTGGCTTGGGCAAGTTTGGTCTCGAGTTCAATTCTCCGAAACATAGAACGGATGCCGAATGGAGAAATGAGCATGATGACGAGAAACGGAAGAACAGGAAAAAGCTCCTGGAGTGAAACCGAATTCACTAGAAATTGATAAAAACACGGAAAAAGCAGCATAAGGAGTAAACCGCAGAACGCACGGTTAAACTTTGTTTTCTCTTTGTAATAACCAACAAAGTTTGCCGGAAAAAACCCTAAATAGATATAGGTGATATTGTAAAACACACTATAGATGAAAATAACCGCCATTTGCACGATAAGCCAATACGTAAACGAAGCTCTGCCCACATTGCAAAACAACTGGCGATAGGCTATGACAAAAAAGAGCAGCATGCCATATCCGAGCACCTGTTTGACGCCTGTTTCTCTCAATAAAGAAAGAAACGGCATGATGGTGTACACCAGAAAGATATAAGGGAAAAAACCGAATTGCTTAGGGAATATGGATGGTAAAAATTTCATAGATCACACCGCTTCTTGTTTTCTGCTTATATACTTAGATAGTAGCATGAAGAGCATCAAATAAGTGATTAGTATCAAAATATTTTCCCATGATGGGCCCCCGCCTCGAACAAGTTCCCACGCTCCGTTACCGAAATGATAAGACGGAAGCCACCGGCCAATGTTCTGCATCACCTCAGGCATGACCTCAAACGGCATCCACATGCCTCCGCCTAAAGCGAGCAGCATGTAAAGCACATTACTGATTCCGGCTGCGGTTTCTACTTTTCTCATGCGGCCGATGAGTGTGCCTAACGCTAAAAACGGCAATGCGCCAAACAAAATCCACAGTCCGCTCATGATCCATTCAAACGGCGACAGGGCAATGTCATTCATGAGCGCGCCGAACAGAAAGATGACGGTAATGGATAAAACGTGAATCACACTTTGGCCGATCATCTGAGCTGATAAATAGATATGATCCGGAAGAGGCGTGATGCGGATAAAGGCGGTCCAGCCTTGTGACCGTTCTTGAACCATACGGATTCCAAGCGTCATAATAGAGGACCCCATCACACTGAAGACTGTCATCGACATTAAGTAGTGGGCGTCCCATGCACGTTGATCAGGTACGCCCGTATTCACTACATTGGTAAAGAGATAATAAAAGGCAATCGGCATCAGCAGCGACCAAAGCACAAAGTACTTATTCCGAAGCACCCTTTTCATTTCAGCTATGCTTTGCTTCTGCAGCATGTTCACTCACATCGCCTCCCTGTTTCCGTCAGCCAGCTGGCGAAATGCCTCATCAAGCGTTCCTTGCTCAATCCGGATATCGCACGCGCGTATGTTTTCTTGAAAAATGAGTGCTAACACTTTGTCTGTATTTGATGTTTGAATGATGATCCTTTGGTGCTTCTGAATCACCCGCTCTACTTCCGGGTGACGGGACAGCCGTTCCAATGATTCATCTGAATGCATCTCAAAAGAAACAGCCTGTTTTTGCATCCTTGAGCGGAGTTGCATAGGCGATCCGTCTGCCACAAGCCGCCCGTCTGCAAAAAATAAGATTCGCTGTGCGGCATCATCCGCTTCCTGCAAATAATGCGTTGAAAAAATAATTGTTTTTCCTTGATCGGCCAGTCCATGAATGGTCTGCCAGAATCGATGTCTTGATGATGTGTCCATTCCCACTGTCGGCTCATCAAAGATCAGCAGCTCCGGATTCCCGGCAAGAGCCAAAGCAAAGTTCAAACGGCGTTTTTGTCCGCCGGATAACTTTTCTGCCCTCGTTTTCAAATCTTCTTTTGTGAGTGCTGTTAACGAAATAAGTTTTTTCATGGACAATGGATTGGGATAATAGCTTCGGAAGAGCTCGAGGATTTCATTCACCTTCAGTCCCGGCATGACACTCACTTCCTGCAGCATCACGCCTATTTTTTCCCGCACCTGTTTGTCATCAGGAACCCGGTTAAATCGTTTGATTTCTCCCTCGCTTGGTGTTAGCAATCCTAATATCATGGAGATCACGGTCGTCTTCCCTGCCCCATTGGGCCCGAGGATAGCTGCAATTTCTCCTTTTTTAATGCTGAAGCTGATGTTGTTTACAGCTGTTTTTTTCTGAAAATGTTTTGACACATTGCTTACTGTTACTGCCTCATTCATCACATGAGCACCTCCTGGTCTCTTACATTGATTGTAAAATGACGCAGAAACTGATGGAAGTATAGGGTGTCATGATAACGGGTGACAAATGTCATATTCATTCTCACGGCTGGTTTCTAGGCCATCCATCCTCTAGATTTTCCAATTCATCCAGCCCGCTTGAGCCGTATGTCCCCATTCTATGAAACTGCTATTTACTTTCATAGAAAGACACACTCTTCAAACCGTGAGTGTTATGATATACATATTGAACTTTAACTATCGGCTGAAAGGAGCCAATCATGAACGAAGCGATTTTGTCTCGAAATGATGTAAAGGTGAAGGGAAACGGCAAAACATCTATCATTTTCGCCCCCGGTTTTGGATGTGATCAAAGCGTGTGGAATGCCGTGGCGCCGGCCTTCGAGGAAGAGTATCAAGTTATTTTATTTGATTACGTCGGTTCTGGGAATTCGGATATACGCGCATATGACCTGAATCGTTACCGGACACTTGAAGGCTATGCCCAAGATGTTCTTGATGTTTGCGAGGCTTTAAATCTGGAAGAGACCGTGTTTGTGGGGCACTCTGTCGGGGCTGTGATTGGGATGCTAGCTTCCATCCGCCGCCCTGCGCTTTTTTCCCATTTGGTGATGGTGGGACCTTCTCCATGTTATTTAGATGATCCCCCTGAGTATTACGGAGGATTTGAGGAGGAGCAGCTCCGTGGTTTGCTGGAGATGATGGAGAAAAATTACATAGGCTGGGCAACTGTATTTGCAGGAACGGTTCTGAATCAGCCAGATCGGCCTGACATCAAGGAAGAGCTTGAAAGCCGTTTTTGTTCTACTGATCCTGTGATTGCCCGCCAATTCGCAAAAGCCGCGTTTTTTTCTGATCACCGAGAGGATCTTTCGAAGGTAACAGCTCCCTCACTGATTCTCCAAAGTGCTGATGATATCATCGCACCGGCTTCAGTAGGCGAATATATGCATAAGCATCTTCCATATAGTACACTTAGACAAATGGAGGCTCGCGGGCATTGTCCCCACATGAGCCATCCTGAAGAGACGATCCAGCTGATCAGCGATTATTTGCAAGCGCACGTGATATAGGAACGAAAGGGATAGAGGTGACCCTCTTAATGGACAAACAATTGAATGATGCACCATGCGGTTTTCTCACTTTGTCAGAAGAGGGTTCGATCATAGCTGTCAACCGTACCCTGCTCAAGATTCTGGATTATCGTTCGGAACAGGTGATCGGCCAGCATATGGATACAATTTTGACCGTTTCCGCACAGCTTTTCTACCAGCTCTATTTTGTGCCTCTTTTAAAACTAGAGAAGCACATCGAAGAAATGTACATTTCTTTGAAGACAAGTGATGGAGAAGAAATCCCCACCCTGGTCAATGCTGTTGTAAGAGAAGATAAAGGAGCATCCGTCACTGAGTGTGTTCTCATTCCGATGCGGAAACGAAACGAATATGAAAATGAACTTCTAATGGCCAGAAACGACGCTCAGGAAGCTTTGCTTGCCAAGCAGAAAGCCAATGCTGAGTTAGAAATTGCCTTGGAAACACTGAAGGCAAAACAAGAAGAACTTCTTAAGACCAACAAACAAAATCAGCAATTTAAATTAAACACCAAAAGAGAGCTCGAGCTCGCCAGGAAGATTCAAGAATACTCATTGACTGAACCGATTGTAAACGATCAGATTCAAATTGACGCTTATTACAAAGCATCCAGTGAGTTATCCGGTGATCTATACGGATTTTATCAAATTGATGAACATCGTTACGGCATTATTATCCTTGATGTGATGGGACACGGGATTTCATCTGCATTGATTACGATGTCTCTTCATCCTTTGTTCCAGCGCCAGATCACGCAAGGTCTCAGCCCCGACAAAGTCATGAAGGAATTAGACCGGCACCTGCACAGCTTGTTTCAAAATGATGAGGAAGCGAGACATTATTGCACGGCTATTTATCTTGAGGTTGATACAGCCCGGCAAAGAATTGATTATGTCAACGCAGGACATCCGCCGGCATTATGGCAGGGCGCCGGCGGAACCCAACATCCGCTGCCCGCTACCGCGCCTCCGATCGGGATGTTTGAAGACGCGGTGTTTCAGTCAAAAAGCCTTTCATATACTGAAGGCGGCGGAAGGCTCCTGCTGTATACTGATGGTGTGATGGACCCCACAGCTTCATGTTATTTATTTGATTTATTAAAGGATCACCCCGATTTGCCTATTGCTGGTCTGAAAGAGAACATCCTTACATCACTGCATCACCATAAGGAAGCCCATCATAAAAGTGATGACGAATGTTTTATAGTAGTTGATGTAAAATAAAAACATCCATGAGATGGGTACATCTCATGGATGTTTTCTGTTTCAGCGTTTCTTAGGGGTATGGCCTGACTCCGCATATTGAAACACCTGCAAGGAAGGCAGCGGCATATCCCGTTGAACTAAATGCACTCCATACGATGGCAGCCAAAGAACAAGTTCACTCTGCTTTTCATGACACTCCCCACCCCTTAGTGAACGCTTTCAAAAGTAAATAAAAAAAAATCCGCCCATATCGAGCGGAGGCATCAGCCTAATGTTTGTTTACGACGATTCTCACTTCATATTTCTCCATCGTCAGGTCGCCGGATAATATTTCTCCTGTCATCATATCTTTCACACTCTGATCAAACGTGACAAGCTGTTTTTCTTCCGTGAAATTCATGACAAAAATATAATCATTGTCCTGATCCTGCCTCGCTTGTACGGAGATGCCTTTTCCGTGCCGAACCGAAAAAACAGGAGAAAGAGACAGATCTGTGATCAGTCCTTCATAGAAATCCCGATGAAATTGATCCTCCAAACGGGCGCCGATAAAATACGCCTTGCCCCGCTGATACTGATGGCTTGTGACCGCTGGCGTACGCGCATAAAAATCTTCTTGATACACGGCTTCTACAGATGCGGTCTTTACATCGATCACCGTTGCATAATCCTTCATTTCATATGATTGGCTGCGATAGCTCACAGCATTTCGATCCTTTGGGTACAGCGTATCGGTTTCCAGAGGCTCAATTCCGAAAATCGCTTGCAGGTCTGGATGCCATCCGCCTGTGTACGTTAAATCATGCTCATTTACAATCCCGCTGATATATGTCATGACTAAGGTGCCGCCACGAGACGCAAACGCTTTCAAATGGGAAATGGTGTTTTCACTGATTAAATAAAGCATGGGGACGATCAGCAGTTTATATGGTGAAAAATCTTGTTCTTTCGTGATGACATCGACAGGGATATCGTGTTCCCAGAACGTGCGGTAATGCTGCTGAAGGGTTTGCACGTAACGTTTTGTCGCCTTCGCATACCCCTGAGCGTCCTCGAGTGCCCAATGGTTTTCCCAGTCATATAAAATAGCGGTTTCAGCCGGTCTCTTCGTTCCGACAACCTCGGACAGCCGTTCTAATATTTCACCGGTTTTGGCCACTTCCTGAAAGACCCGGTTCTTCGGGCTATTGTCATGATCTACTATTGCTCCGTGCAATTTTTCTGATGATCCGCGCGATTTGCGGTATTGGAAATAGAGAACGCTGTCCGAGCCGTGGGCAATCATCTGCATAGACGACAGCACATTCATGCCCGGGCGCTTCGCCTTGTTGACGTTATGCCAATTGACCGCGCTTGGCGTACACTCCATTAATAAGAAAGGCTGCTGCTTCAGGCTTCGGTATAGGTCATTGATAAAGCCGACCTTCATCGCCAAATCAGCTGTGCTTTCCCAGTCATTGTGCCAGACCGGGTAAGCGTCCCAGCTGATGACATCGACATGCTTTGCAAACTTGCTGTAGTCGAGGCCCTGATACGGAATCAAATCCGGTGTGTCAGCCATAAAGTTCGTTGTGATCGGAATATCAGGTGTCAGTTCTCTCAGCGGGATGATTTCATTTTCATAAAACGAAATCGTTTGCTCAGTGACGAACCGGCGCCAGTCTAAGTTCAGGCCGTGCAAGCCATTTTCACCGATCGGCGATGGACTTTCAATTTGTAACCAGTCATTGAATGTATGGCTCCAAAAAGGAGTCCACCACGCATGGTTCAATGTCTTGAGGCTGTTGTCATATTTTGCTTTCAGCCATTCCCTGAAAGCATGCTGGCATAGATCGCAGTGGCACTCTCCACCGTATTCGTTTGAAATATGCCACATTAACAACGCCGGATGATTGCCGTATCGTTCTGCTAATAGCCGGTTGATGTGACGTGTTTTTTCACGGTAGACTTTAGATGTGAGGCAGTGGTTGTGCCTTCCGCCGTGCAGCTGCTTGACGCGGGAAGCATTGACGCGCAAAACTTCAGGATAGGCTTGCGACAGCCAAGCAGGACGCGCTCCGCTTGGGGTTGCTAATATGACCCGGCCGCCGATGCTGTGAATCCGTTCAAAAATATCATCAAGCCATTCAAATTGATACACGCCCTCCTCCGGCTCAAGCGCGCTCCATGCAAAAATGCCGACAGAAAAGGTATTCGTATGAGAAAGCTTCATCAGCTTAATATCATCGGCTAGAATATCAGGCCGATCCAGCCACTGATCAGGATTGTAGTCTCCTCCGTGGAGCATAAATGTTGCATCTGTTACATGCTTTTTTTCAAGCTTTGACATCATATTCTCCTCCTTCATCTCTTAACCTTTTGTTCCCCCCGCGGTTAATCCGGACACAAAATGCTTTTGCAGCTAGTTGCGAAAGCGCTTTAAAATTAATATAGCACGACTGGAAAAATGAGCAAACCAACTATTTACCTCTATCAATAAATTTTTTACCTAAAAAATGGCTTAGTCTCCTAAGCCATTCTTAATTCATACTCTTACTGACGATGAATGCGCACCTACATATCATGTTTTTACCGGTCTTCTCTTGTCCGGCATTTGTTCAAGCAGCATTTCAACAGTATTTTTGCATACTTCATGTATATGAATATGAAGCGTCATCAGAGGGGACGAGACATACTTTGCGAAGCTGATGTTACCGATACTCTTATGCCCTTCCCGCTCAGGATATGTACTGTCTTCCTTGTCATTTGAGCAAAATCGGGCCTGACCGAGTCAAAATGATCGGGATCAGGAGTTGAATCGAAAATCCCGCTTCCTGTGCGATGTCTTTCATTGTCGTCATTGCATCTGCCTCCATTATTCAGCTCACATTCATTTTAGTAAAATATTTTACTTTATTTTTCACAAATGTTAGGTGCTGCTGCAAGTGAAAAGACTGAACCATTGGCGGCTCAGTCTCGGTTGTTCATTTGGCAACGGCAGAATTGCCCGGGAAATGAGTTGGTTATTGTACATTTTCCTCGAAATATCCCGAAAGCACATCTTCCACATTCGTTAAATGCGCCAGCATGGCAGCCTCCGCCTGCGCTCCATCCTGCGCAGCCACGGCATTGTAAATTCGTTCATGCTCCTCATAAAGTCGCTGAACTGAGGTCTTCTTGGAAAACAGCCAGATTTTCCGTGTTTCTCTCATCGTTTCCAGCAGCAATGATGAAACGTGGTTCATCAGATGTTTAAGAAGGTCGTTCTGGGAAGCGTCAGCCAGCGCAAGATGAAATGCGAAGTCGGCTTTCTCTCCAAGCTCCCCGTCGGCTTCAATGCTGCCCATTTCCTTTAACGCAGCATGGATTCTTTCGAGATCGTCATCTGTTCGTTTTTCAGCAGCTAATGTTGCCACCCCGATTTCAAGCAGTTTTCTGACCTCGAGCAGCTGCTTGACGTCCTCTTTTTTCATGAGAAGGGCAGCTGAGAGCGGCTGAGAAATTTGATTGAGCTCAAATTCCTTCAGGTATGTGCCTTCCCCCTGTTTCATTTCGACAAGCCCCATCGCTTTTAGCGCGGAAAGGGCTTCACGAACCGCTGAGCGGCTGACTTGAAAGCTTTCGGAAAGCGCCTGAACGGAGTCTAATTTATCTCCTGGCTTCAATTCGCCATTTTTGATCATATCTAATAGTGCGTCCGCCACTTCTTCATATATTTTCTTTGTTTTAATCTGTTTGTATTTCAATGCAATTCACCCCGTAACTTGTAGGTCTGGCTGTTTACGATCTATTATACTCTGTTTTTGGGGGCGCCAAAAGATTTTGACAATTTTGTCAAAAAGTCTTGTACTTTGTTTTTTTTCAAAATATAATGCTAGGTAACTGGTCTTATTACCCAGTCATCAGATGATCATACTATCATCTTTAGAAACCGCTTACACATACGCCAGTTTATGTTTCAAGGAGGGGTTTGGGATGCAATGGACACAGGCATATACGCCTATAGGGGGAAATTTGCTTTTATCAGCGCTTGCCGCACTTGTACCGATTATTTTCTTTTTTTGGGCGCTCGCGATTAAACGGATGAAGGGGTATACAGCGGGCTTGTCCACCTTGGGGATCGCACTTGTGATTGCTGTATTGGTTTATCGGATGCCGGCGGAAAAAGCGCTGATGTCCGCCACACAAGGAGCCGTATACGGACTATTGCCGATCGGCTGGATCATTGTAACGTCTGTTTTTTTGTATAAAATTACTGTGAAAACGGGACAGTTTGATATCATTCGCAGTTCTGTTCTCTCGATTACGGATGACCGCCGGCTTCAGGCGCTCCTGATCGCTTTCTCATTCGGGGCTTTTCTAGAAGGAGCGGCCGGCTTCGGCGCGCCGGTCGCCATTTCTGCCGCGCTGCTGGTGGGCCTCGGCTTTAATCCTCTTTATGCGGCGGGAATCTGTTTGATTGCCAATACGGCGCCGGTTGCCTTTGGCGCGATTGGGATTCCGATTACAGCCGTAGAAGGTCCGACAGGGATTCCGGCGATGGACATTTCGCAAATGGTTGGGCGGCAGCTGCCGTTTTTATCCGTTTTTATTCCTCTTTATTTACTGATCATCATGAGCGGGTTCAGGAAAGCCTTTGAGGTCTGGCCTGCAATTCTCGTTTCCGGTGTTTCCTTTGCTGTCGTTCAATATCTTAGCTCCAATTTTTTGGGGCCTGAGCTGCCGGATGTTTTGTCGGCGCTTGTTTCGATGGCCGCGCTTGCTGTGTTTTTGAAATGGTGGAAGCCGAAAACAACATTCCGTTTTGCCGGTGAACAGGAATCTGCCGCCGCGATTGAAACAGCGAAAACGAATCCGGCAGCGACTGCGTATAGCGGCGGGCAGATATTTAAAGCCTGGTCGCCATTTCTGCTGCTGACAGTCATGATTTCTGTATGGGGCATTCCATCTGTCAAATCCGCGCTGACCGGGCATTATGAAGGCGCCGCTGTTTTCTTGAAGTGGCTGAATACAGTTGGCGAAAAACTGACTTTTGCCCCTGGTGTGCCTCTGTTGAACAATCAAATTATCAATGCTGACGGTACGCCTATTGAAGCACTTTACAAGCTTGAGGTACTTGGGTCGGCCGGCACTGCGATATTGATTGCCGCTGTGCTGTCAAAATTTATCACGGCGATTTCGTGGAGAGACTGGGGAGCTGTTTTAAAAGAAACGATCCAAGAGTTGAAGTTTCCGATTTTGACCATCGCTTCTGTCGTTGGTTTTGCCTATGTCACCAACTCCTCTGGAATGAGTACGACACTCGGGATGACACTCGCGCTGACAGGCTCGATGTTTACCTTCTTTTCGCCTGTTCTCGGCTGGCTCGGCGTCTTTATTACCGGCTCTGATACATCTGCCAACTTGCTGTTCGGCAACCTGCAGAAAGTCACCGCGTTATCAGTCGGCATGGACCCTGTTCTGTCTGTGGCCGCAAACTCTTCAGGCGGGGTCACCGGAAAAATGATTTCGCCGCAGTCGATCGCGGTGGCGTGCGCCGCGGTAGGGCTCGCCGGGAAGGAGTCGGATCTTTTCCGCTTTACGATTAAACACAGCTTGTTTTTGCTACTGCTCGTTTGCATCATCACCTTTTTGCAGCATCACGTGTTCAGCTGGATGATTCCAGGAGGATGATGCTGTCTGATCAGTCAAGTTAATCGAGAAAGAAAAATAAGAACTGGCAGGATTTCAATCCGCCAGTTCTTATTTACTAGTATTTTTTTGATAAGATCACCCACGAAGAGAAGGTCGTAATGATGGTTAAGGATACTAAAATCCTCATGATTTCAACCGCCGATAACGCCACTGTACTGAACTGCATACTGAACATGATCATTACGCAGTATATCAATACAAAGTAAAGCGCGTACTGCATTCCTTTTTGCTTAATCAAGTTGGCTCTTTCATCTTTTTCTTTGAAATGTGGATAAATATAGCCCGCAGCAAAACTTAAATAAGACAGAGCTCCCCACATTAATAATTCAGTAAAGGAAACAGAATGTGTCGCGATTTGAAAAAAGGTTTTTGTAAGTAAAATCATTGTGAATAAAACGCCAATTATGAAGTAAACCTTTTGTAACTTCATGATTTTCATCTCTCATTCTCTTCTTCATAAAACATGTTCTCGACAATGGTATGAAATGTTTTCGCGATTGCTAATGCTAACGGCAAAGAAGGATTATATTTTTCTTTCTCAATTGATATGATCGTTTGTCTGCTGACATTTAGCAGCTCAGCTAATTGATCTTGAGAATATCCATATTTCTTTCTGTATTCTATTAACCTATTTTTCAAAGGAATGACCTCTTTTTCCTAAAATTATACAATAAATCCATTTTGACGTAAAGCTTGCTTTACATTTTATGAAGGCTTCTCCATCCTAATTACACAATAAAATCCTCCCTTTCCGGGAGGATTTCATTTATACCGTTTTCTGGCCGCCGATGACGGAATGTTCAATTGATCGCGGTATTTTGCCACAGTGCGTCTGGAGATTTGAATGCCGTGCTGTTCATTTAGCAAATCGGCAAGCTTTTGGTCTGAGAGCGGTTTTGTTTTATCCTCTTGGTTGATCAGGTCTTCAAGATGGGTTTTGACTGCATAGTTAGACGCATCTCCATCTCCTGAGGCCTCGGCTTTTGCTGAGAAAAAGAGTTTCATCTCAAACAGTCCGTACGGCGTTTGTAGCGTTTTTCCTTTGATTGCCCGGCTTACAGTTGATTCATGAAGGCTTAGACAGTCAGCTACTTCTCTGAGAGTCAGCGGCTTCATTGCGCTTCTCCCCTTCAGAAAGAACTCTCTTTGCCGTGTGATCAGCTCACTGACAATTCTCGTGATCGTCTGTTTTCGCTGTCGCAGCGCGCGGTCCAGCCAGCGCCATTCCTGATATTTCGCAGATAAATAAGAAGCGGTATCTTGACAGGAACCCGACGATAAAAGCGGTCTGTACTGCGATTGCAGTTCTATTTCCGGAAACGAGCGGGTATTCAGTTCCGCTGCGATGTGCCCGTTTTTCACAATGATAAAAATGTCAGGCTCGATATACATATCTTGCTCTGGCCGTGCAAACAGAAGGCCTGGTCTTGGATGAAGAGCTGCGATGTCATCAGAGATATCTTGAATCGTATGAAGCGGAATTCCAGTCATTTTTGAAAGCGCTTTCCAGTTCTTTTGCGCAAAAGCTTCAAAATGAGCAGAAACAAGCATTTCCGCTTGTTCATTTCTGTTCGGCAGCCGCTGTAATTGAAGAAGAATGCATTCCCGTAGAGATCTTGCGCCAATTCCAGCCGGCTCTAACGACTGAAGCTTTGCCAAAACCGCTTCCGCTTCCTTGGCTGAAACAGATAGCCGCCGTGCTGCCTCCTCCATATCTTCTTCCAAGTACCCGTTTGAATCAAGTGAATGAATCAGATAATGAAAAATCTTTTTTTCAGTGTTTGTCAGATTCATATCGAGTGCCTGCTGTTTTAACACATCCTGCAATGTTTTTTGCGGATCACTTAATTGGAGGCCTGCTTCCTGCGCATTCATCCTGTTTTTATTTGTTTTATGGTAAGATAGTGGCGGTGTGTCTGTTTCCTTTCGTTCAATAAGAGGGTTTTCCAGTGAGAGCTCATCAATGTATTCGGCCAGTTCTGCCGAATGATAGCCAAGCAGCGTGATGGCCTGCCTGAGCTCCTGTGTCAGTTGAGGCTTTAATACTTGTACTTGCTGAAGTTTCATATCCATCTTGCTCACTCCCCTTTCTTCATTGTACATGATTGAGGTCACACCGTATATATTTATGAAAAAGGAGCTGCCAAAGAAATGTCTGAACTTTTTTCCGTCCCTTATTTTATTGAGAATTTCAAACAGCATATTGAAATGAATCAGTCTGAGGATAAAATCCATGCGATGAATAGCTACTACCGTTCCGTCGTCTCAACGCTTGTGCAGGATCAGCTGACGAAAAACGCAGTTGTTCTGAAACGGATTCAGCATTTAGATGAGGCGTACAACAAAGTCAAACGGGGAGAATCAAAATAAACCTTCCGCTCACATGTGAGCAGGAAGGTTTTCCTTTTTTGAGGCGTTCTGGATGAGTCGGGTGTTCTGCACGTCTTCCATCCAGGTGTGATAGTAATTGGCGTTTTTCCCGTAGGAATTATCAATGACCGTGTTTTCTTTTTGAAGCAGAGAGGACAGGATGTGGCCGTGCAGCCTTGACGTTTCCACCGATTCGTAGCGGCTGAAAAACCGAATCGCTTTTTTGACGATATAATCAGAGTATTTTTCCCATATATACGCGATGGGCAGAGGGTTGCCCGCTTTTTTATTCAGGACGTTCAGCGTTTGCAGAAAAGCGATCGTCCAGCGGTCTGAAGCTGACAGCACCGTGCGCCAGTCGTAGCTTTCCGCGTTTGCGTGTTCCTGAAGCTCCTTGTTCGCTTCGTGATCTGTCCTGATGAATCTCAGCTTTTGATTGAACGGCTGCTGCGTGGAAGCGACAGGAAACAGCTGATGGGCCATATCAGGCAGAAGCTTAATCTGATTGCTTGCAAAATAAGCCTGCGCCGTTGCATAAGAAGCTCTTTCCCTTGTGATGATATGGAGATTCGCATGCTTAGAAAAAATCTCCGCCGTCCGTTTGAGATTGTCTTTGTTTTGGAAATAAATCGATTGCGGCAGAATCACGATTTTGTGATTCGGATAGGCTTGGACGATTTTTTCTCTAAAGCCTTGGTAATACGGATACAAATCCCCAAAGTTGCCGCCTCCCTGGCAGACGATGATAAGATTCGGATCCAGCTTTCGCCCAAGTGGAAAATTGTCGGGATTCCAGCGTTTTCTGACACGGATCCCATGTTCTTTGAAGAAGGCCTCTGTTCCCTTCATAATAAATAAATCCCCTACATTTCCGTATAGAGGATAGTCGGCATAGATGATCTCGGATTGTTTCGGAATGACGTCGAGCAGCCCGGACAGTTTTTGTTTCAGGCTGATCATCGAATGCTTGCTGTCCATTTCTTCACCTCGGCAGTTTGGAATAAATGCAGTAAAACATCAATGACCCTGTCTTGTTCTTCTTCCGTCAGACTTGATCCTGATGGGAGACAGATTCCTCGCTTGAAAAGGTCCTCGCATATGCTTAAGGTACCTTCATGAGCATAAAATAAAGACGGATCAAACAGCGGCTGGGTATGGAGGGGCCATCTCCCTGAATGCCATCGAGGTACACAACATAGTTTGTTTCTTCCAGATCATCAGGCAGGACGTACGTTTCGGAATGGACATCATACACGTATCCATATGCATAATGATCTGTCTGCTCAGACCGAAACCTCCTATTATACACTCTCGTTTCATTCATGCCGAGCGGTGAGAAAATATGTGTTTTCATAAAATCCGAATAGCTCATGCCGGAGGCTTTTTCCATGATTACCGCCAGCAGCACATACCCCGTGTTGCTGTACAGCCAGCCCTCGTTCGGCTCAAAATCACTAGGCAGCCCCTCATTCATCAGCATATCGACAACATCTTGATTCACCGCAATCTTGTGCTTGTTCCAATTGTCAAGAAACCATTGAAAATAATCAGGCAGCCCTGACGTATGGTTCAATAAATGCCGAATCGTGACGCCCTGATATGGAAAACCCGGCAGCCAACGCTCAACTTTGTCTTCATATCCAACAATTCCTTTCTCCTCAAGCAATATAATCCCCAAAGCTGTAAAAGGCTTTGACAGAGACGCTAACTCAAACAAAGAGCTGGTTTGCAAAGGGCGTTTTTCCGCCAGTTCCGCATAACCGAAAGAGTGATGATATAAAATATCGCCGTCCTCCGCGGCCAGAACCGTCCCGTTGAACTGCTGTTTTTCCGCCAACACAGAGAATAATGTGCCAAGATGTATCCTTTTTTCTCGCTTCATTTTTACACCTCCCATAATGTCTACGATATTTCCCCTTCTATGTTTCAAAAATTTGAAAAATATGAGAAAAATAATTCCGAAAGAGTGATAGTGGCCTGCATCCTGATTCCGTTTCACAATCGCTGAAGCTGAAGCCGAAGCCCCCGAATACAACCTATGCAACCAGTCTCTAAAACAGCCGATCTTCCTGAAAAGAAAAGAGCTTTCCCCAACACCTATTAGTCTATCCGACTCATATCCGTGAAGGTCTTTTCTCATTTTTCTATCAAACAAAAGAGGAAAATAGACCCGTTGTAATCTAAACGAGAGTCTAATAGAATGATGTCGAAAAGTAAATTACGCAGGTTTGTTACTGATAAAGCAGGCAAGACCTAAAATGTGTAAAGGGCAAAGTGTATTCTTTGGCGTCACCCTTACATATTTTAGGTCTTTTTTTATTGAGGTAACTGACTTGCCATCTTCAACAGGAGGGCCGGAAGAAGCAAACCGCTAACACAGTACATCAAAAAGGAGACATGAACGATGAACATCAAAAAGTTTGCAAAACAAGCGACAGCATTAACCTTTACAACTGCACTGCTGGCAGGAGGCGCGACTCAAGCGTTTGCGAAAGAAACGAACCAAAAACCGTATAAGGAAACGTACGGCATTACCCATATTACACGCCATGACATGCTGAAAATCCCTGAACAGCAAAAAAATGAAAAATATCAAGTGCCTGAATTTGATCCATCCACAATTAAAAATATCTCTTCTGCAAAAGGCCTGGACGTTTGGGACAGCTGGCCATTGCAAAACGCTGACGGCACAGTCGCAAACTATCACGGCTACCACATTGTCTTTGCGTTAGCGGGAGACCCTAAAGATGCGGATGACACATCGATTTACATGTTCTATCAAAAAGTCGGCGAAACGTCTATTGACAGCTGGAAAAACGCTGGCCGTGTCTTCAAAGACAGCGACAAATTCGATGCAAATGATTCAATCCTGAAAGACCAAACACAAGAATGGTCTGGTTCAGCGACATTCACATCTGACGGTCACATTCGTTTGTTCTACACTGACTTTTCTGGTAAACATTACGGCAAACAAACACTGACAACTGCACAGGTTAACGTATCAACGTCAGACAGCTCTCTGAATATCGACGGTGTAGAAGATTATAAATCAATCTTTGACGGTGACGGCAAAACGTATCAAAATGTACAGCAGTTCATCGATGAAGGCAACTACAGCTCCGGTGATAACCATACGCTGAGAGATCCGCACTACGTGGAAGATAAAGGCCGCAAATACTTAGTATTTGAAGCGAACACTGGAACTGACAACGGTTACCAAGGCGAAGAATCTTTATTTAACAAAGCGTACTACGGCAAAAGCACATCATTCTTCCGTCAAGAAAGTCAAAAACTTCTGCAAAGCGATAAAAAACGCGCAGCAGAATTAGCAAACGGCGCACTCGGCATCATTGAGCTAAACGATGACTACACAATGAAAAAAGTGATGAAACCGCTGATTGCATCTAACACAGTTACAGATGAAATTGAACGCCCGAATGTCTTTAAAATGAATGGCAAATGGTACCTGTTCACTGACTCTCGCGGATCAAAAATGACAATCGACGGCATTACATCTAATGACATTTATATGCTTGGTTATGTTTCTAATTCCTTAACAGGCCCATACAAGCCGCTAAACAAAACAGGCCTTGTGTTAAAAATGGATCTTGATCCTAACGATGTGACCTTTACTTACTCACACTTCGCTGTGCCTCAAGCTAAAGGAAACAATGTCGTCATTACAAGCTACATGACAAACAGAGGTTTCTTTGCTGACAAACAAGCAACGTTTGCGCCAAGCTTCCTCTTGAACATCAAAGGCAAGAAAACATCTGTTGTAAAAGACAGCATCCTTGAACAAGGACAATTAACCGTTAACAAATAAAAACGCGAAAGAAAATGCCAATATCCTATTGGCATTTTCTTTTATTTCTTATTTCCATCATAAAGGTGAATCCCATATGAACTATAAAAAAGCAGGCAAATGGCTAACCGTCTTCCTCATCTTTGCAGGAATATTGCTGTTTATCGACTTATTGCCAAACGAAGAACCTGTCAAAAAAACAAAATCAACACAGAAACCGGACTACCGGGCGG
The DNA here is from genome assembly GCF_004116955.1 of Bacillus vallismortis. Taxonomy (NCBI): domain Bacteria; kingdom Bacillati; phylum Bacillota; class Bacilli; order Caryophanales; family Bacillaceae; genus Bacillus; species Bacillus vallismortis. The sequence continues at coordinate 26,907 of NZ_CP026362.1, read as the reverse complement.
CATATCATTTTACAACGCCGGACAAGTGGAAAAATGATCCTCAAAAACCAATCTATTTTGATGGACAATACCATTATTTCTATCTTTATAATCGGGATTACCCAAACGGAAACGGCACAGAATGGCGCCATGCCGTTTCAGAGGATTTCCTGCACTGGACCGATGAAGGCGTGGCAATTCCGAAATATACAAACCCGGACGGCGATATTTGGTCCGGTTCTGTTGTAATCGATAAAAATAACACAGCAGGATTCGGGAAAAATGCGCTTGTCGCGATAGTGACACAGCCTTCTGCCAAAGACAAAAAACAGGAGCAATATTTGTGGTATAGCACAGACAAAGGAAAATCATTCAAGTCCTATCGTGATAACCCCGTTATGCCTAATCCCGGCACAGACGACTTCAGAGACCCGAAAGTCATATGGGATGACCAGGATAACAAATGGGTCATGGCCATGGCTGAAGGGACAAAAATCAGCTTTTATGAATCCGATAACCTAAAAAACTGGCATTACACAAGCGGATTTTTCCCAGAGCAAGCGGGCATTGTGGAATGTCCTGACCTCTACATGATGCGGGCAAGTGACGGCACCAATAAGTGGGTTCTCGGTGCCAGCGCGAACGGTAAACCATGGGGCAAACCAAATACGTACGCTTACTGGACTGGAAGCTTTGACGGAAAAGAATTTACAGCGGATCAGACTGGACCGCAATGGCTTGACTACGGCTTTGACTGGTACGGCGGCGTGACGTTCGAAGACGGCAAAAGCACAGATCCATTAGAAAAGCGGTATGCGCTTGCCTGGATGAACAATTGGGATTACGCCAACAACACACCGACAATGAAGAATGGGTTTAATGGCACAGATTCTGTTATACGTGAACTCCGGCTGCATGAGCAGGACGGCACATACAGTCTCGTCTCACAGCCGATCGAAGCTTTAGAGCAGCTGACTGTTTCAACTGACCACATAGAGGATCAGGATGTGAGCGGATCAAAAACACTGTCGATCACTGCTGATACGTACCAGCTTGATATGGATCTTTCTTGGTCAGAGCTAAAGAACGCAGGCGTCAGGCTGAGAGAGTCGGAAGACCAAGAACGCCATATTGATGTCGGCATTTTCGCCGAAGACGGCTATGCATATGTCAACAGAGCGGCTGCAAATCAGCCTGACAAAAGCAATACCTATGTCGAAAGCAAGACACCTTTCGATGTAAGCAAACAGAAGACCCATTTAAAAATTCTCGTCGATAAAACAACGATAGAAGTATTTGTCGGCGATGGAAAAACCGTTTTTTCAAATCAAGTGTTCCCGAGACCTGAAGATAAAGGCATTACCCTTTATTCTGAAGGCGGCACAGCTTCATTTAAAGAGATAACGGTGAAACATTTGGATACGATTCATAAATAAAAAACAGATGCAGCCCGTGCTGCATCTGTTTTTTGATGAGAGCGGTATTCTCTCCTGCATATTGGGCATTGTAAGGAATATAAGGCTGGTTGCAAAGGAGGAAGCGGATGTCTAAACAAGGAAATTTTCAAAAATCAATGTCACTGTTTGATCTGATTTTGGTTGGGATGGGGGCAATCTTTGGGTCAGCGTGGCTGTTCGCTGTCAGCAATGTCGCCTCAAAAGCGGGGCCCTCCGGCGCTTTTTCCTGGATCATCGGCGGAGCTATCATTCTGTTAATCGGGCTCGTGTACGCTGAACTCGGAGCCGCTCTGCCCCGTACCGGAGGCATCATTCGATACCCCGTTTATTCACATGGTCACCTTGTCGGTTATTTAATTTCATTTGTCACAATTGTCGCTTATACAAGCCTGATTTCGATTGAAGTCACGGCAGTCCGGCAATACGTGGCCTATTGGTTTCCCGGCCTGACCAAAGAAGGCTCTGATTCACCGACCATTGCAGGCTGGCTCTTGCAATTTGCCTTGCTATGCTTGTTTTTTCTCCTGAATTATTGGAGTGTCAAAACTTTCGCCAAGGCCAATTTCATCATATCGATTTTTAAATATATTGTCCCGATTACGATCATTATCGTGTTGATCTTTCATTTTAACGCACAAAATTTATCTGTTGAAGGATTTGCGCCGTTTGGTTTTACAGGTATTCAGGCTGCGATATCGACAGGGGGCGTGATGTTTGCGTACCTGGGCCTGCACCCGATTGTGGCTGTTGCAGGCGAAGTGCGAAATCCAAAACGCAACATCCCGATCGCTTTAATCGTTTGCATCATCGTTTCCACCATCATTTATACTGTTTTGCAAGTCACTTTTATTGGCGCAATCCCGACAGAAACGCTTAAAAACGGCTGGCCTGCAATCGGACGGGAGTTTTCATTGCCGTTTAAAGATATTGCGGTCATGCTCGGTTTGGGCTGGCTTGCAACGCTTGTCATTTTAGACGCTATTTTGTCACCGGGTGGAAACGGGAATATTTTTATGAATACGACGTCTCGCCTTGTTTACGCCTGGGCGCGGAACGGCACATTATTTCGCATATTTTCAAAGGTCAATAAAGAAACCGGAACACCACGCGCTTCACTCTGGCTATCGTTTGCCATGTCGATTTTCTGGACGCTCCCCTTCCCTTCGTGGAACGCGCTCGTCAATGTCTGTTCTGTCGCACTCATCCTTTCCTATGCGATCGCACCCATTTGCTCAGCAGCGCTCAGGGTGAATGCGAAGGACTTGAACAGGCCGTTTTATTTAAGAGGAATGAGCATTATCGGGCCGCTTTCCTTTATCTTCACGGCCTTTATCGTGTACTGGTCAGGATGGACGACCGTTTCTTGGCTGCTCGGTTCACAGCTCATCATGTTTTTGGTTTATCTCTTTTTCAGCAAATATGCGCCTCAAGAAGATGTCAGTCTTGCCCAGCAGCTGAAATCTGCCTGGTGGCTGATCGGGTTTTATATCATGATGCTGGTCTTTTCCTACATCGGTTCTTTCGGACACGGTTTAGGCATCATCAGCAATCCCGTCGACCTAATTTTGGTCGCCATCGGCTCAATTGCGATTTACTACTGGGCAAAGTATACCGGGCTCCCGAAAGCCGCCATTGATTATGATCAATAAAGAAGCAAGAGGTTTTCTTGCTTCTTTATTCTTTACAAACAAATAAACCGGCTATAAAATGAATGAAAGTCAGTCAGTAATGGAGGGATTCCTTATGCCAAAACATACATCGGGCAAATATGAAAAAATTCTGCAGGCTGCCATTGACGTGATTTCTGAAAAAGGTCTCGACAAAGCCTCTATATCAGATATTGTCAAAAAGGCCGGCACTGCCCAAGGAACGTTCTATTTGTATTTCTCATCTAAAAATGCCCTCATCCCGGCAATCGCAGAAAATCTTCTCACCCATACGCTGGACCAAATCAAAGGAAGGCTGCATGGAGACGAGGATTTTTGGACCGTTTTAGATATATTAATTGATGAGACATTTCTCATTACCGAACGCCATAAGGATATTATCGTTCTCTGTTACTCCGGGCTTGCGATCGACCACTCCATGGAAAAATGGGAGACGATCTATCAGCCTTATTATTCCTGGCTCGAAAAAGTCATCCATAAGGCGATGGAAAGCCGCGAGGTAACGGAAGGAATCAATGCAAAATGGACGGCCAGAACGATTATCAACTTGGTCGAGAACACAGCTGAACGATTCTATATCGGATTTGAACAAGATGAAAATATTGAAGTGACTAAAAAAGAAATCTTTACTTTCTTAAAACGGAGCTTAGCTACAGTGTAAAAAATGACTGGTAATACCGCTCATTTTTTACTGGCATAAAAATGACTGACGTTCATTCATAAAATGAGAGGTGTTTATTTTGAACTGGGTGCTTGTTTTGATTGCAGGACTTTTAGAAGTGGTTTGGGCCTCTTCCCTCAAACATGCCGATTCGCTTTTGGATTGGATCATGATTTTGATTTTGATCGCGATCAGCTTTATGCTGTTGATCCGCTCTTATCGAAAAATCCCCATGGCTGCGGCGTACACTGTATTTGTCGGAATCGGAACTGTCGGAACATATATCACCGGCGTTGTTTTGGGCGAATCCTTCTCAGCAGCGCAAATGTTCTTTTTAGCTTTATTGCTGGCTGGTATTTTAGGAATGAAGCTCTTCACGAAAGAAAGCAAAACACAGTCGGGAGGTGACTCGTAATGGCATGGTTTTTATTAGTCGTTGCCGGCATAGAAGAAATTATAGCTGCCGTCGCCATGAAATATATAGATGGAACAAGAAAAAAGTGGCCGATCATTGTAATGACTGTTGGATTTGGCTTATCCTTTTACTGCCTTTCACAAGCGATGCAGATCCTGCCTGCTGGAGTCGCTTATGCCGTCTGGACCGGCATTGGCAGCATTGGCGTATCTGCAGTCGGCTTTATCTGGTTTAAGGAACGTTTTCAGCTTTCACAGCTGATTTGTCTGGGCCTTATCCTTGCCGGTGTCATCGGCCTGCGTCTTACGTCTTCATCATAAAATAAAGGCATATACAACTGTATATGCCCCAGATTGTTGACAAAATCCTAAAACGGTTTTCGTTTTAGGATTTTGTCATCTTTTCAGCGTGATTGAAAACCCTTGAAGTCTAGGAAGGACGAGCATCGGAGCAGACTTTCACAGGATATGATGACGGCGGCGTTTAGGCAGGACGCTTAAGCATTTAGCCGCCGTTCCTTTCGTCATTCGTGAGCACCGACGCGCAGGCCTGACAACGAATGCGAGGGTTTGTCGACACGCTGAGGCATATACAACTGTATATGCCCTTGCCATTAAGCCTCGTCTTGATGGTTGTGAAGATGAAGCGGCGGCGGGATGAGCCAGCCTTTGTTTTTTAGCAGCCTTAAGTATTTTGCGCCGGTTGCCGCTTTAGAGATATGGAACTGCCCAAACATCATGGCAATATCCTCGCGAATTGACTCTCCCATGATTTTGCTGCATGTCACTAGCCCTGCGGCATTTTGCGCTGCTGATGAGACTGCCACATCCGGATCGAGAAACCGCGCGCCCGGCGGAATATCGTTCAGATCCGCTGCCGGCGGTTCAGGAGAAGCCGGCGGGAGCGCCACCCCGTTTTCCTTCAGGATGCTGCTGACTTGTTTCACTTCATCTTGGCACTTCTCAATGGACTCACGAAGCAGCTTTTTCAAATCGTCATCACCGACATGATGCAATAACATCTGGTAATTGCCGATCATTTTGTTGCCTGCCATCACATAACTCCACAAGCTGAAAACCTCACCATAATGCATCGGTTCCTCTTGCGGATTTCCGCTTAAAATACCCATATTTCATCCTCCTTGCAAATGTCAATATCGCACATCTCTAACGTGCCCAGCAGGAGGAAAATATATGTATCGAAGAGAAAAATTTTAACATCAAACAAAAAAGACAAGAGCGGCAAAATGCCAAACCCTTGTCTTTCTGCTGTTCTATTGGACGCGCTCGGAGGGATTCGAACCCCCGACAGACGTGGTACCGGAAACCACCGCTCTATCCAACTGAGCTACGAGCGCATATGGACTGCGTAATGAGAACGTCAGCACAACCCATTATACGATAAGTTCATCCAAATAACAACCCTCTATTTCAGCAGACCGTTTTTTCATCTATCACATCATCTTATTTGGCAATCTGGCATACGATGGTTTGAACCCTTGTATTTTTGGGGAAAATGGGAAAAAGAGAAGACTTTGCGTGTCAAGCCAGCTTTTTGTTTGACCTTTATTGACCAAAAATGTATCATGTAACTACATACTTACCTAAAAGGTGAAGGAGGAGCATTATGAATTTAATACCTACAGTCATTGAACAAACGAACCGCGGGGAAAGAGCGTATGACATTTATTCTCGTCTATTGAAGGATCGTATCATCATGCTTGGATCTGCGATTGATGACAACGTTGCGAACTCCATCGTGTCACAGCTTTTATTCTTAGAAGCGGAAGACCCTGAAAAAGATATTTCTATTTACATCAACAGCCCGGGCGGCTCAATTACAGCCGGTATGGCGATCTATGATACCATGCAGTTTATTAAGCCGAAGGTATCTACCATTTGTATCGGTATGGCTGCATCAATGGGCGCGTTCCTGCTTGCTGCCGGAGAAAAAGGCAAACGCTATGCGCTACCAAACAGTGAAGTCATGATTCACCAGCCGCTTGGCGGTGCGCAAGGTCAGGCGACAGAAATTGAAATTGCCGCGAAACGCATTCTCTTGCTTCGCGACAAATTAAACAAAGTTCTTGCTGAGCGTACTGGCCAGCCGCTTGAAGTGATCGAACGCGACACAGACCGCGATAACTTCAAGTCTGCTGAAGAAGCGCTCGAATACGGCTTGATTGATAAAATTCTGACTCGCAACACAGAAGAGCAAAAGTAATACTGTAACCTGCAAGAGCTATGTCTCTTGCAGGTTTTTTCATTACTTTTTAGATTTCCGTCCACTTTTTCTCTAAAATCGGATACGAGTAATTCTGCATTTGCTCAATTAACTCATCCGGCCGTGAAGAGCTGTGGATCAGCTTAAGGTGCGAGTCGTTAGAAAACCCTTCTTGAATGCTGTATTTGATCATTTTCATCATCGGTTCAAAATATCCGTTGACATTGTACAGTCCGATCGGCTTTTTGTGGATGCCGATCTGTGCCCAGCAAAGCACTTCAAACAATTCTTCATATGTACCGAAACCGCCCGGCATGGCGATAAAACCGTCAGCCAGCTCGCTCATTTTGGCTTTCCGTTCATGCATCCCGTTTACTTCAATCAGCTCAGTCAGGTTTTGATGGACAACCTCCCCGCTGAACAAACCGCTCGGCATGACCCCGATCGCAGTCCCGCCGTTTTCCATTATTGCGTCAGCAATCGCGCCCATCAAGCCTACGCGGGAGCCCCCATAGACAAGGCCGATTCCCTGCTCAGCCATGTAGGCGCCAAGCTCTTCCGCTTTTCGTTTATACGCTTCATTTCCCCCCGGGTTTGACCCCGCAAATACACAAATGGTTTTCATTTTTTTCATCTCCGTATCTATATATCGTGCCATACATTCAAAAACACACTATATATTGTCCCACCTTCATGTGATAATATCAATATGAAATACATAAGAATGCGGAGTGATGATGTTGCAGCTGGCTGATGCGGAGAAATGGATGAAGGAATTTTACGAAAAAAGAGGCTGGACAGAGTACGGACCGTTTATTCGAGTCGGCTTTTTAATGGAGGAAGCCGGTGAACTGGCCCGTGCTGTCAGAGCATATGAAATCGGGAGAGACCGGCCTGATGAGAAAGAGTCGACACGTGCTGAGCAAAAACAAGAATTGATTGAGGAAATGGGAGATGTCATTGGAAATATTGCCATCCTTGCTGATATGTACGATGTCTCCTTAGAAGAGATCATCAAAACCCACCAAGAAAAACTGACCAAACGTTTTGAGCATGCATGAAAAAGCGGCCGCAATGGCCGCTTTTTTTAACCTGTGATTTCATCATGATGATCAAAGAAATGCTGTTTTCCTATTTTGTGAAACAGGCCTGTTTTATGCAGCAGCTCCTTCGGCTGCGACTGCAATCCTACAATCATCAGCTTTCCGTTGTGGCGTTTAATTCGGTTCATAATGTTCCCAAGCACTGCTTCAGCCGACGTATCCATGTAGTGCACCTTATTCATGTGCAGAATAAGGGTCTTCGGCTTTTTCTGCACATGCTCCAGCAGTGAAGATTCAAGCGAATCAATGGACCCAAAAAACAGCGGCCCTTCTATAGTATACATGCTGACAGACGGGTCTTCTCTCTTTGCCGCATTCGCCAAAACAGGATGCGATTCCTGATTGTGGATGCGGGTCGCTTCGCTCATTCTTCTGATGAAGAACACAAATGCGAGGAGCAAGCCGGTTGCCACACCGACGATTAAATCAAACAGAACCGTTAGCGCAAAGGTCGCCGCCAAAATAAAGGAATCAGCGGTCTTCAGTCTCAGCATATTCGCGACCTCCTTGCGCTCACTCATATTCCATGCGACGACCATGAGGATCGGCGCCATACTGGCAAGCGGCACATGCGATGCATAAGGCGCGAATACGAGCAGGACAAGAAGAACGACTACACCGTGAACGACGCCGGAAACAGGCGAAACCGCTCCGTTTTTAATATTGGTCGCCGTTCTGGCGATCGCTCCCGTAGCCGGGATTCCACCGAACAGCGGCGCAGCCATATTCGCAATCCCCTGGCCGACAAGCTCCTTATTGCTGTCATGCTTTGAGCCCTTCATGTTATCAGCGACCATCGCGGACAAAATCGACTCAAGGCCGCCAAGAAGCGCGATGACAAGCGCCGCCGGAAACAGCATCACCATTTTATCCAATGTCAGCTCAGGAAACTGAAATTCCGGCAAATGACGGGGAATTTCTCCATACGTTGATCCGATCGTTGCCATGCGGTCAGGGAAAAAGACAACCGCGACCAATGTCGAAATAAGAAGCGCCAATAAAGCGCCGGGCACTTTCGGCATCACTTTCGCGGATACAAGCAAAATGACGAGCCCAATCACCGCTGTCAAAATGGCATACACGTTAAAGGTGCCAAGGTTCTGTGCAATTTCAAACATATTGTGATGAAAATTTTCATGTTTCTCAACATGACTCAAACCAAGAAAGTTAGCGATTTGCTCTGTAAAGATCAGCACGGCAATCCCGGCTGTAAAACCGACGATAACAGGTTTCGGCACGAATTTCATTATTTTTCCGAGCTTAAACAGCCCGAACAGCACCAGCATCACTCCCGCCATAAACCCTGCGATCAACAGGTTCTCAAAGCCATACTGCATCACAATGCCAAATAGAATCGGGACAAAGGCGCCTGTAGGACCGCCAATTTGATATTTGGATCCCCCAAACAAAGAAATACAAATCCCCGCCACAACAACAGTGTACAGCCCGTATTCAGGCTGAACTCCCGAGGCAATGGCAAACGCCATCCCTAAAGGAATTGCCACGACACCTACTACGATACCTGCAATCAAGTCTTTCTGAAATTTCTGCAAATTATAGTCCTTGAATCTCCCTGAGAATCGCATATTTTGCTATAACCCCCTTATGATTGAGTGTTTATGAGCTCAGTTTCATAACCGTTAATGACCACATCAAGTTTTCCTGTTTCAGGGTGAATGACAAGACCGTGAACCGGCACCTGTTTCGGCAGCAGCGGATGGTTCTTGATCAAATTCACACTGTGGGAAACGCTTTCTTCTACGCTGTGAAAACCGGTCAGCCATGTTTTCAAATCAAGTCCGGCGCTCGCCAGCAAATTCAGGCAGCTCTCTTCCACTCCGCGTTCCTTTGCTTTCTCGAGAATCGAGGACGCATTCAGTCCAGACATCCCGCATTCATGGTGGCCGACAATGCACACCTCTTGAGCCTGCAGTTCATAAATTGCCACCAGTATGCTGCGCATCACGCTTCCAAATGGGTGAGAAACGATGGCTCCCGCGTTTTTTACAATTTTAGCATCGCCGTTTTTCAGTCCCATTGCTTGCGGAAGAAGTTCGGTGAGCCGTGTATCCATACAGGTGACAATGACGAGCTTTTTTGAAGGAAATTTTGTCGTTTTGTACGGTTCATACTTCCTCTCTCTGACAAACCGCTGATTGTGTTCCAAAATTGATGTTAAAGAAACCATTTTGATTCATCTCCCATCCATATGATATTGCAAGCCTTCTTACCCAGCTTACAGTAAGGAATTATAGCATAGGAACACGAAGTGAAACGGCTTTCAAAAAAGACACTATAAATGGACGGTAGAAACAAAACATACACATTTATATCTTTCAAAGATAATAAAATTTATATTTATTGAATCCTATAGTCTGGATTCAGCTCGCATAATCGTGGTTTGTCTGACAAAAAATATAGGTGAATTCAGATAATTAAAAAACTTTTTAAAGCAATTTTAACTGTTTACCCAGTTTTCAGATTCATTTTAAGTTCAAAAGAACCAGAAATTAAATTGAACACAGCTATCATTTTAACAAATATTTATTTCCGATATAATAAAATAGACAACAGCCATAAAGGGGGAGCCTTGTTGAAACCATTTGTATTCATCACTAAACCGATTCCTGAAGAGATTGAATCATTCATCGGTGAACATTGCCGTTATGAAATATGGAGGGAGGATACACTTCCAAATGACGTGCTATTTGAGAAATTAAAAGAAGCAGAAGGGCTTTTAACGTCAGGAACGTCCGGACCGTCAATCAATCGTGAATTGCTGGAACATGCGCCAAAGCTTAAAGTGGTCAGCAACCAATCCGTAGGCTATGATAACTTCGATATAGAAGCCATGAAAGAAAGAGATGTCGCCGGCACTCATACACCTTATACACTGGATAACACAGTTGCGGACTTGGCCTTTTCTCTGATTCTATCTTCCGCCAGACGTGTTGCTGAACTGGACCGATTCGTCAGATCCGGAAAATGGGGAACAGTTGATGAGGAAGCGCTTTTCGGCATTGATGTTCATCATCAGACATTAGGCATTATCGGGATGGGCAGAATCGGTGAACAAGCCGCAAAACGCGCCAAATTCGGCTTCGATATGGAAGTGCTTTATCATAACCGCCATCGCAAACAAGAAACGGAAGACAGCATCGGCGTCAAGTACGCTGAGCTTGATACATTGCTCGAACAGTCTGATTTTATTCTGCTCATTACGCCGCTGACTGATGAAACGTATCACATGATAGGAGAACGCGAATTTAAGATGATGAAGAACTCAGCAATTTTCGTCAATATTTCCCGGGGAAAGACAGTTGATGAAAAAGCATTGATTCGCGCCCTTCAGGAAGGCTGGATTAGGGGAGCCGGCCTAGATGTATACGACAAAGAGCCTGTCACACAAGATAATCCGCTCTTACAGCTAGATAACGTCACGCTGCTTCCTCATATCGGTTCCGCAACAGCAAAAGTGCGCTTCAACATGTGCAAACAGGCTGCCGAAACATGATCGCAGCCCTCCAAGGGCAAACACCGAAACATCTCACAAAAGAATTTCAATAATAAAAAAACATCCGGTCTGATACAGACCGGGTGTTAAAATGGAATATGCTGCAGAACGGCACGCTTATAGATGTGGCGGGTGACAAGATAATATACCGCCTGAAACACAAAATAAACGAAGATGACCAGTACGGCCTCCAGAAATAAGTTTGAAGACAGCATATTGCTTAACGCCGCATACGCAAATCCTGCATGAATGGTACCCGCAATAAATGGGATGAAGAACAAAAACCCCATTTGTTTTCCTAGAATGGCATGAATCTCTTTGTCCGTAATTCCTATCCTCTTTAATGCCAACACCTGTACCCTCGTATCCTCTATTTCCGTAAACATCCGCAAATACAGCATGCTTCCTTGCACGACAAAAAACAGCACACTGACAAACATTCCTATAAACAGCGTTAATGCCACGGCCTGCTTTACAATCTGATAACTGGGGGCACGTGTTTGAAAATCAGATACATGTTCTTTCGGCACCATGTTTTCAAGTTTTTTAGAGACATCCACCGTCTCCTGCCAATGCTCAAGCTCGTAACCGACTACTCGCATCTGCTGCTTCAGCGGCACATCCTGTGACAGGCTGGCAAAGCTCTTTTCGCTGACGACCAATAAACGGCTGACTCCACCGACTGACATCAATATCCCTTTGTTTTGCTGCTTTTTCATGACATAGGAAAGTGTTTTTCCTGACTTCATCTGAAATGCTGCTGTTTCCCCTTCTCCAAATGTATCTTTCACCATCATCTGAAACGGAACATTGATAAACGCTTCATTTTCTTGCAAATGAATAACAGGGAAACCTTTTTCCTTTGCGACTTGATTATAGATTTTCTCTGAAATCAGCAAGGCTTTCGCTTCCGTTTTCTTGTTTTTATACGGCAGGTCTGATTGAAAAGTGACAGGAATCCCTGTCGCATTTACTTTATACTTGATTTTAGCACCCGCTTTTCTCAGTGTGCTCTCCGCTCTTGCAGGCTCCATCACCTGAAAATGGGAAGCGTCTTTTTCCACCCATGCAACAGCCTGAGGAATGCTTTGCTCCTCCTGCCTTTGCAAATCTGCATAAAACATATAGATGACACCTGTAGCTGTAAGTATGACCGCTGTTATGACAGACGTTAAAAACAACATGCGGGCGTGATCCTTCAGCCGAAAGATCATATTGGAACGGACAATGATATTCGTGCCTTTATAGAAACTGTGTTTTTTTCTGTACAGCATGCGGAAAAATGCAACACCGCTTTGTGTAAAAAAGAAATACGTCCCGATTAACACGAGAATCAAAATCGGAAAAACACGAAATACCATATCAATCGCATTAGCAGTGGCAGACAGATAATAACCGCCAGCGAGACATAACAAGGACAGCACAGTGAGCCATTTCGAATAGGCCGGCAAGCTTTTCGGCTTTTGGGCCGATTTCATCAACTCAATGATTTCAAGCTTTCGAATCCGTGCCAGCGAAAAAATGAGCAATGCCTGAAACAGGATGAGAAAGCCCGCAGCCGTCATCACAAACGCTTTCGGCACAATGACAAACGATATCGGAACCTTCACGCTGAGCATCCATGTCATGATCATGAAAAACAGCTTTGAACATAACAGCCCCGCTCCAATGCCAGCAGCAATCGCCGCAAGAGAGATCAGAGACTGCTCATAATAAATCATCTTGCGGAGCTGCTGTTTTGATGTTCCGAACAGTGTCAGCAGCCCAAACTCTTTCTTTCTCGCCTGCAAAAACGCCGAATTCGAATAGGAGATAAAAAATATACAAAACACAATGATGACGACAAGAGCCGCGCTCAAGCACGTTTTGACAAGGCTTCCGCCATATATATTGTCTTCATTGACATCCGGATGAAAAATGAAAGATGTGAAGATAAAAAACACCGAAACGGCAAACACACAGCTTAAAAAATAGGCGACATATCGCTGCAGGTTCCCAAGTATGTTTTTACGGGCGATGGTTCTCAAATTCATGAAAATCGCCTCCCAACACGCTCAAGGTATCCAATATACTTTGATAAAACACCTGCTGATTTGTTCCTCTGTGAATCTCTGAAAAGAAACGGCCATCCTTAATAAAGACAATCCGTTTACAGAAGCTCGCCGCTGTTGCATCATGTGTGACCAGTAGAATCGTCGCTTCCTTTTCTTCATTCAGCTGAGCCAGTGTGTTCATCACTTGCTTTGCCGATTTTGAATCAAGGTTGCCAGTCGGCTCATCGGCTAGAATGAGCGCCGGATTGTGTATAATGGCTCTGGCACATGCTGCGCGCTGCTGCTGCCCGCCCGACACCTCATAAGTCCGATGGTCGAGAATATGCTTGATTTGCAATGCATCAGCCAATTCATCCAAACGGGCTTCCATTTCTCTCAGCTTTACCTTATCCAGTGCGAGCGGCAGCAGGATATTTTCCCGAACGGTCAGCGTATCAAGCAGATTAAAGTCCTGAAAGACAAAGCCGAGTTCTCTTCTGCGAAACAGAGCCAGCTCCTGATCCTTTAACGTTTTCGGCTGAATGCCGTTAATCATCATCTCACCCTGGGTCGGCTTATCAATGGTAGCCAGCACATTCAGAAGCGTGGTTTTTCCGCTTCCCGACGGCCCCATAATTCCGACAAATTCTCCTTTCGCCACGCTAAGATCAAAGTCGCTGAGCGCTTGATACGATATTGTTCCTTTATTTGAATAGTACGTTTTCGACAGGTTCGTTGTTTGTAGCACATTCATGTTCTGCTCCTCCTTTTTCTTTATTATAAAAAGGAAGTCGGCAGCCTCCCATCGAACTTTCTTGCAATTCCGCTCTCCAATCTTACAAAGCTGTCACATTCACTAGGGTGTCACTTGAAAACACGATGGTCATCACAGTGCCCGTCCCTTGTTCTGATTCTGCATACAGCTGATGGCCAAGCCGGCTGCACACTTGTTTTGCTAAATAAAGACCCATTCCCGTTGCCTCTTTCATGCTTCTTCCGTTTTCCCCGGTAAAAAACGCGTCAAAAATCCGCGGCAGATCCTGCGGCGGTATGCCAATGCCTTCATCAGCAACCGACAGGCGCGTTTCATGGCCCACTGTTTCTATCCGGATTGTAATATGGTCTCCCACCCCTTGCCTTGAATATTTCAAGGCATTATAAAGGATCTGCCCGACAACAAAAGAAAGCCATTTTTGGTCGCTCGAAATCTGAACCGGGTTTGGCGGCACATGTAATGTTGGGAAAAGGCGCCGTTTGATAAACTGCCGTTTTTCCTGGTTAATAAGTGAACGGACAAGCTCATTTAAATCGAAAGTTTGCGGCCTTACATCAAACGCAAATTCCTCCAGCCGGGCCGTCTGCAGCATCATATCAAGCCCATGGCGAAATCTCTCATTTTCATCTTCCAGCTCCTCTAAAAACGTTGGAAAAGAAGAAGCGGTCCCGTTTTTTCCTTCTTGAATCATTAAGGAAATGACAGAAACCGGTGTTTTCATATGGTGAACCCATTGATTGGTGAAGGTATAATGCTGTTTTTGCTGATTCGTATAGTGTGAGAGCCTGCCTTCGTATTGCCGACCGAGTGCGTTGATCATGTTCGTCCAAAGCGCCTGCTCTCGAGTTCTTGGCTTTCGGGCTTTCAAAGACTGGCCGATGTCATTCGAAGAAGACGCTTGTTCCGCAAGCTTTTTGACATAAGTGAGAAAGGAAAACTGCCGAACATAATCAGCGGCAAAACCGGCGGCTAAAAGAACACCGGGCAAAATCCATATGTACATCATATTTTCTGCGGGAGGCTCTGCGCCGCTCTCTATGATGCTTAAATACGCAATCAGCATGGCGGTCCCTATCCCTAATAATGAAAATAAAATAATGGCTAAGCGGTCAATGAGATAAGTCTTTAACACTCCGGTTCACCCTTCCGATTGACTTGAAATTGATAGCCTTGTCCCCTGATCGTTGTAATGCAATTTTTCAGTCCGGCATTTCCAGTTTTCTCCGCAGCCGATTGACATTGACCGTTAACGTATTATCATCGACAAAATCAACATCATCCCATAACGCCTCCAATAATTCATCACGGGAGACGATTTTTTTATGTTTTTTCACGAAAATGGATAAGAGCTGGAATTCTTTTTGTGAAAACAAAATGCGGGTGCTGTTCCACTCCGCCTCATTCTGATCAGGATAAATCGTGAGCCCGCCAACCTCCACTATTCTTGATTCCTGTGACAAAGAAGGCGAGTATTCACCATACGTGCGGCGGAGGACGCTTTTGATCTTGGCCAACACTACCTCTAGATGGAATGGTTTCGTGATATAATCATCCCCCCCATTTTCTATCGCCATGACCTGGTTCATCTCATCGGTTCGTGCCGATATAAAGATAATCGGCGCATTGGAAATGGTACGGATTTGCCTGCACCAATAAAACCCGTCAAAAAAAGGAAGATTGATATCAAGCAGGACAAGATCCGGTTTCATTTCTATAAATTCATATTTTATATCATTCAGCTGTTCAGCTATTTTCACTTCATATCCGTATTTTTGAAGATGTCCGCCCAGCAAAGAAGCAATCCGGTCATCATCTTCCACAAGCAAAATCCGATACACGTTTATCCCCCTTACATGTATGTCGCGATGACTTTTCTAGAAGATTCCAAATTCATTATAGCATGTGGCAGAATCGCAAATGGTCTTTTTCCATACGTTATGATAGAATGAAAAGGAAAAATTTGCTGTTAAGCAGGTGTCGTCATGAAGAAAATTATGCTGCTTCTGACAATAACGTCAATTCTTTCAGCATGTCAGCCCAGCTATACCGGAAAATACATAGAAATTGGGGATACACTAACTGAATACGAAAAAGAGTGCTTTAAAGAGCATCAAATTCCTTATCAATATGAAAAGGGAAAACTATATGTTCCAGATGATGCATTTGATGTAGTAATCATACATGTTCATAAGAAAAAGCTTGCAGACATGCTGCAAGCTTTTCACGTTACAAAAAATAAGTATTTAATTTCTCTTCAAACGCTGAAGGGCCGATGTCACGTTTTTGGCCTTCACCGCCGTTTTCATGAATCGTGAAATGGCGGTCTGTCATGACCATCCGTCCGTTTGGTGTCAGCTTTGAAGCGAGCGGTGATTTGTTAAAGGAGATTTTTCATGAGAGTGAATCATGTCCTTCATGTCATCTAAATCACCGGCATCGCTCTCATCAAGGGTAAAAGCGTAACCGATTTGCCAGCCGTCTCCCTTGTCCATCAATAGAACATGGCTGCCCTTTTCTGTTTCTTCTTCTTTGATTCGAAATGACCCGACAGGTGATTGTACCGTTTCTCCAGAAAGCGGTATCGGCTGGAGCGCCAGGTTGATGCCGAAGCCGATATCAACGATGTACTCGCCTTTTTCCGCAGACAGCCATACAGCAGCATGCGTCCCGTCTAATGCCCACTCTTCTTGTTTTCCTGCATAAACCGTTCCCGAATGAGCTTCACATGAAACCCGGCCTCACGCAGGACAAAATAAAGCAAACCATTTAAATCGTAGCACAGGCCGCCCCGTTGTTCTTTGACCAGACGGCGCAACAGCTCTTCTTTTGTTACCTTATAATTCTCTTTTGCGAGTACGGCACGGTTTTCAAATGGAAAACGGTATGCCATTGCTTCGAGAAAAAGGGGGAGATCGCCGAAGCTGACATGGTCTTTCTCCCAGCCGATTTTCTGAAAACAGTCTTTTAAAAAATCACTCATTTTTATCACCTAAACTTCTTCTTGAACATAAGCAGCCAGCTTTTCCAGCGCCTCTTGTTCGTCTTCTCCCTGGGCAATCAAGGTAACCTCAGTGCCTGTGCTTACCGCAAGGCTCATCAGCCCCATGATGCTTTTTGCATTTACTTTTTTCCCATCCTTCTCAAGAAACACATCTGACGTAAACCGGTTTGCCTCTTGTACAAACAAAGCAGCAGGACGCGCCTGCAGTCCTGTCTTTAATCGAACTTCCACTTTCTGTTGAACCATAAGATCTCCCCTTTTCTTTACGGTTATTTTAAAGTGACGGTTTGCCCTGTCCGCAGCTGTTCTGCGATTTCGTCAAGTTTTCTCAGCCTGTGATTGATCCCTGATTTGCTGATTTTCCCGCTTGTTACCATTTCCCCTAGTTCTTTCAGCGTCACTTCTTGATAATCAATCCGCAGCTGCGCGATTTCCCGAAGCTTTTCAGGAAGCGCATCCAAGCCGATTCTTTCATCGATGTATTTGATATTTTCCACCTGCCTGAGCGAAGCGCCGATCGTTTTGTTTAAGTTGGCTGTTTCACAATTCACGAGGCGATTGACCGAATTTCTCATATCCCTGACGATTCTGACATCCTCAAATCGCAGCAGCGAATTGTGGGCACCGATGACGTTCAGAAATTCGGTAATCTTTTCAGCCTCTTTTAAATAAGTGATATAGCCTTTTTTCCGTTCGAGCGTTTTGCTGTTTAACTGAAACTCATTTAACAGGTCGCATAATGAATCGTTATGCTCCTTATAAAGAGAGAAGATTTCTAAATGATACGAGGAGGTTTCCGGATTATTGACCGAACCTCCCGCCAAAAATGCCCCTCTCATATAAGAACGTTTGCAGCATCTCTTTTTGACCAGCTCTTCCGAAATACTTCGTTCAAACACAAAATTCTCCCCGAGTATTTTTAAATCCTCTAAAATTGTTTTGGCATTTTCCGAAAAACGCACAATATAGACGTTATTCTTCTTCAGCCGCATTTTCTTTCTGACCAGCAGCTCGACCGACACATATATTGTTTTTTCAGCAATGTATAGATGCGGCGGGCAATCGCCGCATTTTCAGTTTGAACATCAAGTACGAGATGGCGGTTTGTAAAGGATAATGCTCCGTTCATCCGGATAAGCGCAGACAGCTCTGCGTTAATGCAGCAGTCTTTCACTTCCAAATTCGTTAATTCTTTTTTGTTTCTGATGCAAATGACATATAGCCACCTCATTTCAAGGCTTCATTCTTTTAGTAAATCGACAAGAAGAGAGGCCACTTTATGTGTATCGTGACGAATTACGTCATTTTTATGCGTTACGATTTGATCTCTGATGACTTCCAGCCCTAGCGCTTTTAGCTCTTCGATATCAAAATCAACAGGGCGCGCCGATTCCATTTCGTACTTACGTTTGATTTCGTCAGGAATGTCTTCACTGTTCACTAATATCGTATCAATGAAATCGCAGCCCATATGCTGATTGAGCGCTTTTACATGATCAGCAGCGGTGTAATGGAGCGTTTCGCCGGGCTGAGTCATCACGTTGCAAATGTATACTTTTTTCGCCGGCGCCTTTATGACTTCTTCCCCGATTTTTGGAACGAGCAAATTGGGAAGAATGCTTGTATAGAGGCTACCCGGGCCGATAATAATCAAATCCGCTTCCCTGATTACCTCTATCGTTTCCGGCAGCGGATCAATATGTTCCGGCGTAAGAAACACACGCTTAATGCGCTGTCCGTACGCCGGGATCGTGGACTCGCCTGAGACCACGCGGCCGTCTTCCATCTCTGCATGCAGAACGACACTGGCATTAGCAGCTGGCAAAACCTTTCCTCTTACATTCAGCACCTTGCTCATTTCTGTGACAGCGTGAAAAAATCACCGGTTATATTCGTCATCGCTGCCAAATCAAATTCCCGAGAGAATGGCCTGTTAAGTCATTCCCCTTATTGAAGCGGTGCTGAAAGAGATCTTCACAAGCGGCTCGACATCGGATAAGCGGCAAGCACGTTTCTGATGTCTCCGGGTGGCGGAATTTTCAGTTCATTGCGCAGACGCCCGGAGCTTCCTCCATCATCGGCAACTGTCACAATGGCCGTAATGTCAACTGGTTTATGCTTCAAGCCCCGGAGCAATACAGAAAGACCCGTACCGCCGCCAAAGATTGCGATTTTCGGTTTTTGTTCCATCTTATTTCCGGCTTCTCTTTTCAATGTCCCGGTGAGTAACATGAGAATAGTAATCCTTCTTGAAATAATCAGCTAAATGTTCGGCAAGTGTCACAGAGCGGTGCTGGCCCCCTGTGCAGCCGATCGCAATGACAACCTGGCTTTTTCCTTCTCTTTTATATGAAGGCAGCATAAAGCTCAGCAGATCGATCAATTTTTCATTGAACTTCTGCGTTTCATTCCACTTCATGACGTAAGAGAAACCTCTTTATCCTTGCCAGTCAGCGGACGCATGCTTTCAATATAGTAAGGATTCGGCAAAAATCTGACATCAAAGACGAGGTCTGCGTCAATCGGGATACCGTATTTAAAACCAAATGACATGACATTCACGGTAAATGTTTCTCCTTGGTTTGACGCAAAGTGCTGTACGATTTTTTCACGTAAATCACGCGGCTTCATGTTGACGTATCATAAATGATTTGAGAGCGGCCTTTTAATTCCTCAAGCAGCTCCCGTTCCAGCCAATGCCCTCAAGCGGCAGGCCAGTCGATGCCAGCGGATGCGAACGTCTCGTTTCTTTATATCTCGTGACGAGATGGAATCCTTTGCATCTAAAAATAAAATACGAGGAGTAATCCACGGATTTTCCGCCATCTCATCCAGCGCCTCAATCAGCCGGTCAAAAAATTCACGGCCGCGCAAATCCATCACGAGCGCAACCTTGCTCATTTTCGAATTTGATTCCTTCATCAGCTCTAAAAATTTCGGAAGCAATGAAGGGGAAGATTATCGACGCAGAAATAGCCGAGGTCTTCAAAGCTTTGAATGGCGACCGTTTTTCCCGCTCCCGACATTCCGGTTATAATGACTAGCTGAATATCATGTGATTCACTAACGCTCATCTTTCTCCCCCTGACTACTTTTTACTTGATATGCTGCGGATCTAAACGATAACTGAGCAGCTTGAAGTCCGGTGTATACGTAAAGGTGCCGTGCAGCAGCCCTTGGCCCTTCATCATAAAATCAAGAATGGCCGTCTCCCGGGGCCATAGGCAAGTTTTGAATCTCCTCAATATTGTGCCACTGCAATTTGCCTTCCTCTGATTCGGATACATTTTGTCCGGTATATGAATCAGCGACAAACGTAAACATCATCCACTCAGAGACAATCTGGTCACCTTCTTTAATGATAAAGGTAAAAACGCCTTTTAACTGAGGGTTTATGATATAGATACCTGTCTCTTCTCTGTACTCTCTGATGACGGAATCTCTGACTGATTCCCCGCTCTCCATCTTGCCTCCCGGCGCGACCCACCAGCCGCGTCTCGGCTTTTGCAGCAGAAGGACCTTGTCATCCGTCTGAAGCACACAATTTGTCACTCTTTGCAAGTACGTTCACCTAACCTTCTCGTCCTGTCATCGTCTCTTTATTATACCGCTTCAAGATGCCTCCCACAATGAAGAGACATTGACAATCTTTTCTTATTTTACAGCATATTCATTCATGAATTCAGGTGATTTTTATGGAATAGGCAACCGCCTTTTATTTTTGGACAAAAAAAGGACACGGATAACTGGAGAATCCGTGCCAAAAAAGTGTATTCATTATAAAAAGGGGGTCAATTACGTTATTAATCATAACCGAAAAGCATTACACAACTGTTACAGCGGAATTAAAACCCAGTAACGTAATGTGAAACTCGTATGACAGCCTTTTATTTTAAAGTTTTCAGCGTTTCTTGGAGCTCTTCGACATAATGCTGTACGCTTTGTGCCGCAATACTTCCGTCTCCTGTAGCCGTTACGATTTGGCGCAGTGATTTTTCGCGAATGTCTCCGGCAGCGAAAATCCCTTCAACCTTTGTTTCCATGCGGTCGTTTGTTTCGATGTAGCCCTCTTCATTCGTAATGCCCAGATTTTCAAACGGTTTAGACAGAGGAAGCATGCCGATGTAAATGAATACGCCGTCTGTTTTGAATTCACTTTCTTCACCGTTTACTGTATCAACAAGCGTTACGCTGCCGACTTTGCCGTTTTCCTCATGAATTTCCTTCACGGTTTTATTCCAAAGGAAGTCAACTTTTTCATTATCAAATGCTCTCGCTTGAAGAATGCTTTGCGCACGGAGTTTGTCACGTCTGTGAACAATCGTTACTTTTGAAGCGAAACGTGTCAGATACACGCCTTCTTCCACAGCGGAATCTCCGCCGCCGACAACGACAAGCTCTTTGCCTTTAAAGAAAGCGCCGTCACATACCGCACAATAAGACACGCCGCGGCCGCCCAATTCTTTTTCGCCAGGCACGCCAATTTTCTTATATTCCGCACCTGCGGCAATGATCACTGCACGCGCTTTATATTCTTTAGAACCGGCTTTTACCACTTTGTACTCTTTTCCGTCAACCACTTCTTTAATATCGCCATAAGCGTATTCAGCGCCGAATTTTTTCGCGTGTTCGAACATTTTGTTAGAAAGCTCAGGTCCGAGAATGCTTTCGAATCCAGGATAGTTTTCTACATCTTCCGTATTGGCCATTTGCCCGCCTGGAATTCCTCTTTCAATCATTAATGTCGATAAATTTGCTCTTGATGTGTATACAGCGGCCGTCATCCCAGCAGGACCCGCGCCGATAATAATCACGTCATATACTTTTTCTTCTGACACACTATCCACTCCTTAACACGTCTTTTTCAAGTTGGGGCGCTTCTTTATATGATAAGAGTCCCCATCTAACGTATACCTTACCCATATCCTATAAAATCTCAGGGTGATACGCTATTTTTTTTGCTCATTTTTTTCTGATCATGATTAAATGTTTTTTAAAAGGGTATATGTATTAATAAAGAAAGAGCCTTCTGTTCAAGAAGGCCCTTGTCTTATTTATTATTGAACAACACGTCTTACAACGCCTTTAAATGCCTTTTTCCAGTAAACGTTGCTCATTGAGTCAATAGATACACCGTGAGATGAATTATCGTTTAGGAAAGTACCGTTTCCTAAGTAAATTCCAACGTGACCGTTTGTTTTGTATGTGTCAAGAAAACTAAGTCTCCGCGCTTCATTTCAGACGCGCTGACAGCTGTCCTCTAGCAACTAACGTATCAGTTGTTGTTCCGCCGACAGGTCCAAGGTTGACACCTGCAGAAGCGTATGCCCAGCGTACGAATGATGAGCAGTCAAAATACGGTTGTTGATATCAGACTGAGAGCGTCCGCCGCCAAATTTGTACGGTGATCTTCCGACAATGCTTGAACCAACGCTGATCGCGCCTTCAATTCCGCCTGAGTTACTGATGACAGTGCCGCCTGAATTGCTGTTTGAGCTGCTTCTCTTCTTAGAAGATGAGCTGTTAGACGAACTGTTTGATGAACTCTTAGAAGAATTGTTGTTTGAAGAATCATCATGAGATGAGCTTGCTGTTTCAGTTGTAGCTGTTTGTGTCTCATCAGATGCTTTTTGCGCTTCTTCCTGCTTTTTGATCAAAGCAGCCGCAGCTTCTTGTTCTTTTTTGATGCGTGCTTGTTCTGCTTCGGTATCTGCTTTTTGGTTCGCAAGCTCAGACGCTTCTGATTTTAATTCAGAAATCGCGTCAGCCGTTTTCTTCTGGCTTGCTTTTGCTTCTTCGAATAGCTTGTCTTTTTCATCAAGCTGTTTATCAAGCTCTTTTTGCATGGTTTCTAATTTAGCCAATGCAGCTTGAACTTCTTTCAGCTTATTATTCAAATCCGCTTCAGAATCTTCAAGTTTCGCTTTATCCTGCTCTTGCTGCTTGATTAAATCTTTGTCTGCATCAACAATTGATGAAACCGCAGTCGCGCGAGAGATAAAGTCACCAAAGCTTGTTGACCCTAAAAGGACATCTATGTATCCTTGAGATCCGCCGCTTTCCTGTAAAGAACGAACGCGTTTTTTCAGGATTTCGTTACGCTTTTCAATACGGGCTTCTGTTTCTTTAATCTCTTTTTTCAGCTTTTTGATTTCTTCTTTGTTTTAGCGTTTTCTTCTTTTTTATCTTCGATCTCGTTGCTTGTATTAAGCGCCTTATCGTTAATGTCTTTTAGTTCTTTTTCAATCTTTGATTGATTTTCCTGAAGCGCAGTTAATTCTTTTTCCTTCGCTTCTATGCTGGAAGCAACCTCAGATTGCTTGCTTTCGATATTTTGTTTCTTTTCATCTAATGTTTCCGCCGATGCAGTTTTACTTGTAAATGGGATCAAAAAACTGCTTGTCCCGATGACGGAAGCCAAACCAAGTGTCAATAAACTCTTTCTCACTTTTAATATCTCCCCTTTACTGTGAACCTGTTCTCATGTGGAATCGTATTTTAAACATCAAGTTTCGTTCCTCATACTCTACGAGGAATGATGGTTGTTTATGGTTAATGTTTCTGTGTATCTCTTATTCTGGCTGTATAGCGTTTATTTCACATCATATGTAAAAAACACTAATTCCTTATGTACGAGAATCATTATACCATCAAGTTTCGACAAATTAGCGATAAATTTTATTACATTTGTGTTTCAAACAGATGTCAAGTCATTCATCGTTTGTCATTTTTCTTAAACACCTAAAAAAACTGTCGATATTATTCTATTACTATAATCTATCAAATAAAAAAAGAGTCGATTATACAAATCGACTCTTCAAAATATTCTATTCTAGAATATCATCAATATATTTCATATATTTCGTCAGCGTTGCCGGAGAGATGCCAAATCGGGCCGCTGTGTCTTTTTTCGTATCATGTTTTCCGTGAGCTTCTTTCCAAATATAACAAATCGCAGCTGCCCAGCCCTTCTCATTTTTCAATGGAACGGCAGCCCGGATTTGCTGAATGACATGGAACACCCAGCAGCTCATGACCTCTGTTTTCATTTCTTCTTTTTCAGCTTGCTCCAATAATTTGACGGTTTGATAAGCGAAAAGCGCATCCTCTGATACATCAGCAGCCGCCGATTCTCCATTCAAGAGCAGCCTTACAAAATGATTTTCGAAAGGAGCGGTGATTCTCTTCGAGTGTATCACCGCTTCAAGATGCTCCGTTTCTCCCTTTGTGCTGCTGATATAATAGGCTGCGAGACGCTGCTCTACCGATGAAGGGAGTGCTTCCCTCCGTTCAACCCAGGGAGCCGGGCGGTCTTCTCCGGGATATTGCGACTCGACTTTTCTCCAGATCGTCTCGGCGAATTCAGTATGCCCTGTAAAATAAGCGGAGCACGAGAGCCAGTAAAAGAATGTGTCATCGCCTTCAAAACCGCTTTTATATAATGACTTGAGCCATTTATATCCGAGCTCATAGCGGCCGACAGCGCCAAAGTAGCTCCAAGTTTGTATCGCTGTTCCAATAGCATCGGATACACATTAGAAAGCCGGTCACTCAATTCCGCCACTTTTTCGTCTTCTCTTTCATAATAGTAGAAAACGAGAAGATTGCATAAGGCATGAAGATTTCCTTCATTATGACTGAGCACTTGATAAGCGGTTTCCTTTGCTTTAACGATGTTGCCTGAATAGAAATAGGCGAGCGCCAGATTGTTGTATGCTGACCAAAGCTCCGGATTCAGCTGTGATTTCCTCAAGCGCCGCCACAGCTTCAGCAAGCTGGCCGCTTTCCAAGAGGGACTTTGCCCGATCCTGTTTCACCAGCAATTCATCCTGATCATACAGAGAATCCTCAGGCCCGCCGTCTCCTAAATCTAGCAATTCAAGCAGACTATCGTTTTCTTCAGCGAATTCCCCGTCCGGATCGCATCTGAATAAGCGGCCGCTTCTTTATAAGCTTCTTGAAAGAGTCCCAGATGGGCAAAATTATTCGCTTTAAAGTAATGGCACTCCGGCATTTCGGTCTCCAGATTTGCCATAATATAATCAAGAAGATCGTTCGACTCTTGATATTGGCCCATTTCTGAATAAATGACCGCAAGCTGCGAAAGCATCTCTGAATCCTCCGGCTCCAAATGAACCGCGCGTTGAATCAGTTTGCTTGCCCGTTTCAGATTGCGCTCTTTATACGCTTTCAAGCCTTTATGAAAAAAATATTGTCCATCTTGAAGCAGCTGGACAATTTGTGCGTGATTTTTATGTTCAGAAGTGTGTTTTCCCACAACTACCCTCCGTTTTTATACAATATTACCGTCAGTAGTATACCATAAATCGTCAGCCCCTCAATAGTTCAAAAGGAAGGATTGGGAAAATCCCCCCGTTTTTTTGCTGGCTGATTCGACCAAAATTTACCCGGCTTTGTTTTCTAAATCCGCGTTCATTTTGAGCTGCTGTTCAGCAAAATCTTTATATAGATCATGCGAAGCCATTAATTCATGATGGGTTCCCCGTCCGGTAATTTCTCCTTTTTCAACAAACAGCAGCTGGTCCGCGTCTACAACAGTAGAGAGGCGGTGAGCGATGACAATCGTTGTGCGGCCCTCCATCAGCACCTCGAGCGCCTGCTGGACTGATTTTTCAGATTGGCTGTCAAGGCTTGAGGTCGCTTCATCAAGCATGAGAATGCTCGGATCTCGGAGAAGCGCTCTCGCAATCGCGATTCTTTGCCTTTGTCCGCCTGACAGCATAATGCCGCGTTCGCCTACCTCCGTATCAAGCTGATTCGGAAGCTCCTTTATGAAATTGAGCGCGTATGCCATCTCCGCGGCCTTTTCGATCTCAGCGTCCGTTACATCACGTTCTAACCCGTAGCAAATGTTTTCTCTAATCGTTCCTGACATTAACGGGCTTTCCTGTGATACATACCCGATATGCTCCCGCCACGATTCAAGCGAGTAAGTGTCAACCGGCTCTTCCCCAGCCGAATGATCCCTGCAGTCGGTGAATAAAAACGTTCAAGCAGCTTAAACAATGTTGTTTTTCCTCCGCCACTCGGACCGACAATCGCTGTTACTTTCCCTGCTTCAATGACGGCGCTGATCTCTTTCAAAATCAGCTGATCAGGCTTATATCCAAAAGACACACGATCAAGCTGGATAGGCAAATGCGCGTTTTCGATTTGTTTTCCTGTGACAGTATCTTCTCTTCTTCTGACAAAATCTCAATCATCCGTTCGGTTGCGCCGATTGATTTTTGCAGCTGTGTAAAAAACGTTGTGATCTGGCCCATCGGCATAATAATTTGAAACAAATATAAAATAAAGGCCACGAGCGCTCCGGCAGTGAGCTCGCCTGATGAGACCTGCATGCCCCCGTATCCGATGACTGCCACAAGTGCTGCCATTAATACAAGTGAGATAAGCGGACTGACAAGCGACTGAACCTTGGCTTCACGAACTCCCAGTTTAAATAATGAAGAAATCCCCAGTTTCCCGCGCCATATTCGACAACCTCCGCATTTGAAGCCTTGACGAGTCTGATTTCCGGAAGGATTTGATTCAGCAGGCCGGTAAAACGGGCTGTTTCATCTTGCGTTTCCCGAGAAATGGTGAACATCTTCCGGCCAATCGGGATTAGGATTAGAGCGGCAAGCGGAACGACAACTAATACAAGCAGTGTCAGCTTCCAATTCATAATAAACAAGATTGTCAGAGATCCAATGACTGAAATGATGCCTGTAATAAACCCGCTGATATGGGTTGTGATCAATTCTTTGACCACCATCGTATCATTCGTCACGCGGCTGACGGTTTCTCCGGAAGCGTTTGTATCGAAATAAGGGACAGGGAGCTTAATTAATTTCTTCCATAATAAATCCCGCAGCCCGGAAATGATTTTTTGTCCATTATAGTTAAGCGCATAGGTGGCATAGGCGCTTAAACCGGCCTGTACGAAAAAAACAAGCGCGATCAGCCCGATTTGCGTGCCTGACAGGTTTGACATGGAAAATCCGTCGACAAGCTGCTTCGTTAATAATGGAATCAGCAGGCTGACCAGCGTGGTCACAATACTGAGGGCCAGCGCA